>JAKFXK010000105.1 GCA_021731445.1 Nevskiaceae bacterium | reverse complement strand
GAGGGCGGCCAGATAGGCAGCCCAGCGCAGATAGCGCAGCCCGTAGTTGAGCAGCGAGAGCGCCAGCACGCCGCCAATGCCGGCGCTGCCGAGTGCCGAAAGGCCGTCGAGCAGACGCTGTGCATCGACGGCGGCGGCAGCGATGAAATAGGCCAACATGGCCGCCAGCGACAATGCCAGAAGGCTGCGGCGACGGCGGGCATCGAGGCTTTTCATTTCAGGGGGCCAGCCGCCACAGCTTTACCCGCGACGAGACGTACACGGGTGCGCCGAGGGCATCAAGCGCGGCCCACTGCGCCGGGGCTTCGGCCCAGAACGGGCCTTGCGGCTCGATCCACCAGCGGGCACCGGCGGCTTTCAGGCGCGCGACTTCGCCAGCGGCCACCCGGTCGACCGGCAGGCTCCAGCCCGATGTGCGCAGCAGGTAGAACAGGCGCGGATCCTCGAAATTGTTGGTGCCACGCTGAAAGCCCACGGTTTCGGCCGCGGCCGGGCTGCGGATCACCGCCGGATCGCCGCGTGCAACCCAGGGGGCCAGCTCGGTGGCAAGGACCTCAAGCTCGGCACCCTGCGCCTCGCGCCCCAGCTGCAGGCGGCTGTGCAGGTTGAACACCCCACCCACCGCCAGGGCCAGCAGCAGCATGGCCAGACTGGGACGGCTGAGCGTGCGCCCTGCCATCGCCAGGGCCAGGGCTTCCGCTGCCAGCAACGCCGCTGGCGCGTGATAGTGCGAACCCAGATGTTCCTGGGTGGTGTAGCGCAGGGCGATGACGAGGGCGATGCCATGCGCCACCGCCAGTGCCGGCAGCGTTGCGGACCAGCGCCGCTGCCAGGCTGTCCACAGCAGTGCCATGAGGCCGAGCGGCATGAGTCCCCACAGTAGGCTCATCCGCACCAGAGCCAGGTAGTGGCCCGGCCGGAACAGATCTGCGAGTGCCGGAAACTTGCTGTCGCCCACACCCGTGATGCCGAAGGTGAGGCCGGTCGCCTCGCGGATGGCCGTGCCGTGAGCCAGCTGCCAGCCATTGGCGGCCAGCACCAGTGTCCAGCCCGCCCACAGCCAGGGATCGGCCAGACGCTGCCGGCCGGCCAGCGCCAGCAGCAGGAACTGCGCGATGCCGAGTTGCAGATTGGTCACTTTCAGCAGCCCTGCCAGCGCTGTGGCCGCAACCCAGCAGAACCACAGGCCGTGGCCACCGTCACGCCGCCAGCGGTCGAAAGCCACCCAGCCGAGTACGAAGCAGGCCAGCGCCAGGCCATCCGGCTTGACACTGGTACCCAGGAACAGCGCCGGCCGCGACAGCAGGAACAGCAGCATGCCCGCCAGCGCCACAGGCCGGCCGAAACGTTCAGCCAGCCAGCCATGCAGCACCGCAGCCGCGAACAGCAGTGCGAGCAGGGAGACCAGCTGCCCCGGCCATTCGGCATCACCCGCGAAGGCAAGCAGCACAGCCGTCGCCAGGGTGTAGAGCTGAAACTCGGTTTCGGCGGCCGTCGGCACCGGCCCGCCCCAGTTGACCAGCGGCACGTTCGGGCTTGCCTCTGGCCTGAGGGTATTGAGCGCGATGGTCTGGGTATCGGCCTGGCGCCAGCCGCTCCAGTCGTTGACCAGGCTCGCTGGGCGCAGCAGCGTCCAGGCCAGCACGGCCCAGACTGCCAGCAGCAGCCAGTGCTGCCCTTGCCTCCAAGCCATGTGGCGCCCCCTGCCAGCGTTGATTTGCACCTTAATCTAGCGGTTCAGCGCGGTGACTGCGAAAGCGCTGCACACCGAACAGTGCCGAGCCAAGCCGCACCAGTGTCGAGCCTTCAGCAATGGCCGTCTCGAAATCGTCTGACATGCCCATCGACAGTGTGTCGAGCGCATGGCCAGCCTGGCAGAGGGCAGCGAAGAGGCTTGCAAGCTGGCGAAAGGGCAGGTGCAGGTTTTCGCCAGGACGGGCCGGGGCCGGAATCGCCATCAGCCCACGCAGCCTCAAAGCCGGCAGGGCGGCAATGGACTCGGCCAGCAGCGGCACTTGCTCGGGCACGCAGCCAGACTTGCTCTCCTCGCCGGAGATGTTGACCTGGATGCAGATGTTGAGTGCCGGCAGGCCGGCAGGCCGCTGTGCCGACAGCCGCTCGGCGATCTTGAGGCGATCTACTCCCTGCACCCAGTCGAAGTGCGCTGCCAGCGCAGCGGTTTTGTTCGACTGCACCGGGCCGATGTGGTGCCACTCGATGGCGAGGTCGCCGAGTGCCAGCTGCTTGGCCAGTGCCTCCTGCACATAGCTTTCGCCGAAAGCTCGCTGACCGGCCGCATAGGCTTCGCGCAGCCGCTCGGCCGGCAGGGTCTTGGAAACCGCCAGCAGGCGCACGACAGAGGCCTCGCGCCCGGCAGCCAGCGCGGCGGCGGCGATGCGGCAGTGAAGTGCGGTAAGGCGATCAGCAAGGGACATGGCGGTATTGTGACGCGCCGCCTTGCCGCCAACGGGCTTTGTGGCTAACGTCCGGGCCATCAGAACAACACAAGGGACGACACGATGGCGATGGATATTTCGCAGCTGCTCACGTTCAGCGTGCAGCAGAAGGCTTCCGATCTGCACCTCTCCGCAGGCATCGAGCCGATGATCCGCGTCGATGGCGATGTGAAGCGCATCAACCTGCCGCCGCTCGATCACAAGACCGTGCACGACATGGTCTACGACATCATGAACGACAAGCAGCGCAAGGCCTGGGACGAGTTCCTGGAGACCGACTTCTCGTTCGAGATCCCCGGCCTCGCCCGCTTTCGCGTCAATGCCTTCAACCAGTCGCGTGGCGCGGGTGCGGTGTTCCGCACCATTCCGTCCAAGATTCTCTCGCTGGATGACCTCAAGGCGCCTGCCATTTTCAAGGACATCGCCAACACCCCACGCGGCATCGTGCTGGTGACCGGGCCGACCGGTTCCGGCAAGTCCACCACGCTGGCGGCGATTGTCGATTACATCAACGAGAACGAGCACGGCCACATCCTCACCATCGAGGATCCGATCGAGTTCGTGCATCCCAGCAAGAAATGCCTGATCAACCAGCGCGAGGTGCACCGCGACACGCTGGGCTTCAACGAATCGCTGCGCTCGGCATTGCGCGAGGACCCCGACGTGATTCTGGTCGGTGAAATGCGCGATCTGGAAACCATCCGCCTTGCGCTCTCCGCCGCGGAAACCGGACACCTGGTGTTCGGCACACTGCACACCTCCTCCGCCGCCAAGACGGTGGATCGCATCGTCGATGTGTTCCCGGCCGCAGAAAAGGAAATGGTGCGGGCGATGATGTCGGAGTCGCTGCGCGCGGTGATCTCGCAAAGTCTGCTGAAGAAAAAGGGCGGTGGTCGCGTGGCTGCGCACGAGATCATGATCGGCACGCCGGCCATTCGTAACCTGATCCGTGAGAACAAGATCGCGCAGATGTATTCGGCGATCCAGACCGGCAACAAGGACGGCATGCAGACGCTCGACCAGTGCTTGAAAGACCTGGTCAAACGTGGTGTCTGTGATCTCAACGAAGCCCGTGCGAAGTCGGCCGATCCGCGCACCTTCGCGGTCACCTAGGAGATCCGTATGGAACGCGAAGCCGCCATCAAGCTGATCCAGCAGCTGTTGAGCCTGATGAAGGAGCGTAATGGCTCCGACCTGTTCATCACGGCGGGATTTCCGCCCGCCATCAAGGCCGACGGCGCGATCATGCCGGTGATGGACAAGGCGCTCACGCCTGAAAACTCGGCGATGCTGATGCGGGCGCTGATGAGCGACAAGCAGGTGAAGGATTTCGAGGCGACCAACGAGTGCAACTTTGCGATCGCACCCCCCACCATCGGACGCTTCCGTGTCAATGCCTTCGTGCAGCAGAACCGCGTCGGTGGCGTGCTGCGCACCATCGAGACCAATATCCCGGACTTCGAAAAACTGGGGCTGCCGCCAGTGCTCAAGGATGTGGTGATGACCAAGCGCGGCCTGGTGCTGATGGTCGGCGGTACGGGGTCGGGCAAATCGACTTCGCTGGCGGCAATGATCGGCTACCGCAACAAGAACTCGAAAGGCCACATCATCACGTTGGAAGATCCCATCGAATACGTGCACCCGCACCTTGGTTGCATCATCACCCAGCGCGAAGTGGGGACCGACACCAACAGCTGGGAGGCGGGGCTGAAGAACACCCTGCGCCAAGCGCCCGACGTGATCCTGATCGGCGAGATCCGCACCAAGGAGGCGATGGAATACGCGGTGAATTTCGCCGAAACCGGCCACCTCGTACTGGCCACACTGCACGCCAACTCGGCCAACCAGGCGCTTGACCGCATCATCAATTTCTTCCCGGAGGAAAAGCGCGAGCAGCTCCTGATGGATCTCTCGCTCAACCTGAAGTCGATCATCTCGCAGCGCCTGGTGCGCAAAGAGGGCGGCGGACGTTGTGCTGCCATCGAGATATTGCTCAACTCGCCGCTGATTTCCGACCTCATCTTCAAGGGCGAGGTACACGAGATCAAGGGCGTGATGGCACGCAGCAACGAGCAGGGCATGATCACCTTCGACCAGGCCCTGTTCAAACTGTTTGAGGAGGGCCTCATCAACTTCGATGAAGCCCTGCGCAATGCCGACAGCCAGAACGAACTGCGCTTGAAGGTGAAGCTCGAATCCAAGCGGGCGCGGCAGAACCTGCTCGACGACCCCGCAGTTAAAAGCCTGTCGATGCAGGAAGAGGACAAAGCCACCCTGTTGCGTCGCTGAGAGAGACCATGCTCAAAATCCTGCCGTACCTGAAACTGGCGGTCGAAAAAAACGCTTCTGACATCTTCTTCACCAGCAATGCGCCGGCAATGCTCAAGATCGAGGGCGAGATGCTGGCGGTGGGCAAGACGCTGATGACCAACTCGCTGATCCGCGAACTGGTCGGGAGCATCCTCACGCCGGAGCAGCAGCAGTATCTTGAAAGCCATCTCGAGATCGACCTCGCCACCGATGCCGGGGGCTTGGGGCGTTTCCGCGTCAATGTGTTCACCCAACGCAGCAGTATGGCCATGGTGCTGCGCTACGTGAAGGCTGAGATCCCCACCATCGAGAAACTCGGCGTGCCGGAGGTGCTGAAAGACCTCATCATGCTGAAGCGCGGCATGATTTTGATGGTGGGTGCGACCGGTTCCGGCAAATCCACCACGCTGGCGGCGATGGTCAACCACCGCAACGACAATGCGGCGGGTCACATCCTCACCATCGAAGACCCGATCGAGTACATCCACCCCAACAAGCGCAGCATCATCAACCAGCGCGAGGTGGGCACCGATACCGAAAGTTATGCGCGGGCATTGAAAAGCTCTTTGCGCGAGGCACCGGATGCGATCCTGATCGGCGAGGTGCGGGTGCGCGAGACCATGGATGCGGTGATCCAGCTAGCCAACACCGGTCACCTTGCCATCAGTACCCTGCACGCCAACAACGCCTACCAGGCCCTGCAACGCATTATCAATCTCTATCCGGATGAGTTGCGTGACCAGCTCTACATGGATATGTCGATGACCTTGCGCGCCATCGTCAGCCAGCGCCTGGTGCGCCGCAAGGATGGCCGCCGCACGGCGGCCGTGGAGGTGATGGTCAACACCCCCTACATCGCCGATCTCATCCTCAACCACAAGATCGAGGAGGTGAAGGAGGCGATGGCGAACAGCTCGGATCGCGGCATGCTCACCTTCGACAACTCGCTCTACAAGCTCTACACCGATGGCCTGATCGACCTCGAAGAGGCATTGAACAATGCCGATTCGCGCACCAATCTCGAGGCCAAGATCAATTTCGGCATCAATTAGCCCGGCCGCGCTTGCCGCTGGGCCGCACTTGCTTTTGTGCCGAGTGGCCTTTACCCTTCGCGCCCGCAAACAAGTCAGCTTTATTTGGACTTGCGTGCGGAACGAGGTGGCAGCTGCACGCCACTGAACAACTACTAGCCCTCAAAGCGATATCGGGCCTCACAATCGGAGTTAAACAGACCATGTCTACGGTCTTCACAACGTCCACCGTTTTCTACAACGGCGAGACTGCAAAACGCGACTGGTACATCGTGGATGCCGACGGCCTCGTGCTCGGCCGCCTGGCCAGCGAAATCGCCCGCCGCCTGCGCGGCAAGCACAAGCCCGAGTTCACCCCCAACATGGACGTGGGCGACTACATCGTCGTCATCAACGCCGAAAAGGTGCGCACCACCGGCAACAAGCTGGATGGCAAGGTCTACTGGCGCCACAGCCAGCACCCGGGCGGCATCAAGTCCACGACGCTGGGCGAGATGCTGGCCGAGCACCCCGAGCGCGCGCTTGAAAAGGCCGTGAAGGGCATGTTGCCGAAAGGCCCGCTGGGCTACGCCCAGTTCCGCAAGCTCAAGGTCTATGCCGGTACGGATCATCCGCACACCGCGCAGCAGCCCAAGACCTTCACTATCTAAGGCATACGAACATGGCTAAGACTCCCATCCAGCAGAACTACGGCACTGGTCGCCGTAAAACCGCCTCCGCCCGCGTGTTCCTGCGCGCCGGCACCGGCCAGATCACCATCAACGACAAGACCGTGCCGGAATACTTCCCGCGCGAAACTTCCCAGATGCTGGTGCGCCAGCCGCTGGAAACCGTCGATGCGCTCACCCGCTTCGACTTCCTGATCACCGTCGAAGGCGGAGGCCCTTCCGGCCAGGCCGGCGCTGTGCGTCACGGCATCACCCGCGCGCTGATCGACTACGACGAAGCCATGCGCCCCGCCCTGCGCGCGGCCGGCCTCGTTACCCGCGATGCCCGCGAAGTTGAGCGCAAGAAGGTCGGCTTCCACAAGGCCCGCCGCGGCACGCAGTACTCCAAGCGTTAATGCAGACGCCTGCGGTGCTGACTTATCATCGGCGCCGCAGGTTCTCCCAAGGTTTGCCGGTGGGAGATCGTCTAATGGTAGGACAACAGTCTCTGACACTGTTTATCTAGGTTCGAGCCCTAGTCTCCCAACCACCGGAATCAAAGGCCCCGCCGCAATGCGGGGCTTTTTCCGTTGGGCGTGGGGCTATCAACGACAGCCGTTTTTGCTGTGATTCGTGAGAAAGGAGCTTCCGCATGGCCGCAACACTCGAAGGCAAGCTGGTGGTCGCACTCTCCTCGCGTGCGCTGTTCGACTTCGAGGAAGAGAACCGTCACTTCGAGCAGACCAACGATCGTGCCTACATGCAGCTGCAGCTGGCGCGGCTGGATGTGCCGGCCAAGCCCGGTGTGGCCTTCCCCTTGGTGCAGAAGCTGCTGGCCTTCAATACTGCCGAGGCACAGCGCGTTGAAGTGGTGATTCTCTCTCGCAATGACCCTGTCTCAGGCTTGCGCGTGTATCGCTCGGCCAAGGCGCATGGGCTGGCTATCGAGCGTGGGGTGTTCACGCGCGGGCAGTCGCCGTTCCGCTATCTGCGCTCGCTCAAGGCGAATCTTTTTTTGTCGATGAACGAGGCGGATGTGCGTGATGCGCTGGCTGCGGGTTTTCCCGCCGCGCGGGTCTACCCAGAATCAGCGCGTGCTGCGGGCCAGCACCCTGACGAAATCCGTATCGCTTTCGACGGCGATGCAGTCTTGTTTTCAGATGAGGCCGAAGAAGTGTTCCAGCGCGAGGGTCTGGATGCCTTCCAGGCCCACGAGGCGGCCAAGCTCGCCATGCCCTTGCCGCCCGGCCCCTTCAAGCCGCTGCTCGAGGCCCTGCACCGCCTGCAAAGGGCGGGCGGCGCAGTCGCACCCATCCGTCTGCGCACGGCACTAGTGACGGCGCGCAGTGCACCGGCGCATGAGCGCGCGATCCGCACGCTGCTGGACTGGGGACTGGAAGTGGACGAGGCGATGTTTCTGGGCGGACTCGACAAGGGTGTCTTCCTGCGCGAGTTCGAGCCGGATTTTTTCTTTGATGACCAGACCCGGCATTGCGATTCCGCCGCCGAATTCGCCCCCACCGGCCATGTCGCCGCCGGTATCCGCAATCTGCCCTAGACGTTGAAGCGGAAGTGCATCACATCGCCTTCCTTGACGATGTAGTCCTTGCCTTCCAGCCGCCACTTGCCAGCTTCTTTCGCACCCGCTTCGCCGTTGTACTGAATGAAATCGGTGTAGGCGATGACCTCTGCACGGATGAAGCCTTTCTCGAAATCGGTGTGGATCACGCCAGCGGCCTGCGGGCCGGTCGCACCGACTTTCACCGTCCAAGCGCGCACTTCCTGCACGCCGGCGGTGAAGTAGGTTTGCAGGCCGAGCAGTTCGTAGGCGGCGCGGATCACGCGGTTCAGGCCCGGCTCTGCAAGTCCCAGGTCTTCCAGGAAGCTCTTCTTGTCGGCCTCGTCGAGCTGGCCGATCTCGGCCTCGATGGCGGCGCACACCGGCACCACCTGCGCGCCCTCGGCAGCGGCATAGGCTTTGACCTTGTCGAGCAGGGCGTTGCCGTTCTTGAGTGCCGCCTCATCGACGTTGGCGATGTAGAGCGCAGGCTTGGCGGTGATCAGCATCATGTCGCGGATGGCGAGCTTCTCGTCCGTGGTCAGCGCGAGCGCACGCACGGCCTTGGCTTCGTTCAGGTGCGCTTGCAACTTGACGAGCAACTCCTGCTTGGCGGCGGCGTCCTTGTTGCCGGCGCGCACCAGTTTGGCGTTGCGGTCGATGGCCTTGGTGACGCTATCCAGGTCAGCGAGGGCAAGTTCGGTATTGATGATCTCGATGTCGCGGATCGGGTCGACACTATTGGCGACATGGATAATGTCGTCGTTGATGAAGCACCGGGTGACGTGGGCGACGGCATCGCATTCGCGAATGTGAGCGAGAAACTGGTTGCCAAGACCCTCACCCTTGCTGGCACCGGCGACCAGGCCCGCGATGTCCACGAACTCGACGGTGGCGTACTGCATCTTCTGCGGCTTGACGATAGCGGCGAGTGCCGCCATGCGCGCATCCGGTACCGGCACGATGCCGGTGTTGGGGTCGATGGTGCAGAAGGGGTAGTTCTCCGCCGCCGCGTTCTGCGCATTGGTGAGCGCATTGAAGAGGGTGCTCTTGCCCACGTTGGGGAGACCGACGATGCCGCACTTGATGCCCATGGTGTTTGCTCGATTCGTTAGGAGGTGTGGAGTTGGTTCATCGCCTTCTCCCAAGTCTGGCTGAGCCAGACGGGCAGGGCGTTGACGGCATTGTCGATGCCGGTGCGGATCAGCTGTTCGTCGGCCTTCGAGGGTCGTGCGAGCACGTAATTCAGCACCAGGTTCTTGTTGCCCGGATGACCGATGCCGACGCGCAGGCGACGATAGCCATCACCCAGGGGTTTGTGGATGTCTCGCAGCCCGTTGTGGCCGCCGTGACCGCCGCCGAGCTTAAGGCGCACCTGGCCTGCGGGCATGTCGAGTTCGTCGTGGGCGGCGAGCAGGGCATCGGCTGACAGCTTGTAGAAGTTCATCATCGCCTGCACCGACTGCCCGCTGCGATTCATGAAAGTCGAGGGTTTGAGCAGTAGCACGTCGACGCCCTCGATCTTGACGCGCGAGGTCTCGCCGAAAAACTTGCTGTCGACCTTCCACGCGCCCTTGTAGCGATCGGCCACGGCATCCGCAAACCAGAAACCCGCGTTGTGGCGGGTCTGGGCGTAGTCGGGGCCGGGGTTGCCGAGGCCAGCGATGAGGATGGGTGAGGTGTTTGGCATGGCTCAAATAAAAATCCCGCCCGGCCAATGATGGACGGACGGGATTTTGATGCGGCGGAAGAAAGACTACTTCTTCTTGGCGGGTGCGGCAGCCGGTTTTGCATCCTTGCCAGCCGGTGCAGCCTTGCCGTCCTTGCCAGCCGGCGCGGCAGCAGCAGCCGGGGCCTTTTGGTTGGCGGCCGGCACTTCGGTGGTCGCCGCAGCGGCGTCGGCAACCACTTCTTCAGCCGGCTGCTTGGGGGCGTGGATGGCGACAACGCCGTCATCGTGGCCGCGCAGCAGGCCGACCAGCTTCACGCCTTCGGGCATCACCAGCTGCGAGAGGTGGATGGTGTCGTTCAGCTTCATTGCCGAGCAGTCGATCTCGATGTATTCCGGCAGATCCTTGGGCAGGCACTCGACTTCGACATCGTTGTGCAGATGCTCCAGCTTGCCGCCTTCGAGCTTGATGCCGGGCGAGTTCTCATAACCGATGAGATGCACTGGGATATGGCGCTTCAAGAGCCGGTCGGCGAGGATGCGGTAGAGGTCGAGATGCAGGATGTCCTCGCTGCGCGCGGGATGGCGCTGCAAATCCTTGAGCACGACCTGCTGCTGCTTGCCATCCAGTTCCAGCTTCAGGATGGCGTTGTAGAACGCCTCGGACTTGAGGTGGTTCTTGAGATCATTGGCATTGATGGCGAGCGTCTGGGCGGCATCATTGCCACCATAGAGCACTGCGGGAACCTTGCCCTGGTGACGCAGGCGGCGGCTCGCACCCTTGCCTGCATCCTGACGGGCTTCGGCTTTGACGACGAAGTTTTGTTTCATGGTGAGACTCCAGAAAAGTGGTGAAACTTTCGCCCGCGACCAGGCGAAAGGGCGCGAAGTTTAGGCGTTTTGAGTGTGGAGTGCCACTCACCCCATAGCGTGCGCTACGGCTGGATGTCAGTAAAACGACTTTTGTGGACTTTAGTCGTCGTAGAGCGTGCTGACGGATTCTTCCGCACTGACACGGCGGATGGTTTCGGCAAGCAGGGCGCCAATCGACAGCTGCCGGATCTTCGGGCAGGCCGCCGCATCGGGTGCCAGCGGGATGGTGTCGGTCACTACCAGCGAATCGAGACTGGAATTGACGATGTTGTGGACGGCATTGCCGGACAGCACCGCGTGGGTGACGTAGGCCACCACCTTGACGGCTCCGGCCTCCTTCAGCGCATCGGCTGCCTTGCCGAGCGTGCCGGCGGTATCGACCAGATCGTCGATCATCACGCAGCATTTGCCGCGCACGTCGCCGATGATGTTCATCACCTTCGACTCGTTGGGACGCGGGCGGCGTTTGTCGATGATGGCGAGATCGGCATCGTCGAGGCGCTTGGCCAATGCACGGGCGCGCACCACACCACCAACATCCGGAGAGACGACGATGACGTTCTGGTAGTTCTGCCGCCAGATATCGCCGAGCAGGATCGGCGAGGCGTAGATGTTGTCCACCGCGACATCGAAGAAACCCTGGATCTGTTCGGCGTGCAGGTCGACCGTGATGACGCGATCCGCACCCGATGCGACCACCATGTCGGCGACCACCTTGGCCGAGATCGGCACGCGCGCGGAGCGGATGCGGCGATCCTGCCGCGAGTAACCGAAATAGGGGACGACCGCCGTGATGCGGCGCGCGGAGGAGCGCTCCAGCGCGTCCAGCATCATGCACAACTCCATGAGATGGTCGTTGGTGGGCGCGCAGGTGGGCTGGATCACGAATACATCGCTGCCGCGCACATTCTCCAGCAGCTCGATGTGGATTTCCCCATCGGAGAACTTGGCGACCGTAGCCTGACCCAGCGGCATCTTCAGGTAGTTGGCGATGTCCAATGCCAGCTTGCGGTTAGCATTGCCTGAGAAGAGCATCAGCTGGGTGTCGGCCATGCGGGGCGATCCTTCGAGTGTTGTGAGCCTGAATCGAGAGAAAGAAACTCAGCCAGGGAGGACAAGCCGTGGGCTTGGCCGAGGCGCAGAAATGATGACCGGCACCAACCAATACTTAAGCTGTAAGCGGCTTAAGTATTGGTTGGGGTGGATGGATTCGAACCACCGGTAGGCTGGATCAAAACCAGCTGCCTTACCACTTGGCTACACCCCAGCAATCAAAGCGCGCGGATTATCGTTGCGCCACCCTGCTGCCGCAAGGGAAATCCATGTCGGAGATGAAACTTGTCTCGATAAGGGGCACTTGGCGCGCCGACAACAAAAAGCTCAGGGATTGATCCGGCGCCCCGGATCAATGGCTGCGAGGGGCGAGACATTCAGTCCGCGCGCGGCAAATCCGCGCCAATTTCTGGGGATGCCCTCGATGGCAGCACGCGCTGCCCGCTGATCCGGAAACTCGGCGAATACCGCACCGCCCGTGCCTGACATCCGCGCGGGCGCTGCGCGACTCAGCCAGCCGAGTGCAGCCGCCACCTCCGGATACAGCGCGCAGGTCACTGGTGCGCAGTCGTTGACGCCCGCACCGCGCTGGTAGTCGTCGAGGCTGATGGGCGCATGGTCGCGCTTGAGTTGAGGGGCTGAAAATATCGCGGCAGTGGCCACATGCACATCCGGCGCGATCACCGCATACCAAGGTTCGGGCAAGGTCACTGGGGTGAGGATTTCACCAATGCCTTCGGCCCAGCTCGCCTCGCCGCGCACGAACACCGGTACATCGGCACCCAGCTTGAGGCCAAGTGCGGCCAGGGCATGGGTGTCAAGCCCGGTACACCACAGCTGGTTGAGTGCGACCAGCGTGGTCGCCGCATCGGAGGAGCCGCCGCCGAGACCTGCCCCCATCGGCGTGCGCTTGAGGAGCCGGATGTTAGCCCCCCGCGTGCAGCCGCTGGCCGACTGCAAGGCGCGGGCAGCGTGCACCACCAGATCTTCATCGGCAGGTATGTCCGCAGCCCCTTCGGGTCGTGCAATGACTCCGTCGTGTCGCAACTCGAAACTCAGCTCGTCGCCGTAGTCGAGAAACTGGAACATCGTCTGCAGACGGTGATAGCCGTCCTGACGCTGGCCGAGCACATGCAAGAACAGGTTGAGCTTGGCCGGCGCAGGCCAGATGGCAGGCAGGCTCATGGGCTGAGCCTGAGGGTTTCGACCACGACGGTGGCCTTCCACTCACCGGCAGCGGTCTGCTGGCTGGCTTCGATGCGGCCGGGCAGAGTGGGCGTGGTACCGCTTCTGTAATCGCTGTATTGCAGCAGCCAGTCGGTTTGTCGCAGTGAGATGGCGCGTCCTTCGGCATCCAGCGTGATATCGGCGGGCGAGTGCGGGTCGGGCAGGCCCAGCACCCACCAGCGCAGTGCCGCCAGCGGCAGCCGCCAGCCGGTGCGCTCGGCCAGAACTTGCTGCGGGTCGGTGGTGACGAGATCGATGTCCTTGCCCTTGATGCTGACTAGGGCAGCCGTGCCTTCCATCGACAGTGCGCCGGCGCCGAAGGGTCCTGCGATGCGCAAGCGGAAATGCTCGCCGTCCTGCTGCCAGTGCAGCGCACCTGAGAGTCCCCCGCCTTTCACCGCCACCCGACCGCCCAGCTCGAAACCTTTCACTGCGGCGAGTTGCTGTTGTCTTGCGGTCCAGATGGCATCGACGCTGGCTGCATCGACTTCCGGCGATGCCTCGGGCAGCGCGGCACAGCCAGCCAGCAGCATGAAAGCCGCGAGCCAGATGCCGCGCAAGCCCTGGTGCATCAACGACCGCATCAGGGGGTATTGAGCAGGCGCTGCACGGTGTCGCGCAGCACGCGGTTGCCGGTGTCTTCCCGTGCAGCGGCTTCCAGCAGGCTGCGGGCCTTGTCCTTTTCACCCAGCGTCCACAGCACTTCGCCGAGATGGGCTGCCACTTCGGCATCCGGCAGCAGGGTGTGCGCCTTTTGCAGCAACAGCAGGGCTTCTCGGGGTTTACCCTGCTTGAACTGCACCCAGCCCATCGAGTCGAGGATGGCGGGATCATCAGGTTCCAGTGCGTAGGCCCTGGCGATGAGCTTGGCGGCGTCGTCAACCCGGTTGGTATGCAGGGTCAGCATATAGCCCAGCGCGTTAAGGGCGCGGCTGTCGTCGGCATTGGCGGCGATGACCTTGCGCAGGTCGGCCTCGGCCAGCTCGAAGCGGTTCATGCGCTCGTGCAGCAGGGCACGTGCGTAGAGCAGCTCGGCGTCGTCCGGCTGCTGCTTCAGCGCGGTGTCGTAGAGGCTCAGGGCTTCGATCAGCGCACTGTCCTGCAGCAGCAGCTCGCCTTCGGTGGCGAGCAGGCGGCTGTAGAGCGGCGGGTATTGCTCGCGCAGGGCGGCCAGCAGTTCGCGCGCTTCCGGCATGCGCTTGAGCGCAGCCAGCACGCGGGCGCGCCGCACGAAGCCGTCCAGCACCTGGGTGCCGGCACTGACTTTTTCGTACCAGGCCAGTGCGGTGCCGGGCTGTTTGCGCATCTCTGCGATGCGGCCCAGGTAGTAGGCGGCATCGCCCTTGCGATCGGTGTTTTCGAGCAGCAGGGTGAAGTGCGGTTCGGCCTGGTCGGGCGCGCGCTCGTCGAGCAGCAGCAGACCCATCGCCAGATGGCCATCGATATTGGCGGTATCGGTCTTGAGCACCTGCCGGATCTGCTCCTTGGCGGCGGGACGCTGCCCGGCGTCGATCAATAGCTTGGCGTAGCCCAGGCGCAGGTCATTGCTGGCCTTGCCCTCGAACAGTGGGGCGATGGCCTGGTCGGCGCTGGCGATATCACCCCGCTTGACCAGCGCTGCCACCAGCAGCAGGGTGGATTCGCGCTCCTTGGGGGCCAGCCTCAGGGCCTCCCGCGCCGCTTTTTCGGTAGTGGGGATGTCGTCGAAGCGGAATGCCAGCAGCGCCAGTGCGCGCTGGGCAGAGGCCGATTGCGGTTTTTCCGCCACCAGCGATTTCATCAGTGTCAGGGCTGCCGCCGCATTTTCCTTGTCCTGCGCCAGCACCAGCGCAACGTGGCGGTGGCCATCAGCCTCGCCACCGGGATGGCCCTTGATGATGGCCTCGCACTGTGCGCGGGTCTCTGCGATGTTGCCGGCTTTCAGCGACAGCCGCGCGATGACTTCGCGCGCGTCCATCGACGAGTCTTCGATCGAGAGCCATTTCTGTGCCGCCTTCAGCGCCAGGTCATCGCGTCGGGCCGTCAGCGCAAATGCGGTGGCGCGGGCGGCAAGTGCGGCGTCGGGCGTGAAGTTGAGGGCTTTCAGGAACTCCTCGGCAGCGGTTTCCGGCAACTGTCGGCCAGCGGCCATCTCGCCGGCCATGACGTGATACTGCGCCTGTGCCTGCGGTGACAGCTGGCTTTCAGCCTGAACACTGCTCTCCACGCGCGCGAGCACGGTCAGCGGTGTCAACAGGGCACCAGCGGCATACAGCAATGCGGCAGGCAAGGGGGCAGCGCGGGAGTCGAACACTTAGGGTCAACCAGCAACGTTAAGGGCTTTGGGCCTTATGCCCAAAGCCTGTGCATATTAACGCCATAGCTGCAGAGCGGCTTGTTGCACTGTGTGCCAATGCCCGAAAATAGAGAGGTTTGAAGAGGGTGCTGTGCGTATGAGTATCGCTGCGTTGCTGCCCAAAAAGCCGCCAGGCAAGGCAGCTGACCGAAGGCTTGGTGGTTCCAAGTCGAGGTTAGCTAACGCTGCATGGCGGCTTTTTGGGCAGCAACCCTCCGGGGCGGGACTGTTTTGGGGCATTGCTGCGTCAACTAAGGACGCACAATAGAACCACTATTGCGCGCCCTTGCTTCCTTGCACTGCCCCAAAACATTCTTCCGCCGCAGCGACACCCATACACACAGCACCCTCTTTGGTAGCCAGATGGCCGTCATCACCCTGGGCTTGAGCCACCACACCGCGCCGGTCGAGGCGCGTGGGCGGCTTGCTTTCACCGACGCAGAACTCCCTGCCGCCCTCGTGCGGCTGAAGGGCTTGGCGGGTGTGCGCGAGGCTGCGATCTTGAGTACCTGCAACCGTACCGAAATCGTGACGGTGTCAGAGCCAGAGGACGAAGCCCGTCTCAAGGACTGGTGGCGGCGCGAACGGGAGGTAGAACTGGCTTTGGTAGAGCAGCACAGCTTCGTCCATCGCGATCACTCCGCAGTGCTGCATTCGCTCCGAGTGGCGGCTGGGCTGGATTCGCTGGTGGTGGGCGAGCCGCAGATTCTCGGCCAGATGAAGCAGGCCTATGCCACCGCACTCAGCGAGAAAACCCTCGGCCCGGTGCTGACGCGCCTGTTCCAGCACAGCTTTGCGGTGGCCAAGAAAGTGCGCACCGATACCGAGATCGGTGCGCATCCGGTGAGTGCGGCCTATGCGGCGGTGCTGATCGCCAAGCGCATTTTCTCGGATTTTTCCAAACAGACCGCCTTGCTGATCGGTGCCGGCGAGACCATCCGTCTGTTCGCGCGGCATCTGCGCGGCCAGGGCATCGGTCGGCTGATCGTCGCCAACCGCTCGCTGGAAAACGCTCAGAAGCTGGCGCAGGAGCTGGGTGCCTTCGCCATCGCGCTCGATGACCTGCCCAGCCATCTCGCCGACGCCGACCTCGTCGTCTCATCGACGGCCGCACGCAATCTCATCGTCAGTCGTACCTTGATGGAGGCCGCTCTCGCCAAGCGCCGCCGCAAGCCCGTGTTCCTGATCGACCTCGCGGTACCGCCCGATCTCGACCCGAAGATCCGCGAGCTGCCGGACTGCTATCTCTACACCGTTGACGATCTGAAATCGGTCATTACCGAGAACCTGAAGATCCGCGGTATCGCTGCCGAACAGGCGGAGGCGATGCTGGTCGACCACGCCAGCGAGTTTGGCCGCTGGCTGGAGTCGCGCGACGCAGCACCCACCATCCGCGCCATGCGGCAGCAGGCACGCAGCTACCGTGACGAGGTACTGGAAAAAGCCCGGCGCAAGCTTGCTGGCGGCGAATCGCCTGAGGCCGTAATGCAGTTCGTCGCCGATACGCTGGCCAACAAGCTGCTGCATGCGCCGAGTGCGGCGATGCGCAGCGCCGATTCCGTCGAGCAGGCGCTGCTGCTCAGCGCTGCGCAAAAACTCTTTGCGCTCGATGATGGGGACGAGGGACGGCGTTAGCGAGGCATCGCCAGCTTGTTACTGTTGCTGCGCCCGTCTCCCTCACCCGGTCCTCACCCCATGTTCGATGCACTCAAACACCAATGGCAGTTGCTGCGGCAGGATCAGCCAGGGCAGCGCTTCACCCTGCTTTATGAGCGCCGCCGACAACAGGGCGGGCGTGGCGCGGGTGGTATCGCACTGATGCTGGTCGGTGCGGCGCTGCTGCTGATCGGCGCAGCTCTGCTGGTGCTGCCGGGGCCGGGGATCCCCATCTTCATCCTCGGTGCCGCGCTGCTGGCGAGTGAATCGCTGGCCATGGCGCGTGCTGCCGATGCCCTCGAAACCACACTGCGCAAGATGTTCAAGCGCCCCACCTCGAAGCCCTGATGAAACCTTCGCTGCTGCAAAAACTGGCCCAGATGGCCGAACGGCGCCAGGAGATCGAGCGCGATCTGGGCGAGCCGCAGGTTGCCGCCAACCAGGATGTCTTCAAGCGGCTGTCGCAGGAATATGCACAGCTGGGGCCCTTGTCGGCGGCCTATGCCGCGCATGTGGCTGCGAGCCAGGAACAGGCCGATCTGCTCGCCATGCGCAGCGAGCCGGACAAGGAGCTGCGCGACATGGCCGACAGCGAGTTGCCCGCTGTGACGGCGCGTATCGAAGCACTCGAAGCGACGCTGCAAAGCTATCTGGTGCCGCGCGATCCGCTCGATGGCAACAATGTGTTTCTGGAGATTCGCGCCGGTACCGGTGGCGACGAGGCAGCGATCTTCGCGGGCGATCTGTTCCGCATGTATTCGCGCTATGCCGAGACACGCGGCTGGGGCATCGAAGTGCTGCGCGCCAACGATGGCGAACATGGCGGCTACCGCGAAGTCATCTCCCGCATCGTGGGCTTTGGTGCCTTCTCGCAGCTCAAGTTCGAGAGCGGTGCACATCGCGTGCAGCGGGTGCCTCAGACTGAAACACAGGGCCGCATCCACACGAGTGCGGCGACCGTCGCGGTGCTGCCGGAGGTGGAGGAAAAGCAGATCGAGATCAATCCGGCGGATCTGAAAGTGGACACCTTCAAGGCCTCGGGGGCGGGCGGGCAGCATGTCAACAAGACCGAGTCCGCCATCCGCATCACGCATATCCCCACCGGCGTGATTGTCGAATGCGACGACGAGCGCAGCCAGCACAAGAACCGCAGTAAGGCGATGGCCCTGCTCGCCTCGCATCTCATCGACGCGCAACGGCAGAAAGCCGCCAGTGAGCAGGCAGCGACGCGCAAGAAGCTTGTCGGTTCAGGCGACCGCAGCGAGCGCATCCGCACCTACAACTTTCCGCAGGGGCGCGTCACCGATCACCGCATCAATCTCACGCTGTACCAGCTCGACCGGGTGATTGCCGGCGACCTTGACCCGGTGATCCAGCCCTTGCTGGCAGAATCGCAGGCAGAGCAATTGGCCGAACTCACCAGTGGAATGGGGGAATACTGATGCGCAAGATTCTATGGAGTGCGATGGCGCTGCTGCTGTCATCCTGCGGGCCGGTCTACGAAACCAATTATCGCTACACACC
>JAKFXK010000034.1 GCA_021731445.1 Nevskiaceae bacterium | reverse complement strand
CGATCTACTCTCGATGCTGCCGCAGGACGGCCGCGATCTGAGGCTCGAAGCGCTGGCAAGCAAGGCTTCTGGCCGCTATGCGCGGCAACTGATCTTCATGGTCACCGCTGTCGATTTTGCCAGCGCCCGCAAAGCCGGTGCGGCAGTGGCCGCCGAATTGCGCAGCAGCCCTGCCATCGGCCCAGTCCGCTATGAGCTGGATGCCAGCGCGCTCGCGCCGGATGTGGCCTTTCGAGCCGCACGCTTCGGCCTGCTGACCTCTGAGGATCGCATCCGCCTTGACCGCGGCGATGCCAGCACTTTGGCTAGCGAAGCCCTGGGCGCGCTCTATTCACCGGCCGCCTTCGCCAGGCTGACGCCCGTGATCGATGATCCCTTTGGTTTCAGCGACCGCTTTCTGCGCGCGGGTCTCGCCGCCTCCGGCCGCGCCGCGCCCGAAGGCGGTGTGCTGACCGTGCGCGAAACCGATCGCGTGCAGGTGATGGTGTTCGCCGAAACCGCGCAAAGCCCCTTCGATGCCAGCACGCAGGACGCTCTGGCGCAGCTGCTCGAGCAGGCTCGCACGGCGGCCAGCGCCCAGGGCGCGACGGTCGCGGGTTCCGGAGTGGCGCTGCACGCGCTCGCCGCCGCCTCGCGTGCGAAGCAGGAGGTGTCAATGCTCGGTGGCGGCTCGGCGCTGCTTTGTGCGGCGCTGTTGTTTGCGGTGTTCGGCGCACTGCGCCCCTCGCTGTTGGCGCTGCTGTCGATGGGCTTCGGCATGGCGGCGGGCCTCTTGATCAGCCACATGGTGTTCGGCCGCCTGCACCTGATGACGGTGGTGTTCGGCACCAGCCTGGTCGGCGTGTCGCTCGACTACGCCATCCATTTTCTCGCCGACCAGTTACGCGACCCCATGGGCTGGCAGCCGGGCGAGGCGCTCGAGCACATCGGCACGGCGGTGTGGATGGGCCTGGCCACCACGCTGCTCGGCTATGTCGCCTTCGCTGCCGCGCCGATGCCGGTGCTGCAACAGATGGCGGTGTTCTCTGCAGCGGGCCTCTCTGCCTCGGCGTGGACGGTGTGGATGGCCTTCCCCGTGCTGGCGCGCCCGGCCCCGATGCGCCGCCATGCGCTGTGGCTCTCACTCGCCACCGCACTTAAGGCCCGCCGTCTGCCGCTTTGGTGCTGGCTGCTGCTGGTGGCCGTCGCCGTGCTGGGCTGCGCGCGCCTTCGCTTTGCCGACGATGTGCGCCTGTTGCAGCACAGCCCGCCCGCGCTGCTGGCCGAAGAGCGGGCCGTGCGCAGCGCACTGGGTGCGGGTTTCGACAGCCGGTTTTTTCTGCTGCGGGCCGCTGATGCGGAAACGCTGTTGCAGCGCGAAGAAGCACTCGCCAAGCGACTGGCGGCGCTGGTCGAGGCCGGTGTGCTCGAGGGCGCGCAGCAAGTGAGTCAAGGGCTGCCATCGAAGCGGCAGCAGGCTGAAGACCTCGTCCGCATCGCCTCGCTGTACGGCGACAACGGTGCTGCTGTGGGCTTGCTGCAAGGGCTTGGATTTTCGCCCGCGCAGATCGAAGCCCAGCGCAGCGCAATGGCCGCCAGCGTGCCGCTCGATGCCAGCGCCATCGAATCCGCAAGGCTTGCAGGCCTGGCACCGCTCTGGCTGGGCCGCATCGACGGCGGCGATCTCGTCAGCGTCACCAGCCTCGTCGGGGTGCATGACCCTGCACGCCTCACCACGGCCGTCACCGGGCTGGAAGGTGTGAGCCTGCACGACCCGGTCACCGAGGCCAGCGATGCCCTGCAACAACAGCGCCGTGCAGCACTCGCGCGGCTCGGCTGGGTGTATGCGGCGATGGCACTGCTGCTGATGTGGCGCTACGGCCCACGCGCGGGCTTGCAGACCTTGGCCGCACCGGCACTGGCGAGTGCGCTGACTCTCGCCTTGCTCGGCAGCTTGGGTCTTGCGGCCAATCTCTTCACCGTCATCGCCCTGTTGCTGGTGCTCGGCTTCGGCGTCGATTACGCGATCTTCCTGCGCGAGGGTGCGCGCCACGCGCCGGATGCGCCGCCCTCCAGCCGCATGGCGGTGTGGCTGGCGGCAGCGACGGCGCTACTGTCATTCGGCGGCCTGTCGTTTTCAGCCACGCCTTTTTTGCGCGACATCGGGCTGACCCTGTTACTCGGCATCAGCCTCGCGCTGCTGCTCGCCCTGGCACTGGCCCCTGACCCTGCACGAGAGACCGCATGAATCCACCCCTATTGCCCGACCCCATCGGCGACTACAGCCGTGAGCCGCGCAGCGCGCTGCAAGCCAAGGAGGCCGCGCAGTGGATCGCCTTCGCACCCTTCATCTTCCAGGCCGCGCGCTGCCTCGGCGAACTCGGCGTGCTCGCCGCACTCGATGCCGGCAAGGCCGAAGGCCGCACGGCGCTGCAACTCGAAGCCGATACCGGACTCTCGCGCTATGCCCTGCGCGTGCTGCTGGAAGCGGGCATGGGCCTCGGCATGGTGCTGGAAAAATCCGACCGCTATTTTCTCGCCAAGACCGGCTGGTTCTGGCTGCACGATGCGATGACCCGCGCCAACGCCGGCTTCACGCAGGACATCAGCTACCGCGCCCTGTTCCACCTCGACACGGCCTTGCGCGAGGGCCGCCCGGCGGGCCTGAAAGAGCTGGGCGACTGGCCGACGTTCTATCGCGGGCTTTCCGAGCTGCCGGAGCACGCGCGCCGCTCCTGGCTCGCCTTCGATCATCACTATTCGGATGCCGCCTTCAGCGCGGCGCTGCCGAAGCTGTTCGCCGCTGCGCCGCAGAAAGTGCTCGACATCGGCGGCAACACCGGCAAGTTCGCACTCGCCGTGCTGCGCCACGATCCCGCCGTGCAACTCGGCATTGCCGACCTGCCCGGCCAGTTGGCGATGGCGCGCGCCACGCTCGAAGCCGACGGCTTGAGCGAGCGCGTGCGCTACCTCGAAACCGATCTGCTCGATGCCGATGCAGCACTTCCCCAAGGCTGGGATGCGATCTGGATGAGCCAGTTTCTCGACTGCTTCAGCGAGGCTGAGATCGTCTCGATCTTGCGCCGCTGCCGCGCCTCACTCGCAGCAGGCGGCCGCATCTGGGTGCTGGAGCCATTCTGGGATCGCCAGCGGTTTGCTTCGGCCGCACTCTCGCTGCAGATGACCTCGCTGTATTTCGCCACCGTCGCCAACGGCAACTCGCAGATGTATCGCGCGACGCTGTTTGCCGAGCTGCTGGCCGAGGCGGGTCTGAAGATCGTCGGCCAGTGGGATGGCCTGGGTGTGGGCAACACCCTGCTCGCCTGCGAGCCTATCGGCTGAGTGAAGCAGGCCCTAGCAGGCGCAACAGCGGCACTGTGGAGAGCGTGGTCACCAGTGCCATTACCACCAGCATCGAGAACAGTCGCTGCGAGATCAGACCCAGATCAAAGCCGATCTGCAAGACGATCAGCTCCATCAGGCCGCGCGCATTCATGAGTGCGCCGAGTGCGGCAGCGGCGCGCGGCGACTCCCCACAGGCGCGTGCCGCCAGCCAGCTGCCGCCCACCTTGCCAAGTGTGGCGACCAGCGTGATGCCGAGGCAGAGGCCCCAGTCTTCCCAACCGACGATGAGATCGAGCCGCGTGCGCATCCCGGCATAGGCGAAGAACGCGGGCAGCAGCCATCGCGCGGGCATCTCCAGACCAGTATCGAGCCGGCGGGTGAGCACCTCGCCACGCGGCAGCAGACTGCCGAGCAAAAAGGCACCAAAGCTCGCGTGCAGGCCGAGCCACTGTGTTGCTGTGGCCGAGGCGGCGAGGAGCGCCAGCAGGATGAGCAGCGCGGCATGGCGGGTGCTGGCGTAGAGGCGTGGCAGCACCGGCTTGAGCACCAGCAGCATCAGCGCCACATAGCCCAGCGAGCCGGCAATCACCCACCAAGCGGCGTGGCCCTGCGTAGTGCTGGCCACACCGGTGAGTGCCGCCAGCAGGCACCAGGCGGTGACATCGCCGACGGCCGCTGCCCCCAGCGCCATCTGGCCGATAGGGTGCTGCAACAGCCCGACGTCGGCGAGGATGCGGGCCAGCACCGGAAAAGCGGTGATCGACAGCGCCACCCCGAGAAACAGCGAGAACAGCAAAGGCGTCGCCGTGCTGCCTGCATGGTCGGCATACAGTGGCAGGCCGATCAGCACGCCTAGCAGCAGCGGTGCGGCGATGCCGGCGTGGGCGATCCACAGGGTAGCCTTGAGCCGTTGTCGCACCAGTGCGATATCGAGTTGCAGGCCGACGCGGAACATGTAGAGCGTTACGCCCAGCAGTGCCAGCAGCTTCAATGCTGGGGCGGATTCAGCGGGCAGCAGCAGTGCCGCTGACTCAGCGCCCAGCAGCGAAGGCCCAAGCAGGATGCCCGCCACCACCTCGCCAATTACTGCAGGCTGGCCCAGTTTTTTAAGCAGCGCACCCAGCATGCGGCCCAGCAGCAGCACGGCGACGAGCGCTGGCAGCGCGCGCAGGCAGGCCTCGGCAAGAGTCACGGGTTGGCAAAGCCGGGCATGGCTGGATCAGTGAGATTTGAGCGGGGCATTGTCGTCGCCTGTCGGCAAACCGGGCAATCAGGATGTTTTTTTACTGCCGCGAATCACGGTGCAACGGTAGGATGTGAAGCTTCATAGACGGCGCACAGCGTCGCAACCTGGATCAAGGGATATGCCCATGTCGCCACCATCAGCCCGTTACGGTGCACGCCTGCCGTTGCGCGCCTGCTGTGCAGCGGTGATGGCCTTGCTGCTGGCAGGCTGTACGCAAATGCCCGTCATGCCAACGGTGACGGATGAACTGCCGCCCCTCGTAGTCGGGCTGCCATCACTTGCCGGCGCACAAAGCGGGCAGACGCTGACGGCAACCTTCGGCGACAGCGAAATCACTCTGATCTGTGGGCAGTCAATATCGGATGCAGGTTGGCGCAGCGTCTGCGTCAATCCACTCGGCCTGCGGGTATTCACGCTCGCCATCGGTCGTGATGGTAGCGCCACCACCGAGCGCGGTGCGGGTGTGCCGCAGGCCATCGATGCCCGCCGCGTGCTCGCCGATGTGCAGCTCGCCAGCTGGCCTCTAGCTGCACTCGAAGCCGCCTACGCCGGCAGCGGCTGGCGCGTGCAGGCGGTAGGCGGCGACATGCGCCGCCTCTGGCTCGATGGCCACCTCGCAGCCGAAGTACATTACGCCAGCGCGCAAGGTGCTGCGGGTCTGCACTGGTTGGTCAACCTGAAGCAGTCCTACACCCTGATGATCCGCCCCGACGTGCAATGACCACCAACAAACCCGCCACCGCCACGCCGGTCGAGAGCCTGCTGCCGCACCGTGGCCCGCTGCGGCTGGTGGACTCGCTCATCGACTACGACGCCGAGTGCGTCAAGGTGGCGCTGACCGTGCGCGATGCCACGCCATTCGGCGATGGCGCGGGCGGCGTGCCGGCCTATGTCGGCTTGGAGTACATGGCTCAAACGATCCAGGTGTTCTCCGGACTGGAGCTTCATGCGGCAGGCCAGCCGCCAAAGATCGGCCTGCTGATCGGCACCCGTCACTACCAGTGCAGCGTGCCGCGCTTCAACGACGGTGCCGTGCTGGTGGTCTCAGCCACGCGCGTGATGGGTGGCGACGAGGCGCTGTGGGTGTTCGACTGCCACATAGCGGATGAGCAAGGTGTGCTGCTCGCCAGCGCGCAGGTCAAGGCTTATCGGCCCAGTGATATCCGGGAGTTTCTCGATGTCCACTGAGACCTGTGCCGGTCTGCGCGTGCTGGTCACCGGAGCTTCGCGCGGCATCGGTCGTGCGATTGCACTCGCCCTGGCACGCGAGGGCTATGCACTGACGCTGCATGGCCGCACCTACTCATCCGCGCTGGCTGAAGTCGTCGCGGCCGCGGCCGCGCTCGGCAGCGCTGCCCACGCGCTGGCTTTCGATATCAGTGACCGCGCTGTTGCACTTGCTGCACTTGATGCCGAAGTGTCTGAACACGGCGCGCCGTACGGCGTGGTGCTCAATGCTGGAGTCGCACGTGACGGCGCCTTCCCCGCGCTCAGCGATACCGATTGGGATGAGGTGCTGGGCACTAATCTTGATGGCTTCTATAACGTCCTGAAACCACTCACGATGCCGATGATCCGCCGCCGCAAGCCGGCCCGCATCGTCACGCTCGCCTCGGTATCGGGTCTGGCAGGCAATCGCGGCCAGGTCAATTATTCGGCGGCCAAGGCCGGGATCATCGGGGCCAGCAAGGCGCTCGCCATCGAACTCGCCAGCCGCGCCATCACCGTCAACTGCGTCGCCCCCGGCCTGATTGCGACCGAGATGATTGCCTCGGCACCCGTCGATGAAGCCCTGAAGATGATCCCCGCCGGCCGCATCGGCACGGCGGACGAGGTCGCCTCGCTCGTCGCCTATCTGCTGTCGCCTTCTGCGGCTTACATCACCCGGCAGGTGATCTCGGTGAATGGAGGAATGCTTTGAAGCGCGTCGTCGTCACCGGCATGGCCGGCATCAGCTCGCTCGGCAGCGACTGGCCGACCATCGAGGCCAACTTGCGTGCTGGTGCTTCCGGTATCCGCCGCATGGCCGACTGGGATCAGTTTGCCGAACTCAATACCCGGCTTGGCGGGCCGGTGACGGACTTCACGCCGCCGCCGCACTACAACCGCAAGCTCACCCGTACCATGGGTCGGGTCGCGCTGCTGGCGAGCTGCGCGACCGAGAAAGCCCTGGCCGATGCCGGCCTGCTGAACGACCCGATCATCCAGGACGGGCGCATGGGCATTGCCTACGGCTCCTGCTCCGGCAGCATCGATGCGCTCAAGGACTTCGCCTCGATGCTGATCGTCGGTGGCAGCGGCAATCTCAATGCCACCACCTATCTCCGCATGATGAGCCACACGGCGGCGGTCAATATCGGCATCCGCTTCGGCATCAAGGGCCGGGTCTATCCCACCACCTCGGCCTGCACCAGCGGCAGCCAGGGTGTGGGCTATGCCTTCGAGGCGATCAAGTTCGGCAAACAGAAACTCATGGTCGCGGGCGGCGCCGAAGAACTGTCGCCCACCCAGGCCGCAGTGTTCGACACCCTGTTCGCCACCTCGACCAAGAATGATGCACCGACCACCACGCCCGCGCCTTTCGATACCGCCCGCGACGGCCTGGTGCTGGGCGAAGGGGCGACCACACTCATCCTCGAAGAACACGAACATGCGCTCGCACGCGGCGCCAGGATTTACGCCGAAGTGCTGGGCTTTGGCAGCAATTCGGACGGCGACCACGCTACCCATCCCAACACCACGACGATGGAAGTGGCGATGCGCCTGGCACTCGACGATGCGGGCCTGCCGCCAGAGGCCATCGGCTACGTCAACGCCCACGGCACGGCCACCGAGCAGGGCGATATCGCTGAATCGCAGGCGACGCACCGGCTGTTTGGCGAGCGACTGCCGATCAGCTCACTCAAAGGCCACTTCGGCCACACTCTTGGCGCTTGCGGCGCGCTGGAAAGCTGGCTTTCGATTGCCATGATGCGAGCCGGCTGGTTTGCACCGACGCTCAATCTGCATACAGTGGATCCGCGCTGCGGCGTGCTCGACTACATCGCCGGCGAAGGCCGCGCTTTGCAATGCGATACCGTGATGAACAACAATTTCGCCTTTGGCGGCATCAATACTTCGCTCATCTTCCGCCGCCACTCTTGAGCGCTCTAGCGCTAACCGGTAAACGCCATGAAATCGAAAATCCTCCTGCTGCTCGCTGGCATTGCACTCGCCGCCACCGTCCAGGCCCGCGATGACCGTTTGAAAATGCCGCTGGCCGATGTGCTCAATTCACCCAATGCGCAGCAGAAGCTCGACCCCAACATCAAACTGTTCTTCGGTGATGCCAAGGCACCTGCACCCAAACAGACGCTCGGCACTTTCACGGCCAACAAGAAAACCAATTTCTTCAACAAGAGCGACAAGGAAGGTTGCGAGTGGGTGTTTCTGAGTGCTGCCATCTCGCTGCAAGAGCGCGCCAAGCAGGAAGGCGGCAATGCCGTGGTGGACATCAAGAGCGTCTATCGCAACCAAGAGTTGAGCAGTGCCACCGAGTACGACTGCGGTGCGGGCGCGGTGATGGGCGGCGTGGCGCTGCGCGGCACGGTGGTGAAGCTGCCCTGATTTCTTTGTCGTCCGCAGTATGGGCCGTGCCGTGAATCCGGCGCTGCCCTTTGACTCGAACCTGCTCTGCATCGCCGACGCCGAAAAGCTGCGGCGACAGCTGGAGCGTTCGCAAACCGCGCGCAAGCCGCTCGACGCCATGCGCTTCTCGCAAGACTTGGCGCGCGCGCAGGCACGCTTTTCCACCCGTGCTGCGCTCAAGCCGGCAGTATTCTCATACCCCGAAGAGCTGCCGATTGCGCAGGCACGCGAAACACTCGCAGCGGCCATCAGCGCCAACCAGGTGGTGGTGATCTGCGGCGAAACCGGCAGCGGCAAGACCACGCAGCTGCCCAAGCTCTGCCTCGAACTGGGTCGTGGCATACGCGGCCTGATCGGCCACACCCAGCCACGCCGGCTGGCTGCACGCAGCGTGGCGAGCCGCATCGCCCAGGAGCTGGGCACCACACTCGGCGATCTGGTGGGTTTCGAGACGCGCTTCGACAAGCGGGTGTCCGAGCGCACGCTGATCAAGCTGATGACCGATGGCATCCTGCTGGCCGAACTTGCGCACGACCGCGAGCTGATGGCCTACGACACCCTCATCATCGACGAGGCGCACGAGCGCAGCCTCAACATCGATTTCCTGCTCGGCTGGCTCAAGCGCCTTAGCACCCGCCGGCCGGATCTGAAGATCATCATCACCAGCGCCACGCTCGACCCCGAGCGACTCTCGAAACACTTCGACGGCGCACCGATTCACACCGTGAGTGGCCGCACCTATCCGGTCGATCACTACTACGCGCCGCCGGAAGAAAACACCGACATCGAGGATGCGGTGGCGAATGCCATCGACACCCTCTGGGGATCGCGCGCACCGGATGGCGACATCCTGGTGTTTCTGCCGGGCGAGCGCGAGATCAACGACTGCACGCGCGTGCTGGGTGGGCGCTTCCCCCGCGCAGCGGTGCTGCCGCTGTACTCGCGGCTGCCGGCCGCGCAGCAGGACAAGGTATTCAGCACCGGCGGCCCGCCGCGCGTTGTGCTCGCCACCAACGTCGCCGAAACCTCGGTGACGGTACCCGGCATCCGCTACGTGGTGGACGTCGGCACCGCCCGCATGAGCCGTTTCAATCCGCGCAGCGGCGTGCAGAGCCTGCAGATCGAGGCGGTGTCGCAGGCCGCTGCCAATCAGCGTGCCGGACGCTGCGGACGCCTGGGTCCCGGCATCTGCCTGCGGCTGTATGCGGAGGATGATTTCGCGGCACGGCCCGTGTTCACCGACCCTGAAATCCTGCGCAGCAATCTCGCCGGCGTGATCCTGCAAATGGCCTCGCTGGGTCTGGGCGATGTCGATGAGTTTTCCTGGGTGCAAGCGCCGGAAGGCCGGCATGTGAGTGAGGGTTATCGCGTGCTGCAAGTGGTCGGCGCACTCGATGACGACAGAAAGCTCACGCCTTTTGGCCGCCAGCTCGCGCGCCTGCCGCTCGACCCGCGCATCGCCCGCATTGCCCTCGCCGGCAAGGGCGAGCGCCATGAGCGCGAAGTGTTCGCACTCGCCGCCGCACTCTCGGTGCAAGACCCGCACGAGAATCCGCTCGAAGCGCAGACGCAGGCGCGGCAGAAGCATGCGGAGTGGAAGCACCTCAAATCGGATTTCCTGACCCTGCTGGCTCTCTGGCGGCGCTGGCAGGAAGTCAGCGGCCGCATGAACCAGAAGGCCCTGCGCAAGTGGTGCAAGGAGCACTACGTCAGCTATCTGCGCATGGAGGAATGGACGCAGGTCTATCGGCAGGTGCTGGATTTTCTCAGCGATGACAAGAACGCCAAGCCCGCAGGCCCGGCGCAAACGCTCGACGAACTCTATGTGCCGGTGCACAAGGCGCTGCTGACGGGGCTGATCGACCACATCGGCGTGAAGGCGCCGGAAAAGCCCGACTACGGTGGCCCGCGCGGGCGGCGCTTCAAGATTTTCCCCGGCAGCGCACTCGCCAAGAAAGGCCCGCAGTGGCTCATGCATGCGGCCATCGTCCACACCAGCCAGGTGTTCGCCCGCACGGTGGCCGCCATCGAACCCGAATGGCTGGTGGAAGTGGGCGCGCATCTCATCAAGCGCGCGCTGCAGCACCCGGAGTGGGACAGCCAGCGCGGCGAGGTGACGGCGCTCGAACATCTCTCGCTGTTCGGCATCCCGCTGCTGAAACGCGCGCGGCATTTTGGCAGCGAGGACCCCATTGCCGCCCGCAACATTTTCATCCGCGAAGGCCTGGTGCGCGGCGAGATTCTCGGCAAGCCGGAGTTCCTCAAAAAGAATCTCGCGCTGATCGACGCCGTGCGCGAGAAGGAAGCCCGCATGCGCAGGCCGGATCTGCTCGCCGACGATGCGCAGCTGTGCGCTTTCTACGACGCGCGACTGCCTGCTGATCTCTGCACGGTGGCGGGGCTCAAGCAGTGGCTGCACCGCACCGCGCGCGGTGCCGCCACGCCCTTGCAAATGAATGAAGCCGATGCGCTGCGCCCGGGTGCCAACGCTGATGTCGAAAACCGCTTTCCCGATCAGCTCATGCTGGCCGGCATCAATGTGAGCCTGAGCTATGAGCACGACCCCGGTGCCGATGAAGATGGCGTGAGTTTTCACCTGCCGCTGGCGCAACTGTTTGCCTTCGATGCCGAGCTGTTCGATTGGCTGGTGCCGGGCCTGCTGGTGGGCAAGATCGAAGCACTGATCAAGACCCTGCCCACGCCGCTGCGCCGGCTGTGCCAGCCGGCGGCACAATACGCCGAAGCGATTGCCGAAAGCGCGCCGCCCAAAGGCCCGCTGCTGCTCGCCATCTGCATGCGGTTCAAGGCGATGACCGGTGTGGCGCTGCGGCCTGAGGATTTCGCGCCGGACAAGCTGCCTGCGCACTTCAAGCCGCGCCTCGTTGCCGAAGATGCACAAGGCAAGGTGCTGGGCGAGGCTGAGACGCTGAATGATTTGCGCGCGCAACTCTCCGGCGCGGCGCGCAGTGCCTTCAACGCTGCCGCCGCCAAGCGCAGCGAGACCCAGCAATGGCTGCGCGAGAGCGTGTTCGACTGGGATTTTGGCGATCTGCCCGATGCGATCACCGTCGCCGGGGGCGCCCGTGCGATCCCGGCACTGGTGGTGGAGGGCGAGAAGATCGCGCTGCGCCTGTTCGAGTCCACCGCTGCTGCCGAGGCCGCACACCGCAATGGCGTGCGCGCGCTGCTGCTGGCGAAGCTCGCCGATCGCGTCAGCGGGCTGGCCAAATCCGCCAAGGGCAAGCTGGCCCTGGCCTTGAGCGGCACGCCGCACACGGTGGATGGCCTGGCGCGTGCACTGGCCGAACGGGCGGTGGATGAAACCCTGCTGGGCGAGGTGCTGCCGCGCAGTGTCGCCGCGTTTCAGGCGGCACTGGAAAAACGCGGCACGTTCTCGCTGCTGGCTTATCAACGGCTCGACGAAGCGGCGGTGTGGCTCACTCAGGCCGCAACCCTGCGGCGCGCGCTAGCCGGTATCGCCAAGCCTTATGCCGAGGCGCATGCCGATGCTGCAGCGCAACTGGCCAGCCTGCTCGGCCCCGGTTTCATCACCGCCATCCCCGCCGCGCAATGGCCGCGTGTGCTGACCTATCTCAAGGCGCTGGCGGTGCGGCTGGAGCGCCTGCCGCTGAAGCCCATGAAGGATGCCGAAGCGCTGAAGCAGCTAGGCCCGCGCGCCGCCAGATTGCCAAGGCCTTTTCACCCGGCACGCTGGGTCATTGAGGAATGGCGCGTGGCGCTGTTCGCGCAGGAGCTGAAGGCAGTGGGTGCGCCCAATGCGGAGAAAATCGACGCTGTCTTGCGCGGATGACCAATGCGCATCATTATGCGCACTCACCTGCGCGGGAACCGATCATGGCCAAAGCCTACAAATTGCCCGCCCCGAAACCGACCGCCGTCGCTGAGCCGCGTGTGGTTTCCAACACAGTCAAGCAGCGGCTTAACGTGACGGTGCGCGGCGATCTCATTGAGCGCGCGCGCAAGGCGGGGCTGAACATTTCCAGCGTAGTGGAAGAATCACTCACCGAACGCTTGCGCAAGGCCGAGGGTGAACTCTGGCTGACCGAAAATGCAGAAGCCATCGCTTACCACAAGGCGCGAGTCGAGCGCGAGGGACTTTGGCACAAGGGGCTGACGCCTTGGTATTGAGCATGGGAACCAACCCCCGCTTCAGCTTGATGCAAACCAAGGGGGCTGCATCAAAACTCGCACCCCATGTCGTCATACTCAGCTCTGCCCTCGTCGAAAATCTCGACGTGGTCGTGATTGCCCCGCTGCGCCGCCTGAAGACGCATGGGCCACTAACCCGCCGCCTGCATGTGCCTGTGTTATTCGACGGCGAACAATGGGTGGTGGTCACGGAGCAACTGGTTTCGTTGTCGCCATCACTGCTGGGAAAGCGTGTCGGCTCGGTAGAAAACCACCGCGAGGCGCTGGTCGCGGCACTCGATTTTCTCTTTCAAGGTTATTGATTCGTGCGCAACGCCACCCCCACCCAAGACCGCCTCATCGCCGCCCTCGACCTGCCGGATGCCGCTGCGGCCCGCGCCCTCGTCGCCACCCTGGGTGATGCGGTGAGCTTCTACAAAATCGGCATGGAGCTGTGCATGGCGCCGGGCTTTTTCGAGCTGCTGGACTGGCTCAAGCACGAGCAGAAGAAAGTGTTTGTCGACCTCAAGTTTTTCGACATCCCGGAAACGGTCGCACGCGCCATCCGCAATCTCTCGGAGCGCGGTGCCGACTTCGCCACCGTGCATGGCAACCAGTCGATCATGGAGGCTGCTGCCAGGGCCAAGCTCGGCCACACGAAAGTGCTGGCGGTGACCGCACTCACCTCGCTCGACCAGGGCGATCTCGATGACCTGGGCTTTGCCTGCAAGGTGGAGGAACTGGTGCTGTCGCGCGCCCGCCGCGCGCTGGCAGCGGGTTGTGATGGCGTGGTGTCGTCAGGGCTGGAAGTGCCGCGTTTGCGGGCCGAAGCGCCGCGCGAACTGATCTGCGTCACGCCCGGCATCCGGCCGGTGGAGAACCGCCTGGAAGCCGACCAGAAACGCATCATGACGCCCACGGCCGCGATCAAGGCCGGTGCCGATTACCTGGTGATCGGTCGCCCCATTCGCGATGCGGCTGATCCGCGTGCGATGGCGCTCGCCATCCAGAAGGAAATTGCCGAAGCCATCGCATGAGAACGTTCAAGAACGACCGCTTTCTGCGCGCTCTCGCCCGCAAGCCCGTCGACCGCACGCCGGTGTGGATGATGCGGCAGGCCGGCCGCTATCTGCCGGAGTACCGCGCCAGCCGCGCCAAGGCCGGCGACTTCATGTCGCTGTGCCGCAACGCCGAGCTGTGCTGCGAGGTCACCTTGCAGCCGCTGGACCGCTACCCCGGCCTCGACACCGCCATCCTGTTCAGCGACATCCTCACCATCCCTGATGCGATGGGCCTGGGGCTGCGCTTCGTCGAAGGCGAAGGCCCGGTGTTCGACAGGCCCCTGCGTGATGCGGCGAGTATTGCCGCGCTGCCGATCCCAGACCCAGAAGGCGAGCTGCGCTACGTGATGGATGCGGTGCGCACCATCCGCAACGCACTGGGTGATCGCTGCCCGCTGATCGGCTTTGCCGGCAGCCCGTGGACGCTCGCGACCTATATGGTCGAGGGCAAAGGTGGGCAGGAGTTTGCGCGCATCAAGCGCATGCGTTTCGAGGCACCTGAGCTGCTCAGGCAGTTGCTGGACAAGCTGGTGCAGGCGACCACGCTGTATCTCGATGCGCAGGCTTGCGCCGGTGCCGATGCGCTGATGGTGTTCGACACCTGGGGCGGCGTGCTCGACCACGCCGGCTACCGGCAGTTTTCGCTGGAGCCGATGCAGCGCATCGTCAACGCGCTCAAGGCGCGGCACCCGCAGATCCCGGTGATGCTGTTCACCAAGAACGGTGGTCAGCAATTGGAGGCCATGGCCGCAACCGGCTGCGATGCCTTGGGCCTCGACTGGACCACCGACCTCGGCGAGGCGCGTGCGCGAGTGGGTAGCAAAGTGGCCTTGCAGGGCAATCTCGACCCGCTCTGCCTGCTCGGCACGCCGGAGGTCATCCGCGCCGAAGTCGCCACCGTATTGGCGAGCTACGGCCCCGGCCCCGGTCATATCTTCAACCTCGGCCACGGCATCACGCCAGAGGTCAATCCTGACCACGCGGGCGCGATGATCGAGGCGGTGGTTCAGCTGTCGCCTCGCTATCATCAAGTGGTCTAGCCAAGAGGGTGTCGAAGTGCTGTCACGATTACTGCCGAGGCCATTGATCGGGGCACTCACGTTCTTGGTGATGTGCCCCTCGTTGTTCCTGTGGTCGGGCCTGATGATCCCGGCGATGCTACTCAAGCTCTTGCCGGTGTATGACCTGCAACGCTGGTGTTCACGCTACTGCGTGTGGAGCGCGCGCCGCTGGGTGGGCACCAACCAGCTGATCTTCCGTGCGTTGCACGATCTGCCGCGCGCGGACGCCTACGGCACACTGCAACTCGATGGCAGCCTGCTGCCCGGCCGCAGTTACCTGTTGATATCCAACCATCAATCCTGGGCAGACATTCTCATCCTGTTCGGCAGCTTTCAGGGCCGTGTGCCGTTCCTGCGGTTTTTCCTTAAACGGGATTTGATGTATGTGCCCATCATCGGCCTGGTCTGCTGGGCGATGGATTTTCCCTTCATGACCCGCAGGTCCGGCACCGCCGACATTGCCGCCACGCGCCGTGCCTGCGAGGTCTACAAGCTCGATCCGGTGACGGTGGTGAACTTCCTCGAAGGCACCCGCTTCACGAGAGCCAAGCAGGTGGCCAAGCAAAGTCCGTTCCGGCGGCTGCTGCGGCCCAAAGCCGCAGGCTTGAGCTATACGCTGAATGCCATGGGCGAGCAGTTTGCAGGGCTGATCGATGTGACCATCGCCTATCAGCCGACAGCACGCCCCCTGGTGTGGAGCTGGCTGTGCGGCGAGCAGAACAGGGTGCGCGTCATCGCCGCAGTGAAACCCTTGCCGCAGCATTTGCTGCATGGTGATTATGCGCAGGATGTAATGTTCCGCGAACAATTCCAGGCTTGGGTCAATGGGCTTTGGTCAGTGAAAGACACTGCACTGGAACAATTCATGTCCGAGCCTTGACCGGCCACTAAAATGAACGCTCTTCATTAGGACTGCCACTTGAGCCTCACCAAAAAAATCCTGCTGGGCGCAGTGGCCGTGCTGCTGCTGATGGCGCTGGCTGCGGCAGGCTGGGCCTGGTACCAGGTGTCGCGCATCGAAGCACAGCTGCCGTCGGTGCAGAGTCTGCGCGAGCCCAATCTCGGTGCGCCGCTGCGCATCTATAGCGCCGATGGAAAACTGATTGGCGAGTTCGGGGCCGAGCGCCGCTCGCCACTGGCTTACGAGCAATTTCCGCAGCAGGTGATCGACGCCTTTCTCGCCGCCGAAGACGACCAGTTCTTCGAGCATGGCGGGGTCGACTATGTCGGCCTGGTGCGCGCGGCCTTCAAGCTGGCTGCGACCGGCGAGAAGCGGCAGGGCGGCTCCACCATCACCATGCAGCTCGCACGCAACGTGTTTCTCTCGCCGGAGCGCAGCTACGAACGCAAGATCAAGGAGATCCTGCTGGCGCAGAAGATCGAGCGCGAGCTGGACAAGAAACGCATCCTCGAAATCTATTTGAACCGCATTTTTCTCGGCACCCGCGCCTATGGCGTGGCGGCGGCGGCGTATGTGTATTTTGGCAAGCAGCTCAACGAACTGACGCTAGCCGAAACCGCCGTGCTCGCTGCACTGCCCAAGGCCCCTTCGGCGCTGAATCCGCTCACCAATCCCAAACGTGCGCTGGAACGCCGCGATTACGTGCTGCGGCGGATGCTCGAGCTGAACAGCATCAGCGAGTCGCAGTACAGCGACGCCAAGGCAGAGCCCATCCTCGCGCAGGAGCACGCGCCGCCGGTGGATCTGGATGCCGCCTACGTGGCCGAAATGGTGCGCGCCGATCTGTTCGCCAAGCATGGTGAGGCGGCGTACACCGCCGGCTTCAAGGTGGTGACCACCATCGACAGTGCGCGGCAGCAGCTCGCCAACGAAGCCCTACGCAACAAGCTGCTCGATTACGAGGAGCGCCACGGCTATCCCGGCGCCGAGGCAAAGCTGGAACCTGACGATGCGCGCGCGCTGGAGCGCAACGAGCCGATGCAGAGCGAGGTGGTGATTGCCGCGCTGCGCGCACGGCCGGTGTACTCCGGCTTACCGGCTGCGGTCGTCACAGGCTTCGGGCCTGAGCAGATGACAGTGGTATCGCGCGAGTGGGGTGAAAGCCGCATCCAGCCCAAGGGCTTTGCCTGGGCCGGCAAGAAGCCGAAGATCGCCGTCGGCGATCTGGTGCGTATCCGCAAGGTGGCAACCAAGGATGGCGATGCGGTGCGGCTTGCGCAGGTGCCGGGTGTGCAGGGTGCTTTCATCGCGCTCGACCCGCGCGACGGGGCCATCGAGGCGCTGGCGGGCGGTTACGATTTCACGGCGGGCAAGTTCAACCGCGTGACGCAGGCCAAACGGCAGCCGGGTTCGGGCTTCAAGCCCTTTCTGTATGCGGCAGCACTCGCCAAAGGCTACACGCCGGCATCGATCTTCATCGACGCGCCCGTGGTGCTCGACGAAACCCAGGACCAGAACGAATGGCGGCCCTCCAACTACGACAACGATTTCAAAGGTCCGATGCGGCTGCGAGAGGCGCTGGTGCAGTCGCGCAACCTGGTGTCGATCCGCGTGCTGCAGGCGGTGGGCATAGGCTGGGCGCTCAACTACGCGCAGAACTTCGGCCTCGACAAGAAAACACTGCCGCGCGATCTCACGCTCTCGCTCGGCACCGCCTCGCTCTCCCCGCTGGAGGTGGCGCGCGGCTACGCGGTGATCGCCAACGGCGGCTTTCTGATCGAGCCTTACGTCATCCGGCAGATCAGCGATGCGCAGGGGCAAGTGCTCTACGAGGCGCGGCCGGTCAAGGCCTGCCCCGAGTGTCCGCCGGAGATCGAGGCCGGCGACCCCACTGCCCAGCTGGCGCGTCGCACGATGGATCCGAAGACCGTCTACATGATCACCAGCATGCTGCACGACGTGGTGGTGCGTGGCACCGGTGCGGCAGTCAACAGCCTGGGACGCCGCGATCTCGCCGGCAAGACCGGCACCAGCAACGACGAGACCGATGCCTGGTTCAACGGCTTTCATCCCACGCTCGCCGCCACGGTGTGGGTCGGCTACGACCAGCCCAAGCCGATGGGCAAGGGCGAGGTCGGTGGCCGCGCGGCCTTGCCGGTGTGGATGGACTTCATGCGCGGTGCGCTCAAGGGCGTGGCCGACATGACGCCGATCCCGCCACCCGGCATGACCACCGTGCGCATCAATCCCGTCAACGGCAAGCTGGCCTGGGAAGGCAGCGAACGCTTCATCAATGAAACCCTGCCGCTGGATCGGCTGCCCGAGGAAGACGACGGTCTGATCCCGGGGCAGGAAAGCGAAGCTGGGACCGCCGCGCAGGATTTGTTTTAGTGGGCCAAAGACCCTCGGGCGGATCGACCGAACTGGCGCTGGAGGCCGCGCGCATCTTCGTCGAGGAGTCGCTCACCGACTACGCCACCGCCAAGCGCAAGGCCGCTGAGCGCATGGGGCTCGGCACGCGCGCTGCGCTGCCCGACAACGCCCGTGTGCAGGCCGAGGTGATCGCCTATCAGCGCTTGTTCGGCGGTGCAGCCTATGCGCAGCGCCTCAAGCGCCTGCGCACTACGGCCGTGCAAGCGATGAAGCTGCTGGCGGAGTTTGATCCGCGCCTGACCGGTAGCGCGATTACCGGGGCGATTGGCGAGGCACATCGGGTGCAGCTGCATGCCTTCCCCGACAAGGCCGAGATGGTGGATGTGTTCCTCGCTGAACGCGGCATCGAGTCCAGGGAAGACGAGCGTGACTTCCGCTACAGCGATGGCCACGTCGAAAGCGTGCCCATGGTGCGCTTCGATGCCGACGGCATCGGCATCGATGTGGCGCTGTTCGAGCCGGGGCAGGAACGCCGTGCACCACTCTCGCCCACCGACGGTCTGCCCGCCAAGCGCCTGACACTCGCGCAGGCCGAAGCGCTGGCCGAAGAACCCATCGAAGGCGTGCTGGGTATTGCTCAATAAAAAAACCCGCTCGGTGAGCGGGTTTTTGCAGCCATTCAACACTTAACGTTTTGCAATATCTGCCACATCGCGCTCGGCCGCACCGGTATAGACCTGACGCGGACGAC
>JAKFXK010000002.1 GCA_021731445.1 Nevskiaceae bacterium | reverse complement strand
GCCGCACTGATCGAGGCGCGGCAGATGCTGGATGCCGTGCGCATCCCCGAAGCCGCGCAGCGACTCAGACAGTACCCGCACGAACTCAGCGGTGGCCAGCGCCAGCGGGTGATGATTGCCATGATGTTGCTGGCCAGGCCCGCGCTGCTGATTGCCGACGAGCCCACCACCGCGCTCGATGTGACCGTGCAGGCCGAGATACTGAAACTGCTTGCCGAGCTGCGGCGTGACATGGGCTTGAGCCTGCTGCTGATCTCGCACGACTTAGGCGTGATTGCCGACATCGCCGATGAGTTGCTGGTGCTCTATGCGGGTCGTGTGATGGAGCATGGCCGCGCCGCGCCGCTCTTGGCCGCACCGGCACACCCCTATACGCAGGCGCTGCTGGCCTGTCGGCCACGGCTCGATTCACCGCTCTACCTTGCCGAAGGCGGGCGATTGCCTGCTATTGCCGGTGTGCCTGCGCGCGCCGCTCTGCAGGCTGCGGGCTGCCCGTTTGCAGCACGCTGCGCGGTGGTCGAGCCGCACTGCGTCAGGCAGCAGCCACTGCCGCGACTGCATCGGGATGGACAGCAACTGGCATGTCACCGGGCTTGATTGCCCGCGTAATTTTGATTTCCGAAATGCTGCCGCGAAAGAGTCTTGCAGACCTTGGGTTTTTATATTGCCCTGTGATGGTGTGACTGCTAACGTCAGGCGCGTCGGTAATCGCACAGTGAAGCCGAATAAAAAAACAGCGAGCCAGCAATGACGGGCCGCAGCGAAGAACAGCGAGAGGAGATGAAGATGCGCGCAGTGACCTTTTTGGGTGCTTTGCTGCTGGCCTTGCCAGGGTTGTCCCATGCCATCGACTTCAAGCTGCCCTTCGGCGGCGAGGATGGCATCGAGGGCGTGCTCAACACCTCCACCACGTTTGGCGCGCAGGTGCGCATGCAGGATCGCAGTGGTGCCCTGGTCGGCAAGGGCAATCTCGACCCCAATGTTTGCGGACGTCAGGGCCGTGGCTCCGTGCCCCTGTTGACCGGACTCGACAACCCCTACTACCAGTCCTGCCAGGGCCTGTTCCGCAGTCAGAGTTTTCCGGGTGCGCGCCTGTCCCAGGTGCCGGGGCAGTACTCCAACAACTTCGACGACGGCAACCTCAACTACGACAAGCACGATCTCACCCAGGCACCGCTGAAGATCACCCAGGACATCACTTTCACGCGCGGCGACATGGGCTTTTTCGCGCGCGCGCTGTTCTTCCACGACTTCATCAACAACGAACTCAAGGAATACCACCCCAACCGGCTGACTTTTGCCAACGCGGCCAGTTCGGGTACGGCCGCAACTGCGGCCAACAGCAACGGCCTCGCGCGTGACGATTCAGTTCCCTGTCCGGCAAGCCGCAATCCCGGCGGTCTGCCCTGCGGTCTGGTGTATGGCGCAGGGCAAGTGGTGCGCAACAAGCGCGATTCCGAAACCCTGCGACAGATCGGTCAGGGCTTTCAACTGCTTGATGCCGTCTTCTACGGCAAGGTGCCGATCAGCGAGGAGCAGGAGCTCACCGTCAAGTTCGGTCGCCAGACCATCAACTGGGGCGAGTCGACACTGCTGGTCATCAACTCCATCAATCAGGCGCAGCCGGTCAACGCCAATAACTTCCTGCGGGTAGGGTTCCAGGTGGAAGAAGTCTTCACTCCGCAGACTTCGCTCTACGTCAGCGGCCAGCCGCTGGAGGGCCTGACGTTCGAGACGTTCTACCAGTTCGAGTGGTCGCCGATCGAAATCCCCGCCAAAGGTTCGTATTTCTCGTTTGCGGACTTAGGTACAGACAACGCCGGCAACTTCGTCACCTCCAGCTTCGGGGGCGCGGCAGAAGACCCGGATGGCATCGGCCTGCTGCTCGACAACGCGCTTTCGGGCCTCACCAACACCAGCCTCAGGGTGCAGCGCCTACGCGACAACGAGCCGAAAAACTTCGGCCTCAGCAATCAGTTTGGCGCTTCGCTGAAGTATTACGCCGAGTGGCTCAACAGCGGCACCGAGCTGGGCCTGTACTTCATCAACTACCACTCCAAGCTGCCCTATATCAGTGCTTTTGCAGCCACGCCGGGTTGCGGGCGCAATGCCCGCTCGACGCAACAATTTTTACAGGATTGTCCCAATTTGCCGGTGTTGCATACGCCCAGAAACGATCCGGCCAATGCCACCAGTGATCCGATTTTGTTCGATACCGCCAAAATCCAACTCGAATACCCCAAGAACGTTCAGATGCTCGGCTTCTCGTTTAACACCACGGTGGGCGAGTTTTCGATCCAGGGCGAAGCAGCCTACCGGCCGAACCTGCCGCTGCAGGTGGATGTGGAGGACATCCTGTTTTCGGCCTACGGCCCCACGCTCACCCGCTGCCACAGCCGCGATATCAGTGCGACTGCCCCCGGCCGCACCGGCGCCTGTGCCGGCACGGGTGCAGGGCCTGCCTCAGTCTTGCCGGTGGGCTTGCCGGTGGGCGGCGTCGGCACCGATCCGGCCACTGGCGGCACGATGGTGTACGGCTCCAGCGATTTCGTGACCTCCAACAATGGCACACCCAACAACGCCAACGACGATCCCAAAGGGCCTTTCAACGACACCTTTGATCTCCTGGTCGGGCATGGCGTGGGTTCGGCGCGCGCGTTCCCGAGTTTTGTCACCGCCTATCGCGGCATTGCCGTCGGCGAAAACGCCAATACCAATCCCGACCTGCCGTACGACAGCCGCAACCCCGGCTACATCCGGGGTTACGAGCGGATGGACGTTGTGCAATTCAACTTCGGCGCCACCCAGGTTCTGGGTGCCACCGACAACTTCCTGGGTGCGGATCAGGTCATCAACCTGTTCGAGGTTGGTGCCACCTGGGTGCCGGGCATGCCGTCGCTGGACGTATTGCAGTTCGATGCCCCCGGCACGCTCACCCACGCCAGCGCCGGTGCCGATGGCAGCGGCGCGGATCGTTCTCGCCAGGCCTGTTCACTCAACCCCACCTGCTCGTTCGGCCCCGATGGCCTGCGCTTCAACCCGCACCAGGCCGATCTCGACCTATACCCCGACAAGTTCAGCATGGGCTATCGCTTCATCAGCCTGATCCGCTACGAGAGTGTGTTCCCCGGCATCAGCTTCCAGCCGATGATCATCTGGCAGCACGATGTGCTCGGCACAGCCCCAGCACCACTCGACGTCAATTTCGTCGAGGGCCGCCAGATCGCCACCCTCAACATCGAGGCGCGCTACAAGTCGGCTCTCTCGATCGTGCCGGGCTACACCTGGTTCACCGGCGGCGCTGACGGTGCCAACGTCTACAAGGATCGGGACTTCGCACAGGTGTATGTGAAGTACCAATTTTGATTGCGTGCCGGGTTTAATGCCTGCCAAGGCGGCAAGGCGGGGGCTGTTCGCAAGTGACCCGCCCGTGACGTCAGCCAGCCCCCGCCGCTATACTTGCTTCGATCAATTCATGGTCGGTGCAGGCGCTTGGATCAGGCCCGTACCAACAAGCCCAGCTTTCAAGATTCCAGCAAGGACTTCCTCAACATGAGCACCGAAAGTGCCATCAGCGGCGTCAATCCCAACGTGGACACCAGCCGTCGCCGCTTTTTGACCCTGGCCGCTTCCGGCATGGGCGTGATCGGGGGGGCTGCTGTGGTCTGGCCGATCCTCGCCTCGCTGCGTCCCAGTGCCAAGGCGCAGGCCGCTGGCGCGCCCATTGCCATTGATCTTGCGGTGATCGAGCCGGGGCAGAAGTTCACCACCACCTGGCGCGGCAAGGCCATCTGGGTGGTCAGGCGCACACCAGAGATGGTGGCGAGCCTGACCAAGGTGACGGGCGAGCTGGTTGACCCCGATTCGGCATCGTCCAAGCAGCCGGAGTACACCCAGAACGCGGCCCGCGCGATCAAGCCTGACATCTCGGTGCTGATCGCCAACTGCACGCATCTGGGCTGCATCCCCACCTACCGCCCCGACCACCCCGCGCCGGATGTGGCCGCCAACTGGGAAGGCGGTTTCTACTGCCCCTGCCACGGTTCCAAGTTCGACCTCGCGGGCCGCGTCTACAAAGGTTCGCCCGCGCCGGTAAACCTCTCGATCCCCCCGTACCGGTTCGCCAGCGATTCGCAGATCGTGGTTGGCGAAGACCCGTCGGCGGCATAACCCATACCTTCCGGAGCCTGACATGGGCATTGTTGCCAACCCCTACAAAACCACCGGCTTCATGGGCTGGATCGACGACCGCTTTCCCGCCACCAAGATGTGGCGCGATCACCTGTCCGAGTACTACGCACCGAAGAACTTCAACTTCTGGTACTACTTCGGCTCGCTGGCCCTCTTGGTGCTGGTCAATCAGCTCGTCACCGGCATTGTGCTCACCATGCACTACAAGCCGGGTGCGGAGACCGCTTTCGACAGCGTCGAATACATCATGCGCGATGTCGAATGGGGCTGGCTGATTCGCTACATGCACTCGACCGGGGCCTCTGCGTTTTTCATCGTCGTGTTTCTGCACATGTATCGCGGCCTGCTCTACGGCAGCTACCAGAAACCACGCGAGCTGATCTGGATCTTCGGCTCGCTGATCTTCCTGGTGCTGATGGCGGAAGCCTTCTGCGGCTATGTGCTGCCCTGGGGCAACATGAGCTACTGGGGTGCGCAGGTGATCATCAACCTGTTCGGTACCATCCCCGTCATCGGGCCGGACATGGTGGTGTGGATCCAGGGCGACTACTCGCCGGCCGATGCCACACTCAACCGCCTGTTCTCGCTGCACGTCATCGCACTGCCGTTCGTGCTCGTGGGCTTGGTGCTGGCGCACATCATCGCGCTGCACGAGGTGGGTTCCAATAACCCGGACGGCGTCGAGATTAAAAAGTACAAAGACGCCAATGGCATCCCGCTCGATGGCATTCCCTTCCACCCGTACTACACGGTGAAGGACATCGTCGGCGTCGTGGTGTTCCTGATGATCTTCTGCGCGCTGATCTTTTGGGCGCCGGATGGTGGTGGTTACTTCCTGGAGAAGCCCAACTTCATCCCGGCCAGCAACATCAGTACGCCCGAGCACATCACGCCGGCCTGGTACTTCGGCAGCTTCTACGCCATCCTGCGTGCCACACCGCCGCTGTTCGGCTCGGCCCTGCCCGGCGTGATTGCCATGTTCGGTGCCGTGCTGGTGATCTTCTTCGTGCCCTGGCTCGACCGCTCGCCGGTCAAGTCCATCCGCTACAGAGGCCCTTATTACAAGATCGCGCTGGCCTTGTTCACGCTGGCCTTCATCGCCCTCAGCTATTACGGCATGCAGCCGCCTTCGGACTTCGGCACGCTGATCTCGCGTATCGGCATGGCGGTTTACTTCGCGTTCTTCCTGCTGATGCCGATCTACACCAAACTCGATTCCTACAAGACCGTACCGGAGCGCGTGACCCATGAAGCTCATTAAGGCCGCTGCGGCACTGCTGATCGGTCTCGCCACGGGCGTGCTGACTGCGCCTGCGGCGCTAGCCAGCGGGGGCGGGGATCATCCTTATTTCCGCGTCGATACCGGCAACCTCGCCGGCCTGCAGCGCGGCGCGCGCGATTTCATGTCGTATTGCGCGGGCTGCCACAGCCTCAAGTACCTGCGCTACAACCGCATGGCCGCCGACTTGGGGCTAAGCGAAGAGCAGCTGAAGGCCAATCTGATGTTCACCAGCGACAAGCCGGGCGACACCATCGCTACCGCGATGCCGAATGAATCCGCCGACTGGTTCGGTGCACAGCCGCCCGACCTCTCGCTGACGGCGCGCGCACGGGGCCCAGAGTGGGTCAGCGACTATCTGCAGAGCTTCTATCTCGACCCCAGCCGCCCGCTGGGTGTGAACAACACCGTACTGCCGGGTGCCTCGATGCCCCATGTGCTGTGGGAGCTGCAAGGCTTTCAGGCCAAGGTGGAACACGCGGCAGCTGCCGATGGCCACGGTGCGAAAAAATTCGAGCTGGTGCAGAAAGGCAAGCTCAGCGAAGAGGAGTACAAGAAGTTCGTCGCCGACCTCACCAACTTTCTCGTCTACGCCGCTGAACCGGCTCGCAACAAGCGCATCAGCACGGGCTGGAACGTGCTGATCTTCCTCTTCATCCTCTTCCCGATCGTGTATCTGCTGAAGAAGGAATACTGGAAGGACATCCATTGATCGCCCGCGCGTCACCCTGCTCGAAGCCGACGTGAACCACCATCGGCTGTCACGCACATGAGCATGGTCACGCGCCGTTCGCGCCTTGCCACCCTCGGCAAGCCCGCCCCGCAGGCAGGCTTGATGCTCTACGTCGCGCCCAAGGATCCCTGGAACGACTGGTCAGCCCTGGCCTTTGCCGAGAAGGATGTCGATGACGCCCGCTGCGAACGCATCGACCCCACGCGCCCCAACGAAGACCTCCTGGTCATCAACCCGGAACTGCGCCTGCCGGCACTCGCCGACCGCGAGCTGCTGCTGACGGGTGCGCGGGTGGTGGTGGAATATCTCGACGAACGCTATCCGCACCCGCGCCTGATGCCGCAAGACCCTGCGGGCCGCGCCAAGGTGCGCATGGTGCTGGAACAGTTTGCGACGGAGCTGTTCCCGGTGCTGCAAGATGCACTCACCGCTAAAAGTGCCAAGGCCAAATCACCGATTGCCCAGCAAGTGCTCAATTCGGGCCGCTGGTTCGGCGGCAAGGCGTACTTCCTCGGCGTCGAATACACCCGCGCCGATCTCGCTTGGGCGGTGTGGCTCAAGGGCGTGCAATCGCTCGGTCTGAAACTGCCTGAAAACGCCCAGCGCTACCGCGACAAGCTCGCCACCCGTCCGGTGCTTGCCGCCTATTTCAAGGCAGTGTGACTTGGCGCGCTCGCACAAATCGCGTCGGCCGTACCTGATCCGCGCCATCTACGACTGGTGTGTCGATAACGGCCACACGCCGCATCTGCTGGTCGCCGCCGACTTTCCCGGCGTCAACGTACCGCTGCAGTTCGTGCAGGAAGGCCGCATCACCCTCAACCTGTCACCGATGGCCGTGCAGTCGCTCAACGTCGAAGATGACCCCATCTGGTTTTCTGCCCGCTTCTCCGGCCGCCCGTTTGATGTGATCGTACCCACCGGTGCGGTGCTGGCGATCTTCGCGCGTGAGAATGGCGAAGGGCTGGTGTTCGGCGAGGTGGAACTGCCTTCGGGCGGTGGTGATGCACCCACGCCGTCACCGGCAGGGCCAACGTCTCCGGCGACTGGCCAGGACAAGGCCAAGGCCCGTGGGCATTTGCGGGTGGTGAAGTAGTTGCTGCTGCCCTAAGGCAGTGCCTTGCCCGGGTTGAGGATGCCCTTCGGGTCGAACTGGGTCTTCACCGCTCGCATCAGTGCCAGGGTGTCGGCAGCAATCTCCCAGCCCACATAGTCGCGCTTGTCGATGCCGACGCCGTGCTCGCCGCTGAGCGTGCCTTCGAGCGACAGCACGAGACGAAACACCCCGTGCAGGCAGGCTTCGATGCGGGCCATCTCAAGCCGGTCATCGGGATTGGCGAGGATGTTGACGTGGATGTTGCCGTTGCCGGCATGGCCGAAGCAGACGATACGCAGGCCGTGTTCGCGCGAGAGTGCTGCGACACCGTCGATGAGTGCAGGCAGCCGCGTCACTGGCACGGCGACATCCTCGTTGACCTTCTTCGGGGCCAGCTGCCGCAGTGAAGGCGACAGTGCCCTGCGGCAGGCCCAGAGCGTTTCAGCCTCCGCCGTATCGCGCGCAGTGCGCAGTTCGAGCAGCCCTGCGCCGCGCGCCGCCTGTTCGATCGCCGCGACCGCAGCGGGCAGGGTGAGGGCATCGCCATCGGCCTCGATCAGCAGCAGCGCACCAGTCTCGGCAGGCACGCCCGTAGCGCGATAGTTCTCGGCCAGCCGCACCGCATCGCCATCCATGAACTCCAGCGCGGAGGGCGTCTGTGGCTGGTTCATCAGCCGTGCGACGGCCTCTGCAGCCGCATGGACATTTGCATAGCAGGCGCGCAGCAGCCGGGTGTGCGTGGGCTTGGGCAGCAGCTTTAGCGTGGCCTCGGTGATGACCGCCAGCGTGCCTTCACTGCCAATGAGTAGGCGCGTGAGGTCGTAGCCCACCACGCTCTTCGTGGTGGTGGCTCCGGTCTTGAGCGTGCGGCCATCGCCCGTCACGGCCTTGAGGCCCAGCACGGCGTCGCGTGCCGTGCCGTACTTCACTGCGCGTGGGCCGCCCGCGCCGCAGGCCAGATTGCCGCCGACCGTGGAGTAGTCGGCGCTGGTCGGATCGGGTGCCCAGAACAGCCCGTGCCTGGCCGCTTCGCGCTGCACCTCGCCGTTGAGCGTGCCCGCCTCGCAGATGAGCAGGCGGTCGCCCGACGAGACGTGGAGGATGCGCGTCATCCGCTCCAGCGACAGCACCACGCCACCGTGGATCGGCACGCTTGCCCCCGTGGTGTTGGTGCCGCGCCCACGCGCCGTCAGCGGGATGCCCTGCGCATGGCAGATGCCGACGATGGCCGCGACCTCGTCATGGCTGTGGGCGAAGGCGACCGCCTGCGGCATCGCCATGCGGCGCGAGTTGTCGTAGGCGTAGGCGAGGCAGTCGGCAGGGTCGGTCAGCAGCGCACCGGGAGGTAGTGCAGCCCTGAGCTGGGCCAGGGTATCCACAGGCAGCGCTGTGCTCATGTGCACTCGTCGGCCGTGAAAGCATCGCGCAGCCAGCGGCCTTTGCCATCGGCCTCGAAATGCACCAGGTCGAAGCGGATCGGTGCCTGCTGCCATTGCGGGTGCGCCTGCACGAACGCGAGTGTGGTGCGCAGCAGTTTGCCGCGCTTCTTCACATCCACGCTTTCGAGTGCGCCGCCATGGCTGCTGCTGCGGCGGGCGCGTACTTCGACGATGACCAGAGTCTCGCCATCGGCCATCACCAGATCGAGCTCGCCCAGCGGGCAGCGCCAGTTGCGGGCGATGGTGGAGAGGCCCTGCCGATTCAAGTGCAGGCCGGCCCGCGTTTCGGCATCGGCGCCGTGGCGGGCGGCGATGCGGGCCTTGAGTGTGGCGAGCACGGCGGGCTTATTCGCCCGTGTCGTTGGCCACGGCGGCATCGCGCGGCGAGTACAGCGGCGCACAATCGAGGTGTCGGTGCACGGCGCCATCGGCTTCGAGCACCAGTGCGCCGGTGAGGCCGGACATAGTCTCGGCGGGCAGCAGGGCGTTGGCGCTGACGCGGCGGGCGAGTTCGTAGGCGTCAAAGCCCAGCGCAAACAGCCGCTGGGTATCGGCGGTGCGCGGGTTGACAGTTGCCAGCTCGCCGCGCAGGGCCGCGATCTGCCCCCTGGTTTCGATGCGCCAGGGTGCATCGCAGACATGCAGCTGCCCCAAGTCCTTGTTGCCGGCATCGGCGGCGGTGGCCGTGGCATAGGTGGCGATGCGACCCGCGCGCAGGTAGCGCATCTGCGGCCAGATCAGCTTGACCTGCGCGCTGCGCGCGGCGAGGAACACCACGTCGAGGTCGCCGCGCGGAACTGGCTGCAGCTCAGCCTTGATGCCGGTGGCGGCCAGCTTCTCGCCGCGCGTCTCCGAATAGCTGATGCCGAGCAGGCGCTTGAGCTGCTTGGTGAAATCGACCGTCTGGGCGGCATAGCTTTCAGCCCCCAGCACGATGCCGCCGCGCAACTCGAATTGCGCCTTGAAGGCGGCGGCCGCACGGCTGCCCCAGTCGCCTTCCTGTGACAGCACGACGGCACGCAACAGGCTGCGGCCGACGGCGTGGTTGGCGGCGGCGCGGGCTTCGTCCTCGGGGGCGAGGCCGAAGGGCGTCAGCCCGGCAGGCGGTGCGCGGTCTGCATCGAGATAGTTGAGTGCGATGGTAGGCAGCGCCACGCTCTGCCCGGCGAACAGGGCGACATCTTCCTTGCGCAGCGGACCGATGACTGCCGTTGCTCCCTGTGCGACGGCGGCCGATATGGCGGCGTCGAGACCATTGCCGGTGTCGAAAGCCAGGATCCCCGGTGCCTGGCTGCCGGCACGGCTGCGCGCGGCCTCGACACCAGCCTGGATTGCCTTGCCAGCCGCCGCGAGCGGCCCGGTCAAAGGCAGCAGCAGTGCTACCCGCTGACCAGACGCTGCCGGTGTGACGACGGCGGCAAGACCGGCGGCGATCTGTGATTCGCCCGGGTGATCGGGATGGCGCTGCCGCCAGGACTCGTAGGCGGCCAGCGGGGCCGCGCTGCGGGTGAGCTGCATCAACTCCACCCAGCCCTGCGCGACCGGCTCAGTCACTGCCGAGAAGTCGGTACTTGAGGGCAGTGCATTGAGCGCCCGCCAGAGTGCGTCGCGGCTTGCGCTACGCGCGCTGCCGGTCAGCGCGCCTTCGAGCAGCGCATGGGTGCCGAGTGCACCCACGACGTCGCCGAGCACGAACTGTGCCTCCGCGCGCTGTGCCAGTTCTGCCTCGATGCCGACAGGTTCTGGTGCGCGGCTGCCTTCCTGCGCACGCGCAGCCTGCGGCAGCAGCGCAAGGAGCAGCGCGGTGAACACGGCGCGCGACAGCATCAGGGGCTTGGAAGACATGCGTAAAGTATGGCACGCACCCTCACGAATCCTGCATGAACGCCCAAGCCGAAGACCCACTGCTGCCAGGATGTCTTTACGTGGTGGCTACCCCCATCGGCAACCTCGGCGATCTCTCGCCGCGGGCACTGAAAGTGCTGGAGAGCGTGCACGCCATCTGTGCGGAAGACACCCGCAACACCGCGCAGCTGCTGGCGCATTTCGGCGTCAGCACACCGCTGAAAGCGCTGCACGAACACAACGAGACCCGCATCGCCGCAGAGCTGATCGCGCAACTGCAAGCCGGCAGGACGCTGGCACTGGTCAGCGATGCCGGCACGCCGCTGGTATCCGACCCCGGCTATGCGCTGGTCGATGCGGCGCGGCAAGCGGGCTTGAACGTGCAGGCGGTGCCGGGGCCCTGCGCGGTGACGGCGGCACTCTCCATTGCCGGATTGCCGACGGACGAGTTCCTGTTCGCGGGCTTCCTGCCGGCCAGGCCGGCGGCGCGCCGCGCGCGTCTGCAAGTGCTGGCGCAGGAGCCCCGCACCTGGGTGTTCTACGAAGCACCGCACCGCATCGCCGAATGCGCGACCGATCTCGCCGAGGTGCTCGGTTCGACGCGGCTGGTGTTTCTCGCACGCGAGCTATCAAAGCGTTTCGAACAGAGCGTGCGCCTGCCCGCCACCGAGCTGCCCGCCTGGATCGCTGCCGATGCCAACCGCCTGCGTGGCGAGTTCGTGCTCGCCGTGGCGGGTGCGCCAGCACGCAGCGAGGCGGGCACTCTGGATGCACGCAGCCTGCTGCGTGCCCTTCTCCAAGAGCTGCCTCCCGCGCGCGCAGCCCGCTTGGCCGCCTCGCTGACGGGCGAGAAGCGGCAAACGCTGTACCAATGGGCGCTGGAGTGGAGCGGAACGAAACCGGAATTCTGACGGTCTGCCGGGCCGGCGTTGCCGCTACGATCGCAAATCCTGCGATCGCGTTACGATGGCTGGCACGCTTGAGCGCGGCGCAAACTTGAAGATCTGATGACGGCATCGCGTGCGGGACTGTTCACGCACTTCGAGCCGGTCGATGCAGTGGACCATTGTGTTCGGAGGGAAGCAGCATGCCTTGGATGGTAATCACCTTGTTCGCGGGGACAGTCCTGTGCGGATCATTCAGTGCCCCGGCGCTGGCCAGCACGGCGCGCACCGACAGCAGCAGCGAGCGCATCTACAGCGGCCTGCTGCCGACCGCGCAGGAAAAAATCAGCATGTCAGCAATCAAGGACGCACACGGCCGCAGCGAGTGTGTGCAGTTGCTGAAGGCGCTGATGGATGCGCCGCGCACGCTGCTTTGGCAGGAAGGGCGCAAGCTCAAGACCAGCCGGGACAGCATCCAGCCCGGCACCGCCATCGCCACCTTCAAGAAAGGCCGCTACCCACAAAAAGGCAAGCGCAGGGGCAGCAAGCACGCCGCGATTTTCCTGCGCGCCAGCGACGCTGGCATCTATGTCTTCGACCAGTTTGCGGGCAGTGTGGATGCGAGTGAGCGCTTCATCCCCTGGCATCACCCGCGTGATCGCAGCCCCTCGAACAACGCCGCCGCCTATTCGACGGTGCGCTGGTAGCCGACAATGGCGGCCATGAGCCGCCCCGTCGAGTTTGCTGCCGAGACCCCCTACGCCGCGCTGCGCTACCCCGCTTTCCGGCAGCTGATTGCAGCGATATTCCTGCTGCATCTGGCGCTGCTGGCGCAGGAGGTGGCGCTGGCCTACGAGCTGTACCTGCTGACCCGCGATCCCCTGACCCTCGGATTGATTGGCCTGGCCGAAGCGGTGCCGTTCATTGCACTGGCACTGGTCGGCGGTCATCTTGCTGACCGGCGCGAAAAGCGCACGCTGCTGCTGGCCTCGCTGGCCGTGATTGCAGCAGCCTCGCTGATCCTGCTGTGGTTGGCACTGGACAGCGTGCGCGCCCAGCTGACACAGACCGGCCTGCTGCTCGGCAACTACGCCACCATCGCGCTGATTGGCCTGGCACGCGGGATTTATGCGCCTGCGGCCTCGTCGCTGAAATCGTTTCTGGTGCCGCGCGAGCTGTTTGCCAATGCCTCGACCTGGTCCTCCGCAGGCTGGCAGGGTGGGGCCATCCTGGGGCCGGTTGCGGGTGGGTTTTTGTATGCCGGTTTTGGCCTGGAAGGCACTTTGGTGGCAACGTTTCTGCTGATCGCCTGCACCGCCCTGCTGATCGCCGGAATCCCGCGACAGGGTGTGCCGCCGGCGATGACGGAAAGTCCGGTGAGCCTCAAGGAATCTTTGCAGGAGGGCATGGCGTTCGTGCGGCGCACACCGATCATCCTCTACTCGATCTCGCTCGATCTGTTCTCGGTGCTGTTCGGGGGCGTGGTGGCGATCCTGCCCGTGTTCGTCGAGGACGTGCTGAAGCTGGGGCCCACGGAGCTGGGCGTGCTGCGCGCGGCGCCGGCCATCGGCGCGATGCTGACCATCCTGGCCTGCGCCTATCTGCCACCGACGCGCGAGCTGTGGCGCAACCTGCTGCTGGCAGTGGCAGGCTTCGGCGTCGCCACTCTGGTGTTTGCCGTTTCGCCGTGGTTCTGGCTGTCGGCGGCGGCGCTGTTCTTCACCGGCGCCTTCGATGCGGTCAGCGTGGTGATTCGTGGCACCATCCTGCAGGTGTTCACGCCGGATCATTTGCGGGGTCGCGTGCAGTCGGTCAACAGCGTGTTCCTGTCCTGCTCCAACGAGCTGGGCGCTTTCGAGAGCGGGCTGGCGGCGCGGCTGATGGGCGCAGTGCCGAGTGTGCTGTTTGGCGGGGCGATGACGCTGGCCATTGTCGGCGGGGTGGCGGCAAGATCGGGCCAGTTGCTGCGCATCAAGATTGGGGAAAGGGATGACCCTCAGACCACTCTCACCGGCTGAATGGCGCCAGCGCGGCCGCACTTTTCCACATCGCGGCCACGAGATTTTCTATCGCGACAGCGGTGGCGACAACGGCAGTCGGCCGGTACTGCTGCTGATCCATGGCTTTCCCACCGCCTCCTGGGACTTCTACCGGGTGTGGGACGCGCTGTCGGACAGATACCGGGTGCTGGCGCCTGACTTGATCGGCTTCGGTTTTTCCGCCAAGCCGGTCGACTATCAGTATTCCTTGCAGGATCAGGCCGAACTCTGCAGCACGCTCTGTGCGCGGCAGAAGCTCGGTGAAATCCATGTGCTCGCCCATGACTACGGGGTCAGCGTCGCGCAGGAGCTGCTGGCCCGGCACGAAACGGGGGGTGCTGCTGTCCGGCTCAAGTCCCTCGCGTTTTTGAATGGGGGCCTATTCCCGGAAACCCACCGCGCTTTGTTAGTGCAAAAACTGCTGCGTTCGCCATTGGGCCCGCTGCTGGCCACAAGGATGAGCGAGACCAGGCTGGGCGCGAGCATGCGCAAGATCTTCGGCCCCCAGACGCCACCCAGCACGGAGGAATGCAAGGCATTCTGGCAGCTCATCAGCCACAACCATGGCCAGCGGCTGATGCCGAAACTGATCCGCTACATCGACGAGCGCCGTGAGCAACGCCCGCGCTGGATCCCTGCCATGCAGTCCACCAAGGTGCCGATGCGGCTCATCAACGGGCCGGCAGACCCGGTCAGCGGCGAGCACATGGTGCAACGCTACGAGGAGCTGATCCCCAGCCCCGATGTCGTGCGCCTGCTCGGCATCGGCCACTATCCGCAGGTGGAGGCGCCCGAGGCGGTGCTGCAGGCGCTGTACCAGTTCCATGCCCGCGTCGCCATGCTGCGATGAAAGCACTGCAAGCACTGTGGGCACTGCTGACGCGGAAAATCCCGGTCTGGCTGCTGCAACTGGTGGTGTGGCTGCTGGTGCATGTGCTCTATCGCATCCGCGTCGAGGGCTTTGAGCACATCCCGCGCGAGGGTGCGGTGATCTTCGCCTGCAACCACGTCAGTTTTGTCGATGCGCTGCTGATCGGCGGGCTACTGCCGCGTGTGCCGCGCTTCGTGATGTATCACAAGATTTACAACCTGCCGGTGATGAACCTTCTGTTCCGCGCCGCCCGCGTCATCCCTATCGCCCCCGCCAAGGAAGATGCCGCGCTGCTTGCGAAAGCCTACGAGGAGATCCGGACTGCACTCGCCAACGGCGATCTGGTGGGCATTTTCCCCGAGGGCGGCCTGACACCCGATGGCGAGATACAGCCATTCAAACCCGGCATCGAGAAAATCCTGCTGACAAATCCGGTGCCGGTAGTGCCGATGGCCCTGCAAAATCTCTGGGGCAGCATGTGGAGCAGGCAGGACTCGCGCCTGCGCCGTGCGCGCCTGCCGCGCCGCTTCCGCGCCGAGATCGGGCTAGTGGCAGCTGAAGCCATTCCACCGCAACTGGTGACGGCAGAGTTTCTCGAAGTGCAGGTGCGGGTACTGCGCGGGGATGCGGCCTGACAGTTGTGCACGGCTGCGGTTACCAAGCCCTCGCGCCCGGCTTTTTTTTCGCGCCGCAGGTATCTTGGCGGCAAGCAATATCAAAAAGTAGGGATTCCATGGCAATCGACTTTCCGCCGCCGCCGACGCCGGTGCAGGGTGAGCTGACCAGCCTGCGGGCTGATGCCAGCCAGGGCGCGATCGTGGTGGAGGTGGCGGGCTACAGGCTGCATGTCCATGCACCCGGCGTGCTCGATGCCGTCGACATCGCGGCCGCCGTGGCGGGGTTAAACGACCTTTCCCAGGCGGTGCGCGCACTGGCCACCGCCGCGCAGCGCAAGGGCCTGCTTCTGCCGAAAACGCTGTATGTGCGCAGCGACAAGGACATCTACGTGAGCATCCACGCGGGTCGCGTCAATGCTGTTTCGGCACCGATGCCGCTGATGCCGTATTTCAAGGGCATGGGCAAGGAAAAGCCGCTCACCATCGCGTCCTTCGAGAAAAGACGGTTGCTGGCCGGCATCCATGCCAATCGCATGGGGGCGGGCTACACGCCGGTGTTCACCCCTGCCCAGGGCAAGGTCTATGACCTCAGGCTGAAAACCAATGCCGAAGCGGTTAGTCCGGGCAGCGTGCGGGTCAATCTGAGCAACGCCGGCAACCGCTTTACCGGACGCGAGTTTCTCGACCTGGATGCCCGCCGTGGCACTGCTTCCGGCGACGAATTTTCGGCGCTGGTGCGCACGGCGGGCAAGGTGTTCGAGATCGACGATGTCGAGCCGGGTAGCGACTATCACGAGTACCAGCTGGGCTGGTCCAGGGTCACACCGGTGGGGCTGTTTGGTGTCTCTGGCCGTTATCTCGACTATCGCCAGCAGGTGCAGGCGCTGGCGTTCAATGGCGAACTCTGGGTCGCAGATCTGGGCTACACCGGCATCTTGAGTTCCACCGCCACCCAGCGCATCACCGTGCAGGGCAAGGCCGACTATCTCTACAAGCGACTGGAGCTCGACAGCGATGGCCGGACGCTGCAGAAGGAACCCTATCCCTCGCTCGAAGCCGGGGTGGCATGGAGCCGGAGTTTCAGGGTGTGGTCGCAGAGCTGGCTCAGTCTGGCGGCCTTGAGTGCGCGCAAGGGCCTGGGCGACACCGGTTCGTCGCGGACGCTGGCCGATCTCGATTACTGGCTGCTGCGGCCCAGTTATTCGCTGCGCTCGCAGGGCAGCGCGCTGACGGGCGAGCTGCAGCTGCTGCTGCAGTACGCCGATGTGATGGTGCCCGAGCAGCAGCAATGGATCGTCGGCGGCATCGGCAACCTGCACGCCTACGTGCCGGGCGTGGCGATTGGTGATCGCGGCCTGTTGGCGCGGCTGGTGGGTGAGTACAGCGCCATCAACTTCGAGGCTTACCGCATCAGCCTCAAGCCGCGTGTGTTTGCCGAGTTTGCGGCAGCGGAGTTTTCACAGGCGGCAGCGGGTCTGCCGGAAGGTGTGCAGTCACTCTCTGACATCGGTGCCGAGCTGGTACTGGGCATCGGCCCGTACCTCGAAACCGCTCTGACCGGCGCATTCCCGCTGCACGACTCCGGCATCGCGCGCCAGGTGCGGGACGATGCCCGCGCGGATTTTTTCTTCCGCTTCACCGCCAAGTTTTAGCGCTTGATCGTCGGTGGCAGATGAACATCGTGTGAAGCATTGCTTCAAGCACTGGCACAAAGTGCCTGAATTGCTTAGATTTCAGACATGTCCACTCCCGTAATCCTCAAGCTTGATGCAGGCGGTCTGCCGGTAGGGTGGATTCACTGGCAGACGGCAGTCACCCTCTACGCCCGCAAGCGCGTCTGCTGGGAGGCCGGCGAAGAGCGCTTCGCCATCACCGGCGGCATCAATGCCCGCACGGGGGAGCGTTCGTACTTCGAGATCGGCTCGATCATTGCGACTCCTGATCGCAGCAAACGCTACACCCAAGGCGTGCCGCTGCTCACCAACCGCACACTGTTCCAGCGCGACCACAACCTCTGCCTGTATTGCGGCGAGATGTTCAACCCCGCCCGGCTGACGCGTGACCACATCATGCCCGCCTCGCGCGGCGGTGGGACGACCTGGGAGAACTGCGTGACCGCCTGCCGAGACTGTAACCAGGAAAAAGACGCGCGCACGCCTGAAGAAGCAGACATGAAACTGCTGGCCGTGCCCTACACGCCCAATCTGGCCGAATATCTCATCATGCAAAACCGCAAGATCCTCGCCGACCAGATGGAGTTTCTGAAAGGCTTTGCGCGCAAGAAAGCCAAGCTCGTCGCAGCGGTTCCGCGCCGCGCCTGAGCCGCGCACGGCGGGCGATAATGCCCGCATGAATCCTCAACTTCTGATCGTCATCGCTGCCCTCGGTGGCGTGCTGCTGGGGGCGCTGCTGGTCTGGTTGCTGCTGCGCGGCCGTGGTGAGCAGACTGCCGCCACGACCAGCGCCTTCACCCGGCTTGACCAGCAACTCGCCAGCCTCAGCCAAGCCACACCCGCCGAACTCGCGCGCCTGCGCGAAGCACTACTCGCTGCACTTTCGCAGCAACGTCAGGAGTTTGGTGGGGCGCTCGCGCAGACCCAGCAGGGGGTGGCGACGCAGACCGCCGGCATGGCGCAATTGCTGGGTAACTCATTCGAGGCATTCGCGCAGCAGCTGGCGCAGGCCGATGTGCGTGCGGAGTCGCTGCGCACCGCACTCAGCCAACACTTCACCGAGCTGCGCACAGCCGTCGATACCCGCCTCGCCGCGCTGCAAGCGGGCAACGAGGCTAAGCTCGACGAGATGCGCAAGACCGTCGACGAGAAGCTGCACGCCACGCTCGAAGCGCGACTGGGCGAGAGCTTCAAGCAGGTCAGCGAGCGGCTCGAACAAGTGCATCGCGGCCTAGGCGAGATGGCAACACTCGCCACCGGCGTCGGCGATCTGAAGCGCGTGCTCAGCAATGTGAAGACACGCGGTGGCTGGGGTGAGGTGCAGCTGGAATCGCTATTGGAGCAAACCCTCACCGCCGAGCAGTTTGCGCGCAGCGTGGCCACGCGCCCCGGCAGCAACGAACGGGTGGACTTTGCCATCAAGCTGCCGGGCCGCAGCGCGGATGGTGTGCCTGTGTGGTTGCCGCTGGATGCGAAGTTTCCGCGTGAAGACTACGAGCGCCTCATCGACGCCAGCGAGCGTGGCGATATTCCCGCAATCGAAGCCGCAGGCCGCGCACTCGAAATTGCCGTGAAGACGCAGGCCAAGTCGATCCGCGACAAGTACGTCGAGCCGCCGCACACCACCGACTTCGGCCTGATGTTTTTGCCCACCGAAGGCCTGTATGCGGAGGTGCTGCGCCGCGCTGGCCTGGCCGACACCTTGCAGCGCGACTACCGCATCACCATTGCCGGCCCCACCACGCTTACCGCGTTGCTCAACAGCCTGCAGATGGGCTTCAAGACCCTCGCCATCGAGAAACGCAGCAGTGAGGTCTGGCAGGTGCTGGGG
>JAKFXK010000082.1 GCA_021731445.1 Nevskiaceae bacterium | reverse complement strand
CCCATTTATGTGAAGGCCGGCGAGTGCTATGCCCGCGTGGTGAACCCGCCGAAGTTCGAGACCAGGACCGAGAAGCTGCTGGCCAAGGCCGAGAGCGAGCGCATCGAGATCATCCCCGCCAAATACGAAACGGTCGAGGAAAAAGTGCTGGTGAAACCCGCTGGCAAGAAGATCGTCGAGATCATCCCGGCGGTCTACAAGACAGTTGAAGAGGCGGTGGTGGTCAAGCCGGCCTCCGAAAAAATCGAGCAGAGCCCGGCAGTGTTCAAGGATGTCGAAGAAACCCAGCTGATCAAACCAGCCACCACGCAATGGAAGAAAGGCCGTGGCCCGATCGAAAAATACGATGGCCTCACCGGCGAGATCATGTGCCTGGTCACGGTGCCGGCCGAATACCGCACCATCAAGAAGCGCGTGGTGGAAAGCCCGGCATCGGTCAAACGCATCCCCGTGCCCGCCGAGTACGGCACCATCAAGCGGCAGGTGCTGCTGAAAGCCGCCGAAGTACGCGAGATCGAGACCCCTGCCGAGTACAGGAGCGTCCGTACCCAGAAAATGGTGGCGCCCGCCGAAGAAAAGCGCATCCCGCTGCCTGCCGAGTACCAGACCGTCGCCACCAAGGTTCTGGTCGCCGAGGGCAAGGCGGAGTGGAAGAGCATCCTTTGCCAGACCAACACCACCCCCGGCATCGTGCAGGAGATCCAGGCCGCACTGAAGGCCAAGGGCTTCGACCCCGGCCCCATCGATGGTGTGATCGGCGTCAACACTTCTGCCGCCATTACCGCCTTCCAGCAGGCCAACGGCCTTGCGACCGGCGGCCTGACGATGGACACACTCACCAAGCTCGGCATCAGCACCTCTGGCAAAAGCTGAGCAGCTTCCAGATACAAAAAAGCCGACTTCAAAGTCGGCTTTTTTGTTACGCCAAACCTCAGATCATGCGGGGAATCTGCGAGGAATGGTGGTGCAGGATCGGATTTGGCTTGGCGTAATCCAGCAGATAGCTGAACCGTGCTTCGAAGTTGAACAGGTCGGAATCGATGGCGAAGCGCCAGAGGTAGATACCGGAGACCGCACACAGTGCATCCTTTATAGGCTGCACGATCAGGGTCTTCGGGTGCAGGCTGATGCTCAGCTGGTCGCGCGCCGCCAGTCGCTCGAAGTACTCGCGGATGCCTTCCGGCCTGTTGAGCAGACGGTTTGAAAAAGTCGGGATCAGCACCGCTGTCTCGTCGTAGAGCGCCAGCACGCCCGGCAGGTCGCCGGTGTTGATGCAGTGCATCCATTCATCGAGCACGTCTTCTGCTTTGGTTCTCATGGTTTGCTGTCGGCTGGTTGGTTCGGGCATGGTTGGTCAGAGCCGAGTCGCAAGTCAACGCGGCGCACGGTTCAAGGCTTGTACGCCACCACATTGACCACTGCTGCCGCGATCTGCAACGGCGTGCCGCCCAGCCGGGCACGCAGACTCTCTGGCAGCTGGCGGTCGTCAAGCCGGAACATCGACACCTGCGCGGCCTCGTCACCGATGCGCCCCTGCCAGGCTTGCAGCGCCGGTGCGTTGGGGCCGGTGTTGGGGCTGATGCCCAGCTGCGAGAGCCTGGCGGCATGGGGCAGCAGTGCTCTGGCACCCTCCACCAGCGGCGCGGTGGAGGCATGCAGTTCCACCCAGGTTTGCAGATCGTGTTGCAGCAGGGGCGTCGCCCAGCGACCTAGCCGGGGTGCGAGTTGCCGGACGCGCTGCTGCGTCCACTCGCCCAGCCAGCGTGTCGCCAGCTGTGCCATGGGCGCAAGGGCAGTACCGGCTTCGCGCGCCGGGGCGGGCAGCCGTGCTTGCAGCCGTGCACCCATGGCCGCGAGCGCGGGCCTGGCGACGCTGGCGAGATTGGTCTGCACATGGGCGCGCAGGCGCAGGCGTTCGCCGCCGCCGGGCGCGGGTTCGCTGAGTGCCTCGACATTGATTTTCCACAATGGCCCACGCGCCCCACCGGGGATTTCAGCGGCAAATCGCAGGCGCTGGGGCTCTTCGCACTCGTGCTTGCCTGCCGGTTTGCTTAAGCTCTGGGGGGCTTGGGGATCGGACTTGTTCATGGGCGACGACAACACTACCGCGATGCGCTTTGTGGTGCACGGCCAGGTGCAGGGGGTGGGCTACCGTGCCGCCACCCGCCGCAAGGCGACTGCGTGGGCCTTGCAGGGCTGGGTCAGCAACCGTAGCGATGGCTGCGTCGAGGGCGTGGTGGCGGGACCAGTCGAGGCGCTGCTGGCCTTTCGCCGCTGGCTGGCGGTTGGCCCGCCGCTGGCCGCTGTGAGCGCCGTGGACTGGCACCCCAGCGATAACATGCCGCCGGCGGGTTTCGTGGTGCGCAAGTAAATATTAGCGATAGGCCGGCAAGTTCACTGTGGTTCGAGGCGCAGCCCCAGCGCGGCAGCGCGGTCCCGCGGCGCGAATTGGGACAGGGTTTCCGGCTGCAAGCTGCCGGGTGGTTCGAGATGCATCGTCAGCACGGTGGGCTCCCGTGCAAAGCGGCGCAGGGCGCTCTGCAGGGCGGTATCCGGGGGTAGGCCATGTTGGCTGAGCCAGTCCGCAAGTTGCGCGGCAAACGCAGTTTCGCCGCTTTGCGGATCGACCCCGCGCTGCAAGGCCAGCGCTGCACGGTGGTTCTGTGCGAGTCCCTGATCCCGATAGTGCAGCCTGCCGCCGGTGAGGATGGCCTGCGTGAAGCGCTCCGGGCTTGGCAGTCTGAAGCCGAGCCTGGCGTCGATGACGGCGGCAGGGGCAGCCAGTGCCAATGTCATTTGCAGCGCGCCGGAATCAGCGTGATAACGCCAGTCAGCCACGCCACTGTAGGTTTGCGGCCAGGGTTCGGGCAGCGGCAGTGCCAGGGCATCGAAGCGCACGCGCAGCCTGGCGGGCCAAGGTCTCTCGCCCTGCCAGTCCGCGTAACGCAGCCGGGGGATGGAGAGGGCGAAGTCCGGTGCCAGTCCGTGCCGTGCGCGCAGCGCCTCGCCGGGTACGAAGCGCAGCGTGTCGATATGCCCGCTGCCCCAGAAATGGGCGCTGGTTTCACCGTAATGAAGTGTGCCCAGCGGTTCGAGTTGTGCTGCCAGCGCGCGCAGTCTCAGGCGCTGTTCCAGCCCGGCACGCGATTCAGCCTGCCAGCAGGCTGCGCCTGCGGCCAGCAGCAGGAAGATGGAGACCCTGAACATGCGCATGGGCGATTGTAGGCACGCGCCGTGGATGCATGACGCAGACGGATGCAGGGGCTAGACTGACTGTCTAGCGTTGAGGAGAACTTCATGCACGCGATTCGAGCCGCTGTTGTGCTGTCCCTGTTTGCCGTGCTGTCGGTGCAGGCGGGCGAGCGCACCTATCGCTGGAAGGACGACAAGGGTCGCATCCATTACAGCGACCTGCCCAGCAAGAAGGGCGAGCGCGTCGAGATCAAGCCCGGCAGCCGCATCCAGGCACCGGCCAAGGATTCGCCCGAGGCCATCGCCAGCCGCCAGCTGGAATGCCAGCGCAAGAAAGATCAGCTGACTGTCTACTCCAGCTCCGCCGAGATCAACGAGACCGACAGTCTGGGCCGCAGCCGTGCCTACAGTGCCGAAGAAAAGCAGCAGCTCGTCGAGCGTACCCGCCAGCAGATGGAAACTCTCTGCAAAACTGTCGGGGCCAGCATCGCGGCGGCAGCCGATGATGAAAAAGCCGAGTAAGCGCCGCCGACCCTGCTGGCAATACCTGCTGATGGTCAGCGCAATGGCGGCAGCAATGCAGGGCGCCGCCGCAGGCGGTGTCTACAAATGGGTGGATCGCCAGGGCATGGTGCATTACGACGACCGTACGCTTTCGGCGGAGCGACTCACCCGCGCCACCATCGCCAAGCGCGCGGTGGCTTCGAACCCCACCGCCAGGGCCCCGGCGGATTTCGTTGGCGAGGTGGCGCGCCAGTGCCGCGAGCTGAAGCTCCATAACGATGTCTACGCCAACGCGCGCGAGCTATTTGGGCGCGATCCGGCTGGCAACCAGTACCGTTTCAGTGACTATCAGATGGCACTCGAACGCGCCCGGCTGGCGGATGAGGTTCGCCGCTATTGCCAGCCGCTCGCTGCCGAGAAACTGCTGGCCGAGGCACGCATCGCCTATCAGCAGTCGCTCAAAACCGGAACAGCAGGCCGGTAAGCGTGGTGAAGCGGTGGTAGCGGGTATCAAAGCCGGAATCCGACTCGATGTAACGCGCCTGCACGTCCACTGACAGCGCGGGGCTGAGGCCGTAGTTGAAACCGAGCACGCCGATGTGCGTCTGTGCTTCGAAGCTCAATGCGGAAAGCCCTGGAAAGGCATCGTCCGGCTCCAGCACCTCGCCTGCGGTCAGTGCTCTGCCGCGGTGGTTGGCGGTGGCGACGACCTCGCCATCGCGGTACTGGTAACCCAGCGTCACCGTCAGCGCCGGGCTTGCCAGCCAGTCGAGTGCGGACTCTGCACCCTGGATTTCGGCATCGAAGGCTTGGCTGTCGCTGTTCCGCCAGAGCGCAAAGACGCTGCCGCGTGTGGACACGCGGGTGGTCACTGCCTGCCGCACGAACAGGCGCAGGCGGGCCTCCAGACCATCGCGGCGGTCGCTGTTGAACAGGCTGCCGCCGAGACCCATCGACGCGCCGAAAGTGGGCGTGTGAAAACCGCTGCCGGGGCGCAGCAGCAGCTGCGCCTCGCCACTGCTGCTGATTTCGTTGAGGCTGTCATAGCGGGCGTGCAGGCGGCCATCGGTTCTCGCGGTCAGCTTGAGCGTCAGGCCATTGCCCAGTGGCTCGCTGAGGGAGACCCCGACGCCGCCCTGCAGAAACTGCTCGGTCGTGCGCGGTCGTGCGTCGCGCGCCGACAGCAGGTTGTCGTCAGTGCCGATGGCGATATCCGCCAGCCCCACCACGACGGCGGCTTGCGCGTGCAGGGGCAGCATGGCAGCCAGCAGGGCGCAGCGGATGGAATGGCGCATCGCTTGGGATCCTCAAGAACTTTTCAGCTGTTGCCTGCATCACAGTCATTCTGCCGACGGCAAGGCAGACTTAGGGTGTGTTGACATACGAATGATCGCAGCGTTGCAGGTCAAAACCGCGCAGTGCGAGGCGCGAGACGACGCGAATGCTTGTGGCCTTCGCTAGTCTCGCAACGAAGCAATGCACGGTTTTGACCCGCAACCCTCCGGGGCCGGACTGTTTTGGGGCATTGCGGCTTTGGTCAGTGAGGACAATAGAACCACTATTGCCCTCACTGGCCGCCTTGCACTGCCCCAAACAGCCTTCGGCCGCTGTGACCATTCGTATGTCAACACACTCTAGCCGCAACGCAGTCCGTCGGAGATAGTAATGAACGCAGCCGAAAGCCACGACCATAGCGAATCCGATCCCCGCCGCCGCCTGCTGCTGCGCGCACTGGCTGCGGGCTGGCTGGTGGGGGGCAGCGGCTGGGCGCGCGCCGATACCTTTGGCGCGCGGCCGCGCAAGCTGCCGCAGGGCAAGAGCATCTTCGAGCTGGATGGCAAGGTGCTCATCAATGGCGTGCGCGCGACAAGGGATTCGCGCATCCAGCCCGGCGATGTGATCGAGACCGGCAGCGACGGCAGGCTGGTGGGCGTGATCGGCTCGGATGCGCTCATCGTGCGGCCGCAGAGCCGGCTCGAGATTGGCGCGGCGGCAGGAGCCACGCGCGGGTTCTTCCGGCTGGTCAATGGCGCGATGCTGAGCGTGTTCGGCAAGCGTGACGACACCTACGAGATTCGCACCCCCGCAGCCACCATCGGCATTCGCGGCACGGGCGTCTACACCGAGGCCGATGCCGACAAGAGCTACGTCTGCCTGTGCTATGGCAAGGCGCAGCTGACACCAGTGACGCGGCCTGAAGAGGCCGAACTGCTGAGTACCACGCATCACGATGCGCCGCGCTTCCTGTTCCGCGATCCGGTGCAGGGCAAATGCCTCACCCCCGCGCCGTTCTTCAACCACACCGATCTCGAACTGATGGCGCTCGAAGCGCTGGTCGGGCGCAGCGTGCCGTTCTGGGTTTCCGAAGACCCTTATGCCACGCCGCGCCGCGACTACTAAGCGATGGCTTTCTTCACATACGTCGGCAGCGCAAACGCACCGGCATGGGTGTCGCGGTTGTAAAACTGGGTATCGAGTGCGTCCGCGTGCTCAAGCCGCGACACCTTGCTGCCCGCCTGCTTGAAGGCAAGCGAGCCGCTCCACCAGCCGGAGGGATAGATGACTTGGGGAAAGTGCAGAAGCGTCGTCTCGGCAAAGCCTGCCTCCCGCATCGCCTGGTGCATGGCCTTGATGAGATCAAGGTGCAGCAGGGGTGATTCGGACTGCTGCACCAGCATGCCGTTGGGCTTGAGCGCCTTGATGCAGTCGAGATAGAACTTCTTGCCGAACAGCCCTTCCGCCGGGCCGACCGGGTCGGTGGAGTCGATGATGATGACGTCGATGGATGCGGCTGCGACTTCTTTCATCCAGGCAATGCCGTCGCCGAAGAACAGGGTCGCGCGCGGGTCGTTGTTTTTATCGCAAAGCTCGGGAAAGTGGATTTCGCTCAAGCGCGTGACGCGCTCATCGATCTCGACCTGGGTCGCCGACTTCACTTCGCTGTGCTTCAGCACTTCACGCAGCGTGCCGCAGTCGCCACCGCCGACGATCACCACCGTCTGCGGGTCTGGGTGCGAGTTGAGCGCCGGGTGGCTCATCATCTCGTGGTACAGAAAATTGTCGCGGGTCGATACCATCGTACAGCCGTCGATGGTCATCAGCTTGCCGAAGCTCTCGGTCTGCCAGATTTCGATCTGCTGATAGGGCGTCTGCTCGCTGTGCAGCTTGCTGCCCTTGAGCGAGAAGGCGGTGCCAGTGGCAGGGATGGCTTCGGTGAACCAGCTGTGGTCTAGGGACATGGGCGCAATGGATGGGAGTGGAGGATGTGGCTCGTTTCAGGGTGCGTCCGGCGCATAGAAGATGGTGGGCCGGAAATCCGGCGGCAGACCTTCGAGCAGGGCGGGCGGTATGGTTTGCGAAGTGTCGGCAGGGCGCAAGGGCTGGTCGATGACCAACCCCGACGACGAGGGCGGCGATACAGTCTGCTGCTGCCGTGTGACGGTTCGGGGTTGCAGGTAGACAGCTGAAGGGCTGTCCGCCCTGGCAGCGGCGGGCGCAGCGGCGCCGGGCTGCACGCGCGAGACGGGCGCAGTGCTTGCGCTCGGGTAGCTGGGACGGCTGTCAGCCCCAAACAGTGGCTGGTTGAGCTTGCGCGACTCGGTAGCTTGCGGCAGGGCAGCACTGCCACCCACGCTTTTGCCCCCGACGCCATTCCAGCCAAAGCGCAGGCCGATGGTGGCCCCGGCGATGGGATAGAACTTGAAATCCTCGGCCACATCTCGCAGCTTGCCCTCGTCCCGCGCGGCCTGTGCGATCACTTCCGGATCGTTCTCGGCATTCGCCACCGTGCGGGTCTGGGTGTTGCCGTTCTCGTCCTTTTTCCCGATTTCGGCAGCGCCACCGCTCAGCAGTGCATCGACGCTGGGCTTCTGCATGGCCATCGCCCCGAACTCGAACTTGAAGTAGAGCGGCGAACGGCCGCTGAAGATGTTGGTGAAGCCAAGGCCGCCATACACCCCGCCCTTGTTCCAGTCGCTGGAACGCGCGTACACCACGTCGTCGCCGGTAACGGTGAGATTGCCCACCTTGCAGCCGGTCTCGCAGGTCTCCTGACCGCTGGCTTCGAGCCTGAACTTGGGGTAGTAGCCGAGCGAGAGTTTCAGGCCCTCGCCGAAGGGGTGCACATCGGCCATCAGGCCGATGTTGCGGTTGCGAAGACGCAGGTCGAGCTGCTTCTTGAACGGATCGACCGCGTCCTCATCGAGTTCATTGGCATTTTCCAACGCCTCTGCCTCGTCATCTGACACCAGCTTGCTGGTATCGATCTTGATGCCGGGACTGATCTTCAGCGAATGGGCATTGACGCGCAGGTTGAGCCAGTCGGTAGCGCGCACGATGCCTTCCACACCCAGTCCCATCGTGGTCGCACCGACGCCGACGCCCACACCCCAGCGGGGTGTCTCCTCCCCGCCATGGGCGGTGGTGGCGGCAAGCAGGCAGGTGGCCGCAAGCGGTGTGACGACTGACGAGATTGACCTTGGCACGGCCCCATTCCCTTGGATTTATTGCGGTAGCTTGCCCGAATGCACAGTTGCCCCGCCACCACAAACCGCTACCCTCTGCCGCCCTGACGATTTTCTGGATCACCGACATGTCCTGGACTGCCGCCCAAGCACTGGCCCGCTACAACATCCCGCAGTGGTCGGAAGGCTATGTGGATGTGAACGCCGAGGGCCATCTCACGGTGCGGCCCTTCAAGCAGGGCGTGGCGGTGGACTTGCATGCGCTCGCCCTGCAGCTGCCGAAGGAGGGCCTGGAATGGCCGGTGCTGGTGCGTTTCACCGACATCCTGCGCGACCGCGTCGATGCGCTCACCGGGGCGTTCGCGCAGGTGATTGCCGAGTACGAATACCAGGGTGCCTACACCGCGGTCTACCCGATCAAGGTCAACCAGCAGAAGGCGGTGGTCGAGGCCATCGTGCAGCACGGCGGCGCGCGCGTCGGCGTCGAGGCCGGCAGCAAGCCGGAGTTGGCGGCGGTGCTGGGCGTGGCGCTGCCGGGCAGTGTCATCGTTTGCAACGGCTACAAGGATCGCGCCTACATCCGCCGCGCGCTGATCGGGCAAAAACTCGGCCACAAGGTCTACATCGTGGTCGAGAAACTCAGCGAGCTGCCGCTGGTGATCGAAGAATCGAAAAATCTCGGAGTCGCGCCCTTGATCGGCCTGCGCGTGCGCCTCGCCAACATGAGTGAATCCACCCAGCAGAACACCGGCGGTGAGAAGAGCAAGTTCGGGCTGACCACCGCACAGGTCTTGCAGGCGCTGGAGATGATGCAGAAGGCTGGCCTGAGTGAAGCCGTGCGAATGATCCACTTCCACCTCGGCTCGCAGGTCGCCAACGTGCAGGATGTGGCGCGCGGCATGCGCGAGGCGGCGCGTTTCTATGTCGAGTTGCGTCGCCTCGGCGCGCCCATCGACGTCGTCGATGTCGGCGGCGGTCTGGGCGTGGACTACGAAGGCACCCGCTCGCGCAGCCATTGCTCGATGAACTACTCGCTGCGCGAATACGCGCGCAGCATCGTGCGCACCCTGCAGGAAATCTGCATCGAATCCGGCGAGCCGGAACCTGCTCTCATCAGCGAATCCGGCCGTGCCCTCACCGCCCATCATGCCGTGCTGATCGCCAACGTCGTCGACAGCGAAGTGATCGGCAGGCCCAGCATCAGCAGGCCGGGTAGCGATGCGCCGCCGGTGGTGTCGGAGCTGTTCGCCTGTCTCAACGAGCTCGTCGAACGCGGCCCGATGGAAAGCCTGCACGAGGCCGACACGCTGCTCGCCGAGGCGCACGCCCACTACGCCGAGGGCAAGCTCAGCTTGAGCCAGCGCGCCTGGTGCGAGCAAGCCACGCACGCCATTGCCCGTGCCGTGATGCCTCTGCTCGATGGCGAGGTGCGTGCCCACCGCGAGGCGCTGGAGCATCTGCGCGAGCGGCTCAGTTCCAAGTATTTCGTCAACTTCTCGGTGTTCCAGTCGGTGCCGGATGCCTGGGCGATCAACCAGGTGTTTCCGATCCTGCCGATTCATCGTCTGAACGAGGAACCCGGCGAGCGCGTCCGCCTTTGCGATCTCACCTGCGACAGCGACGGCCGGCTCGACAGCTATGTCGACCGCGAGGGCCTGACGCCGACACTGGCGCTGCATGCGCTGAATGAGCAGGAGCCTTACCTGCTCGGCTTCTTCATGGTCGGCGCGTACCAGGAAATCCTCGGCGACATGCACAACCTGTTCGGCGACACCAATGCGGTGAACGTGGTGCTGGATGACAAAGCGCCGGGCGGCTGGCGGCTCGACGACCCCGAGTACGGCGACCGCACCGACGAGTTGCTGCGCTATGTGCACCTCGCCCCGGAGGAGCTGATGCAGTCCTACCGCAAGAAATTTGCGGCGAGCGATCTGCCGATGGCGACACGCAATGCGCTACTGGCAGAGCTCGAAGCGGGGCTTTCCGGCTACACCTATCTCAGCTGACCGTCACTGGCCAGCGAACTTGTCGGTGGCGTCGATGAGTGCGGACAGCGTGCCTTTCTCGCTCGCCGCATGGCCGGCATCCGGCACCACCACAAACTCGGCTTCGGGCCAGGCACGGTGCAGATCCCAGGCCGACTTCATCGGGCAGACCACGTCGTAACGGCCCTGCACGATGACGGCGGGGATGTGGCGGATCTTCTCCACATCGCGCAGCAGCTGGTTGTCCGCGAGCCAGCCCTGGTGGGTGAAGTAGTGGCACTCGATGCGCGCAAAGGCATCGGCAAATTGATCGTTGCCGTAGCGCGCGATCATGTCGCTGTTGATGTAGAGCTTGCTGGTCGCACCCTCCCAGGTGCTCCAGGCCTTGGCGGCTGCCGCACGCACGCTGGCATCGGGGCTGGTCAGGCGCTTGTAGTACGCAGTGACAAAATCGCCTCGCTCAGCCTCGGGGATGGCATCGCGGTAGGGCTCCCACTGATCCGGGAAGATGTAGCTGGTGCCCTCCTGGTAGAACCAGTCGATCTCGATCTTGCGCAGCAGGAAGATGCCGCGCAGCACCAGCGCTTTCACCCGCGTTGGATGCGTCTCTGCGTAAGCGAGGCCGAGGGTTGAACCCCAGCTGCCGCCGAATACCACCCAGCTGTCGATCTTCAAGTGCTCGCGGATGGTTTCCATATCCGCCACCAAGTCCCAGGTGGTGTTTTCTTTCAGCTCGGCAAAAGGAGTGGATTTGCCACAGCCGCGCTGGTCGAACAGCACGATGCGGTATTTCTTGGGGTCGAAGAACTGCCGTTGCCAGGGCTCGGTGCCGCCACCGGGGCCGCCGTGCACGAACACCACTGGCTTGCCCTTGGGATTGCCGCTTTCCTCGACGTAAATCTCGTGCAGCGCCGACACTTTCAGGCGGTGGGTGGCATGGGGCTCGATGGCGGGGTAGGCGGTGCGCAGGGTCATTGCAGGGGCCGGTGTGGACGTGCGCAAGAGCTTAGCGGAAGCGCACCACCAGCCCCGCACGACGCTCGAACAGAAAGCGCGGCGGCAAGCCGAACATGGCCTTGAAGCTGTGGCTCAGGTGCGCCGAGTCGGCAAAGCCGGCGGCGTGCGCGGCTTCGGTGAGGGTGGCGCCGGCCAGCGCCTGGTGCAGGGCAGTCTTGAGCTTGGCCCACAGTGCATAGCTGCGCAGCGAGGTGCCGGTGCCTTGCGCGAACAGGTGCATCAAGCGGTCCGGCGAGAGCTGCACGCGGGCTGCAAGTGCGGTGGCACTGTGCGGCTCGCCGGGTGTGGCGGCGAGGCGGGCGAGGGTGTCTGCCACGCGGTCGTCGAGTATCGGCGGCAGGCTGGATGCGGCGACGCCCAACTCGGCAAGCCAGAGGGCGTCGATCAATGTGAAGGCCTCGTCATCCTCGGTCGCCGCAGCGCTTTTGAGCGTGCTTGAAGGCTGCCAGGCCTGCACGGTCGTCTGCATGCTGGCGCTGAGCTCTGCGCCAGCGGCGCTCTCCGGCTCCAGGTACAGCAGTGCGACTTGCGGCGCACCGCCGCTGAGTTGGTGCGCGGTGTCGGCGGCAATCGTGAAGCCCATCGCCTGCTGTACCGCACCATCGGCTTCGAGCCGCAGCGGCTCGCCGAGGCTGAGGGCGAGTTGCAGCGCGTGATGGCGGTGCCGCGCGCCATCGACAGGCGGGCCGCGGTAGAGCAGTCGATCAGGGCCGAGGATCAGCAGCATGGGGTGGGGGATAGCCGGTTCTTACAAGCGCCGCAGGTGGGCAATGGCAAAGACTGCGCTGCACCCCTGCCTGAGATCAACCATGCGCACGCTGCTCCGCTACGGCACTTTTCCGCTGTTCTTCATCGGCTTCAACGGCCTTGGGCTCTGGCTGATTGCCGGCCAGGCCGCCGACGCCCTGCGCTATGCCGCGCTGCTGCTGGCGGTGCTGACGATGCTCGCCATCGAGCGCCTCATCCCCTGGCAGCCGATGTGGAACCGGGACCCCGGTGACGGCGCAGCCGATGTGCTGCATGCGCTGGTCAACAGCGGACTCACCTATGCCGGCATCGCCGCGCTGCCGCTGCTGGTGGCCTTGCTGCCTTGGCCCTCGCTCTGGCCGCAGCAATGGCCGTTGCTGGTGCAGGTGATGGTCGCCGTGCTGCTGCTCGATCTCGGTATCTCCGCCATGCACCAGCTGAGTCATCGGGTGCATGGGCTCTGGCGCTTCCATGCCGTGCACCACGCCGCTGAGCGGCTATATGGCTTCAATGGCTGGATGAAACATCCGCTGCACCAGCTGCTTGAAACGGCTGCCGGCATGACGCCCCTGCTGTTGCTCGGCGTAACGCAGCCGGTCGCAGCGGCGGTGGCGTTTTGTGTCGCCATTCAACTATTGCTGCAACACGCCAATGCCGACTACCGCATCGGCCCGCTCAAGTATCTGTTTGCAACGGCCGAGGCGCATCGCTTTCACCATGTGCGCGGGCCGGCAGGCGACGTGAACTTCGGGCTGTTCACCACGCTGTGGGATCACCTCGCAGGCATCAGGCCGACGCCGCGCCGCGTGCGGCCAATGCCGTCGGCCTGACGCCGCCGGTGCCGGCGCGCGGCTACGCAGCACAGCTGGCCGCGCCATTCCAAAGCTAAAGCCCGCGCAGAAAGCCCCAAAGAAGCACCGCGAAACCGCCAATCTCGGCCAGAGCGAGCAGGAACATGAAGCCGTGCAGCAGCACACCCGGCAGGGTCATCGACCCCAGCTTGTGCGGCGAGCGCAGCTGGTTGTCGGTATCGCGCAGGATGCCGTGCAGCACGTAGGTGCTGATGGCGAGTGCGAAGAACAGCAAGGGGGCGGCCACCGCGATCAGCGTGCCGGTTGCATCGAGCGGCGAATACGGCACGAAGGCGCGCAGCACCAGCGCCGAGAACGAGTACATCAGGCTGGTGCGATGCGCGATGTCCACATAGACCGGGCTGGTGGCATCCGGCGAGCGCGCTATGCAGAGATATTTCCACAGGCCGGTGAGCAGGCCGCTCATAAAGAACAGGCCGGCGGCGAGCAGGCAGAGGGTATCGGCGGTCATGGGTGGTTGTTTTGTGGAGGTGCGCGCCCAGTGTGCGACAGTCGCAGCACACTGGCGATAGTGCGCAGTGATTGCCCCGTCCTCTGCATGGGGCTAGCATCCCATCTGCTGTCTTCCGTGTGCTGACCTTATCTCCCGACGATGCCCCTGATCCGTTTGCTGCTCCCGCTCGCCTTCCTTGCTGGCTTCTCCATCGCCAGCTACGCACAGACCCCGGAACCCAATGCTGTAGCTGTAGCCGTAGCCATTCCTCCCACGGCCGAGCACGCCACGCTTGATGCCGTCGCCGGGCCGACGGCCGCCGCACCCCTGCTGCCGCCGGTGCAGGCCATCGTCCAGCCGGTGCAGGTGCTGATCGAGGCCGCCGACGAGGCCGGTGCCGAGGCCGAAGCGAAAGATCGCCTCGCCCGCGAGCGCAAGCTGTTTGAACGCCCGAAGGCGCTCAAGGGCAACATCCGTTTCTGGCGGCAGATCTTCGCGGAGTACTCCGAGCACCAGAGCGTCGTCCACGACCTTCGCAAGCCCGAGCGGGTGTATGTGGTGCTCGACTTCCGCAGTGATGCCACGGCACTACCCAAGCCGCTGCTGTCGCGCTTCAAGAATGACGAGGAGGAGGCCGCCAAGGCGCGTGTCGCCAGCCTGCTGCGCCAGACCGCCGCGCTCGCCGCGACGCCAGAGGTGATGAGCGACGAACAGCGCCGTCTTGCCGCCCTGTTCTCCGATGACCAGGCGGCACTCACGGACGCCGCTGCCAACATCCGCACCCAGCGCGGCCTGCAGGAACGCACCCGCCAGGCGGTGGAGATCAGCGGCCAATACCTGCCGGAGATGGAGCGCATCTTTGCCGATGCCGGCCTGCCGCGCCTGCTGACGCGCCTGCCGATCGTCGAGTCCAGCTTCAACATCAATGCCTACTCCAAGGTGGCGGCAGCGGGCCTGTGGCAGTTCATGCCCTCCTCGGCAAGGATGTACATGCGCCACAACCAGATCGCCGACGAGCGCCGCGATCCCTGGACCTCCACCCGTGCTGCCGCAGCACACCTGAAGGACGATTACGACCACCTCGGCAGCTGGCCCTTGGCGCTCACCGCCTACAACTACGGCCGTGGCGGTGTGGCGCGTGCCTTGCAGGAGGTCAACGGCAGCACGCTGGAGGACATGCTCACCCGCTTCGAGGGCCCGCGCTTCGGCTTTGCCTCGCGCAACTTCTACGCGGAGTTTCTCGCCGCCACCGATGTCGAGCGCGACTACCGCAAGCACTTCGGCGACGTGCAGCGGCAGGCGCCGTTGCGCTTCGACACCGTCACCGTCGAACGCTACACGCCGTACCGCACCTTGGTGAAAACAGCGGGTGTCGATGCCGAGCGTTTCCGCGAACTCAATCCCTCGTATCACGACAGCGTGCTGGCGGGCCGCCTGTATGTGCCGGCGGGGGACAGCATCCGCCTGCCTGCCGGGCAGGGCGCGGCGTTCAAGGTGGCGTATGGGCGACTGGGCGCTGGCGAGACTTTTTCAAAGCAGCGGCAGACGCACTTCAGCTACAAGGTGAAAAAAGGCGAGAGCCTGGCCAGCATCGCCAGGCGCTACGGCAGCAGCGAGTCGACGCTGCGCCGCCTCAACGGGCTGAAAAAAGGCAAGCTCAGGGCGGGCAAGACCATCCGCATCCCCAACGACGGCGATGCCGAAGCTATGACCGCCTCACTCACGGCCGAAGAATTGGCGGCTGAGCCTCTGCCAGTGAAAAAGGGTTCGCGCAAGACGCCGGGCACCCGCACGCACAAGGTGGCTTCCGGGCAGACGCTGAGCAGCATCGCGGCGCGCTACAAGGTCAGCGTCTCGGCGCTGAAGGCGCACAACCAGCTGCCGAAGTCGGGCCTCATCAAGCCCGGCATGAAGCTCAGGATTCCCAGCTAGGGAAGCTCTGCACAGGTTCAAAAAGCAACGTCATGCCGACAATATCAACGAGTTGGCAAAGACTGGGTTCCGGCGTTCGCCGGAACGACGACTATCCAGAGTTTCCCCTGCGCGTCCGCGCCAGCGCAAAAACCTCACGCAGCAGTAGCACCGTCACCGCCAGTGCCAGCGGTGCCAGGTAGTAGATGGCACGGAACAGCAGCAGCGCCCCGGCCAGTGCAGGCCCCGGCAGCGAATCGCCATAGGCCAGGAGGATCATCGCCTCGAAAATGCCGACCCCGCCGGGGATGTGCAGGATCACGCCCAGCGACACGCCGATGACGTAGAAGGCGAGAAAGTCCATGAAGCTCACTTCGCCCGTCATCGGCAGCAGCACCCAGAGCGCAGTTGCGGCAAATAGCAGATCCAGCGCCGAAACCGCGATCTGCACCATCGCCAGGCGCATGGTCGGCAGCGTGATTTCGTGTCCGAACAGGGTGAAATGCCGCCCGCATGCGCAGAGCCAGATCACCCAGCTGATGAAGGCGAGCGTGAATGCGCCGACACCATGCATCACCCACCCGGGCACGCCGAGCACGGCCTCGGCGCGATCCGCGCCCCAGAGCAGGCCGATGGCGCCGATGAAAGTGATGCCGAGGCCAAAGCCGGCAGAGATGAAGCCCATCAGCTGCGCGACCCTTAGCGGCTCCATGCCAGCCGCACCATAGACGCGCATGCGCACCGCGCCGCCGCTGAGCGCACCCATGCCGACGGTATTGCCGACGGCATAGCCCGCGAAGGAGCCTTGCGCCACCGTCGTCCAGGGCAGGCGGATGCGCAGGTAAGCGAGTGCGGAAAGGTCATAGCCTGCCAGCGCCGCGAAGCTCAGCAGCGTGAACAGGGCCGACAGCAACAGCGCCTGCTTGGGCGTGTTGCGCATCTGTGCCAGCACGTCGCGGTAGTCGATTTCGCCCATCAGTTCGCGCAGCGCCAGCAGGGCGAAGCCCAGCAGTAGCAGGGCCAGCAGGGCGGGCAGCCAGGGCTTGGCACGGAGCAGCAGCGTATTGAGGAAAGCGGACATCAGCAGAAGGCTTGTGAAGTGCCCTAGTTTAGGGGTGATGGTCGGCGTTGCGTTGCAAGCAGCTTGCGCCACGCAGACAGCATCGCCGCTGACCGGACGGATCAACGACCACCTATCATCCCTGCTGCACCCTCTGGTGTACTTGCAGAGGGCGGCAGTCGGGCAAGCCTAGAATCTACACTCCATGGATTGAGGACAGTACACCCATGCACACGATCCGATTCCGCCTCGCCCGGCACGGCTGGATTCCCGCACTGCTGACGGCCGGGATCGCCGCCGCCGCAGAGCCCGCCGCCCCGCTGCAAATTGCTGCACTGCCGCTCGATCTCAGCAGCTTGAGCCTGTCTGACCTGATGAACATCGAGATCACTTCGGTCTCCAAGCGCGCCGAGCCGCTCAGTCAGGCCGCAGCGGCGGTGTATGCCTTGACCGGCGATGAAATCCGCCGCTCCGGTGCGCGCAGCATCGCCGAGGCACTGCGGCTGGTGCCGGGACTGCATGTGGCACGCATCGGCGACATCAACACCCATGTGGTGTCTTCGCGCGGGTTCTCGGATCGCCTGTCCGACAAGCTGGAAGTGCTGGTGGATGGCCGCAGCGTCTACACGCCGCTGTTCTCCGGCGTGTTCTGGGACACGCTGGATGTGTTCATGCCCGACATCGAGCGCATCGAGGTGATTCGCGGGCCGGGTGCCACCCTGTGGGGCACCAATGCCATCAACGGTGTCATCAACATCGTCACGCGCAAGGCAGCAGACACCAAGGGCGGCTTGCTCCACGTCGGGGCAGGCACCGAAGAGCGCAGCTTTGCTGGGCTGCGCAGCGGCACCGCCGTCGGTCAGATCGGGGCCGCGCGGGTGTACGCCAAACATGTCGAACGCGATTCGCTGAAGTTCCCCGATGGCAGCGACAGCTTCAATGTCCTGCGCCTGGATCAGGCCGGATTCCGCGCCGACCTGATTCCCGGCAAGGCACAGACGCTGACGCTTTCTGGCGATCTTTACGAAGGCGGCCGCGAGGATCTGTTTCAAGCGCCGCCCAAGGCAGGTGATGTGGAGCTGTCGGGCGGCAATGTCCTGGGCCGCTGGGCCTGGCAGCGCACAGGCGGTTCGGAGCTGAGCGTGCAGGCGTACTACGACCATTCCGAGCGATTGATCCCGGTCAACATTTTCAAGGAGTCACGCGACATCGCCGATGTCGAGCTGCAACACCGCATTCCGCTCAGTGACAGCCACAGCCTGGTCTATGGTTTCAACTACCGGCAGTCGCAGGATGTCACCGGCCAGGGACCACCGTTCGTATTCATCTTCGTGCCGTCGAGTGAAACCCTGCGCTATTACGGCGCTTTCGTGCAGGATCAGTTCGCCGTCGGCTCTGGGCTGGAGCTGACCGTCGGCAGCAAGTTCGAACACAACGATTACACCGGCTGGGAGGCGCAGCCGAATCTGCGCCTGGGCTGGCAGGTGGCCGAGGGCTGGTTCAGCTGGGCGGCGGTGTCGCGTGCGGTGCGCACGCCCAACCGGCTGGATCACGATCTCGCCACGTTCACGCCAGCCTTTCGCAGCGGCAATCCCGATCAGAAAACCGAAAAGCTGCTGGCCTATGAAGCGGGCCTGCGGTTCTTTGGGGCCGAGAATTATTCGGCGGATTTGTCGGTGTTCTACAACGATTACGACGATCTGCGCAGCAGCGAAGCGGCCTGCCCGGTGCCACGCTTCGGCAATGGCATCGCCGGGCACAGCAGCGGCGTGGAACTGTCGCTGGCCTGGCAGGCAACGAAATCCCTTGAGCTGCGGGGTTCGTACAGCCAGCTGCAACTCGATTTCCAGCGCAAGCCTGGCAGCAGCGACAACAGTACCGCCACGGGCTATCAGTCCGGCAGCCCGGAGCAGCAGGCGGGTCTGCGCGCTCTCTGGCAGCCGAGGCCGGATGTCGATGTCAATGGCTTTCTGCGCTACGTCGGCCAGGTCAGCACGAACGCGCCCGCTGACCCGGTGCCTGCCTATGCGGAGCTCAACCTGCGTCTGGCCTGGCGTCCCTGGCCGCAGCTGGAATTGGCATTGGTCGGTGAAAACCTGCTGGATCGCCAGCACGGCGAGTTTCGCACCGTCATCGGCAGCGCCTATGTCGAGGCCGAGCGCAGCGGCTTGTTCGAGATGAGCTGGGCCTGGGATTGAGCTAGTGCGCAGGCAGGTCGCCGCCGGACTGGTTTTTCTGCTGCTGGGCGCTGCAGGCGCCCCGGTGGCCGCTGCCGACGTGGATCTCGAATATCGCCTGCGCGCCGCGTTTCTGTTCAACTTCGCGCGCTTCGTCAGCTGGGAGTCGGCGCAGTTCAC
>JAKFXK010000076.1 GCA_021731445.1 Nevskiaceae bacterium | reverse complement strand
CTTTGCATCGCCGACCAGAAACGCGGTGCGATTGCCTTCGTCGCCACCCGCTCCGCGCTGGGCAAACTCTTCAAGCAGCGGTAGCAGCAGCCGCCACTGGGCCGGGTTGGTGTCCTGAAACTCGTCGAGCAGTAGATGTTCCAGCCGATGGTCGAGCTTGTAGCGCACCCATTCGGCGTGTGCGCTGTTGCGCAGCAGCTGCACGGTGCGCCATTCGAGTTCGGCAAAACCGAGCTGGTGGCTGCGCCGCAGGGCCTCGGCAAAATGTTCGAGCAGGGCGAGGGCGAGTGTGATCGCCGACACCGTGCGGCTGTAGGTGGCAGCGCGGCGCTGGGTTTCCAGCGTGGCTTCGACGGCGGCGGCGAGTGCTGAAAAATGCTCGATGGCAGTGACGCGCTGGGCTTCGGCGTATTTCCGGGCGGAGGGCGCGAAGGCACGCGGCCGACCGCTGGTGAGCAGGGCCTTGACCAGCACCTCCAGCCGGGCACTGCCATTGCTGTCGAGTGCGGGTTCCAGCAGCGCGTGCTTGACGGTGCCGACATCGCCCAGCTCGGACAGCATGCGCACGAACATCTTCAATTGCGCTGTGAACGCAGGTGCGTCGATGGCCCCGTATACCCCCTCGTCCTCGCTATGACGAAAAGCCTTGGCCAGTGCTTGCCGCAGTGTGACCAGTGCTTCATCGGCCCCCTCGCTCGCGGCCCAGAACTCGGCGCGGTGCTCGAACACCGCGTTGAGCAGGCCACGTACATCCCATTCGCTCAGCTCTTCAGCCACCAGCGCCGCAAGTGCCTGACCCACGGCACTATCGGGTGCACGGTGGGCGGCACGCAGCAGGGAGTCGAGTGCGGCGGCACGCAGCTCGCTTTCGTCTTCCACCAGTTCAAAACCTGCGGGCACTTCCGCTTCAAGCGCAAAGCGGGTCAGCAACTCCTGGCAGAAGGCGTGCAGGGTGGTAGCGCGCAGCGGCAGTTCGGCGTGGATGAACTGCTCGAAGAGTCCACGCGCGCGCGTCTGCGTATCGGCATCGGCGGGCGCGTCGATCTCGGCGAGCAGCCGTGGCAGCTGCGTGGCATTGGCGAAGGCCAGCTCCTGCAGACGGGCGGCGACGCGCGCGCGCATCTCGGCGGCGGCCTTGCGTGTGAAGGTGAGTGCCAGCACGCCGCCCTGTTCGGCACCTGCCAGCAGCAGGCGGACGATGCGGGCGGTGAGTGTCCAGGTTTTGCCGGTGCCGGCGCTGGCGAACACCACGGCGCTCTGTGTGGGGTCGAGTGCGGTGCGGCTCATGGTGCAGCGCCCAGCCAGTCGCCACGGCGGCAGACGCCGCTGAAATCACAGCGCGCGCAGACGGCTTCGATGCCATTGGCGGGCAGTGGTGTGCCGCGCCGGAAGTCTTCGGCCAGCCGGCCGAGCCGTGCTGCGACTTGCGGCAGCAGGGCGTCGAGTGCCTTGCCATCGAGCGTGTTGCGGCGGCGGTTCTTGAGGTCCCAGTATTCGAGTGCGACCACCTCGGTGAGCTGCAGCGCGTAGTGCGGCAGCTGCACGGCCTCGCCTTCGGTCAGCTCGGCCCTGACGGGCGGCGTGCCGGTCTTGTAGTCCACCACCACCCGGCTTTCACCGTCATCGTCGATGCGGTCGGCGCGGCCTTTCAGCTGCCAGCCGTCGCGGTCGGTGGCCAGCGCGTGCTCGACGAAGGCCGCTGCCTGCGGCCGCTGCGTGAGCTGCTCGGCGAGCCAGGGTACGGTGCGCTCGAAGGCCTGCCGCCAGAAGCGGCCCAGAGGACGATCTGCCACATCGCGCGCGAACACGGCGTCGGCGATGCGGCGCAGATGCTGTTCGATGTCGGGGCGGGCGGACGCTTGGCGCGCGCCGGTATAGGGCGGTGGCAAAGCCTCCTGCTGCACCTCGAAGGCGTGCAGCACCCGATGCACACGCTCACCGTAATCGCGGGCATCGGGTGGGGCGTCATAGTCTTCCAGCGCCTGCAACTGCAAGGCGGTGCTGGCGTGAAAAGCGTACGGACAGTCGATCAGCTGCTGGTGCGCGGTGCCCGACAGCGGCACCTCGAGCAGTACGGCACTGGCTGCTGGCGCGGGTGCGGGCTGTGCGGCGGGCAGCAGTGAATCGGCGGCGATCTGCGCTGCGCTGGCGCGCGCGGCGAGTGCTTCGTTGCGTAGGAGTGGCGTACCGGCGGCCTCTGCGAAAGCCTGCAACAGCAGCAAGGGTGGTGCCAGCAGCGCCTCTTCGCCGGCCGCTTCGGGCGCAACGATCAGCTGCACGCGGGGTGCTGCTTCGAGCACACGGCGTAGACGCGCGAGCGCCAGGGACTGCGCCGCGGACATCCCGGGCAACTGCAATTCGCGGCGCACGCTGGCGTTAAAGAACGGCGAGGTCTGCGTGCTGCGGGTGAGGGCGACGCTGGCATCGGCAACGATTAGAACGTCGGTCTGTAAGCCCTGGGTTTGCGAAAGTGTGAGCAGTTCCACCACGCTGCCGGGCACGTGCGTGGAGAAGCTGGCGTCTTCCAGGCAGTGATCGATGAGTGCGCGGAAGGCGCGCCACTGCATGTTGAGCGTGGTGCCGGTGAGGGCCTCGCGCAGTTCTTCCAGACGCGTCAGCAGGCGTGCGCCAGCGGTGTCGCGGGCAAAGCCCTCGCTGAGCCCTAGAGCATTGAGGCTTCGCAACAGCTGATCGAGCTGTGTGCTGGCTGCCTGCGGGCTGGCGTTGGCAAGTGGGCGCGCGGCGGATTCCAGTTGACGCCACGCTGTGCGCTCCTCGGGGTCGTGCAGAGCTTCGCGCCAGCGCGCGGCACCGCCGACGATGCGGGCTGCATAAGCGCGCGGCTCCAGCGCATCGGCCAGCACCGTGCCCTGTGGCAGAAATCCGGACTTGAGCAGTTCCAGCAGCGCGCGGGTGGGAAAGTCCGCGTCGATGCAGCTGAGCCAGGCATCGAGAGTCGCCGCCGCACGACTGGTGGACAGCGCCCAGCCACCGCGATCGGCGAGCGTCACCCCGGCGCGCTCCAGCCGCGCACGCAGGCGGCGGGCGAGGCGGCGGTCTTCGCACAGCACCGTGATGTTCTGCGCACCCCCGAGCAGCGCCTCGCGCACGGCGAGGTCGGCACACTGGGCGGCGTGTTCGGGGTCGAGTGCGGTGATGATTTCGAGGCCCTTGGCACTGGCCTTGCCATGCAGTGCGGCGGCGCGATCGGCCAGCGCCATGCTGTCGTCGGCAAAAGCGGCATCGAGCAGCTGCGCGCGCGGTGAATCCTCAGACGCAGCGTGCGCGGGCTGGCAGCCCAGCAGGTTCATCAGTCGCACGCTGGCACAGCCATCGCGGCCCTGCAGCCGGCCCTGCGTGAGGAACAGCGTCGCCTGCGACCTCAGTGTCGTGCCGATGGCAGCTGCCTCCAAAGGTTGCAGCGCATCGAACCCGACGAAAACCAGCGGCTGGCCCTGAGGCCAGTCGCGTAATCGTGCCCGCAGCGCGGCGGCTTCAGCGACGGCAGGGATGCGCTCGCCCAGTTCTTCCTGCATCGCGCGCAACAGGCGGTGCACGATCTGCGCCTCGCGCGACAATGCCGCGAGCGGGCGCGGCATGCCGTAGAGCTGTTGCAGCCGCAGGGTCAGTGCGGACTCATCCGGGCCTGCGTCAACACCATGCCGCAGCATCTCGTCGAACAGCGCATACAGCGACTCCGCCACGCCGAGCGGTGCCTGCCCCGGAAACAGAAAGCGGAAACGACCCACCGCCTCTGCCAGCCGCAGCGTGCAGGCCAGCGGCGAACGCGGCGGTGTATCGGATAGGGCGAGGTCATCCAGCGTGCAGAAACGCGGGCCGAGCATCGCACCGCCAGCAGCCTGCACCAGGGCTTGCTGCAAGGGCGCGAAAAGACTGGTGGCGGGGGTAACGATGGTAAGGCTGGAGAAATCCGGCGCAAGCGCGCCAAAGCGTGCAGCGATCAGCCGTGCCGATTCCGTCGCAAGAGAAGCCGCAGGCGCCAGCAGAATGGCCCGCGCATCGCTGCTGTCGGGCGCGGACATAAAATCTAGCGTTCGAGCAGTTTCAGCTTGTCGGGCTTGCCATCCCAGGCTTTCGCATCCGCAGGCGCACCCATGCGCTCGGTGAGCACCGGCCAGAGCTTTGACAGCTCCGCATTAAGCGGCTTGAAGTGCAGCTCATGCTCCTTCAGATCATCCTCGGCCTTGATCGCATTGGCGGGGCATTCCGGCTCACACAGCGTGCAGTCGATGCACTCCTCCGGGTCGATGACCAGGAAGTTGGGCCCGACATGGAAACAATCGACCGGGCAGACCTCGACACAGTCGGTGTATTTACATTTGATGCAGTTTTCGGTGACGACGAAAGTCATAGCTCGCAACTCTGTGCATGCTTGGGGGATCTGGAAGTCCGCATTTTACGGCAGCCGCCGCTACACTCCTAACCTCGTCTCCTCGACGATACCTTGCCCGCGTTGACGGCGGGTGTTTGGGCGGGCGTCAGGGCCTCGGCAGCTCGGCAGCGCGCAGCCAACCGGAAATCTTCGCGTTCTTAACGAACCACAAGGGATCGGCCCCGGCATTGTCGCCTATCAGCGTCACGACCTCGGGCTGCGTCGTCTGGAATCCTGGGGCGTTCGGCGTTGGCCGCTCCTGGAGCCGGGTACCCGCCGGCAGGGTCAGCTGAGTGCCCTTGGTAAATTGCGGCGCACTCACCGCTGGATATGTCTGTTGCGCGCTCACGGGCGTCTTGGCTGCACCAGCCGGGCCGAAATTTCCGTGGACTACCTCGGGAGTCAGACGGTACATACCGCCGGTGCTCGCATCGACGATCACACCGATGATGCCGCCTAACAGGATGTTGCCGAATGCCCAGCCGCTGAGCTTCGATTGCAAGGTCTCTGATTGCGGCGCATAGCCGGGCAGGTCGAGCGTCACGTAATGATCGATCTTTCGCTTGAGTTCAGCTTGGGTCGGGGTGGTGCCGATTACCCGGTTGTCTACCGTTACGGTGGCGCCGACGGGTGAGCTGGTAAAGGTGACGTTCTGGTCGCCGCCACCGTGGATGATCGTCGCGCAACCGCTCGAAGCTACCGCAGTCGCGAGCATGCCGGCCGCGAGCCATTTGTTGATTTGCATGGATGCCCTATTTTTGGTTTATGTCAGCCGCCGCGCGGATCGATTTCCCTGGCACGCGTGACAGCAATTGTCGCCCAGCTAGATTGTCGCCCAGCTAGAAATCGCCGCGCAAGGCGAGCATGGCCGCCAATACGGCGACCGGTGCTGTCTCGGTGCGCAGAATGCGTGGACCCAGCCCCACCCGGAGCCAGCCGTGGCGATCCGCTATTTCCAGCTCGATCCCTGAGAAGCCGCCTTCAGGCCCGATGAGTGCGGTGATGCCGGCGGCCTTGGGCAGGGTGGCGACGGTGTAACTGCCGCCGGGTGCGAGGATGAGCTTGAGCCCCTCGTGCGGGGCAACGAGGTATTTGTCGAAGCTGATCGGCGTATCGACACCCGGCACCCGCGTGCGGCCCGACTGCTCGGCGGCGGCCGTCACCACGCCGCGCCAGTGCTCGACTTTTTTCTCCCAGCGTTCGCCATCCAGCTTCACCACGCCGTGGGCGGAGAGCACGGTGGCAAAGTGCGCGGCACCCAGCTCGGTGGACTTCTGCAGCGCGTAATCCATGCGGTCGCCCTTCGACACGCATTGGGCGATGGTGATGGCGAGCGGCACCTCGCGCGTGATCGGATCATGCGCGCCGATGCTGAGTGTGGCGCCCTTGCGCGAGGCGGTGGCGAGCGTCGCCGCGTATTCGCCGCCTTCGCCGTTGAATACAGTGAGCGACTCGCCAGCTTCCATGCGCAACACCTGCACCAGATGGCGGAAAGCGGCGTCTGGCAGCTCGATAGTGCTGCCGCTGGCCAGCGGCTGGGGCAGGTAGAGACGGGTCATGGTGTCGAGAGGGGAGTGACGACGGCCTTGGCGGCCAGCGCGCTGGCATCGTCGGCGTAGTTGCGCAGGCGCTTGACGAAATGGCTGCGCTGCCTGGCTGTGAAGGTTGCGGCAAGTGCAGTGAAAAAGGTGCGGCCGCGCTCGCGGCGGTGGCTGCGCTCGGTTTCCGAGACGGCGTCCTGCGGGAAGGCCAGTGCCTGTACGCGCGCGGCGAATCCCGCTTGCTTGCGGGTAGCGAGCAGAGCGGCAAACGCACGCTGGTCGATATCGGCCTCCGCTTTCAGCCGGGCATCTGCAAACTCGCCGCGTGCATCGGCCTCGGCCATGCGGCGGGTGAGATACACGCGCTGCGCGGGCGTGAGCTTGCCGATCCAGTTCTCGATGCGCTCCTCGAACTCGTCGGTGAGCCGTTGCAGGCTCTCGGCGGCGGTTTCGTCTTCGAAGGACTCCAGCTCCTCGTCCAGCTCGTTCTGCTGGGATTCGAGCAATTCGCCGACCTGCGCCTCATCGAGCGATGCCAGCAGACTGGCGAGGCCGGGCAGCGCCCGTTCGGCGATACGCTCCACGGCCGCGCGGATGGTCTGGGCGATGGCATCGATGGCTGGGCGGTCGAGCACGCCCTGCTCGGCCAGGTCTGCCGTGCGTCGCAGCGCCAGCGCGTAGGCGGGTAGCTCGTCGCGGCGGTGCCACCTCCAGAGCTGGTCGAAGTCGCGTTCGAGCAGGGCATCCTGCGTTGGATCGAGATCGACATAGCTGCCGACTTCCACCCGCACCAGCGTGTCGAGATTCTGATAGGTGAGCCGCGTGCCGATGCTGCACGCGCTCAAACTGGCGAGCGAGAGCAACAGCGCGGCGCAGCGCCAGATCACGGCGCGCCTCTCGTTGCCACGTCCACCGCTTCGCACAACACCTCGCACAGCATCTCGGCCTCCTTCAGCGTGAGCACGTAGGGCGGCATCAGATAGAGCACATTGCCCAGCGGCCGCAGCACCACGCCTTTCGACAGCGCGTGGCGATAAGCGATCAAGCCGCGCCGTTCGCTGGCCGGGTAGGGTGTCTTGCTGCCGGTGCGCTGCACCATCTCGACGGCGAGGATCATGCCGGTCTGGCGCACTTCGGCGACGTGTGGATGGCTGCGCAGCGAGTGGGTTTGCTTCCATAGGTGCTGTGCCATCAGGCGATTGGCGGCGAGCGCATTGCCCTCGCCGAACAACTCCAGCGAGGCGAGCGCGACGCGACAGGCCAGCGGATTGCCAGTGTAGCTGTGACTGTGCAGAAAGGCCTTGTGTGCGGCGTAGTCGGCATAGAAGGCTTGGTAAATGTGTTCACGCGCCAGCACCACCGCCAGCGGCAGCGTGCCGCCGGTGATGCCTTTCGAGAGGCACATGAAATCCGGCGTGATGCCGCCCGGCAGGCCCTTGCCGTAAGAGGCAGGCGGGGCCTGTTCGCAGGCAAAGAAACTGCCGGTGCGGCCAAAGCCGACCGCGATCTCGTCGGCGATGAGATGCACGCCGAAGTGGTCACAGGCTTGCCGCAGTAGGGTGAGATAGATCGGGTGATACATGCGCATCCCGCCCGCGCACTGCACCAGCGGCTCGATGATGATGGCGCTGATCTCGTGAGCGTGCTGTTCCAGCAGCAATTGCAAGTGCGAGAAGGCGCGACGGGTGTGATCCTCCCAGCTCTCGCCGGGGCCGCGCTCATAGCAGTCGGGGCTGGGCGCGAACATCGGTTCGAGCAGCAGCGGGGCGTAGGTGTCCCGGTACATCGAGGGGCCGCCGACGGCGAGCGCGCCGAGCGTCTCGCCGTGATAGCTGTTGGTGAGTGCGACGAACTTGCGCTTGGCGGGTTTGCCGACGTTCTGCCAGTAGTGAAAGCTCATTTTCAGCGCGGCTTCCACCGCACTCGAACCGTTGTCGGTGAAGAAGCAGCGGTCCAGCCCGCTCCTCGCGCAAAGCTGTTCGGCGAGCTGCACCGCTGGCTCGTGGGTGAACCCCGCGAAGATCACATGGTCGAGCGTGTCGAGCTGATTCTTCAGGGCGGCGACGATGTCGGGATGGCGATGGCCCCAGAGGTTGGTCCACCAAGAGGACACCGCATCGAGGTATCGCTTGCCGCCGGCGTCTTCCAGCCAGGCCCCTTCGGCGCGGACGATGGCAATCAGCGGCAGCTCGCCACTGGCGTGGTCGTGCATCTGCGTACAGGGGTGCCAGACACGGGCGAGGGAGCGTTGAATGAGGGTGTTTTGCGTCACGAGCGGTACGAGGCTTAAAGGCGGTATTGCAGCGGCAGATGATGGCGCATCCAGCTCAAGATCAGTATCTTGCTGGCATCCCTCCGCATCACTCTCTCCGAGACCTACGAACATGTCCTCCGTGCTCATGCCCTGCATCATGGCGGGCGGCTCCGGCACCCGCCTCTGGCCCTTGTCGCGCGAGCAGTATCCCAAGCAGTTTCTCAATCTCACCGAGGCGCAAAGCCTGTTGCAGGTGACGGCACGGCGTGCGGGCAAGCTGGCTGCCGTCACACCACCGGTGGTGATCTGCGGAGAGGATCAGCGGTTTCTGGTAGCCGAGCAGATGCGCGCGGGCGGCTTCAAGGATGCCATCACGCTGGTGGAACCCGCGGGCCGCAATACCGCCCCGGCCGCTGCCTGCGCTGCCCACCTGGCGCTGCGCCGCTACGGGCCGGATGCCCTGGTGCTATTGATGGCCGCCGACCACACCATCCCCGACGAAACCGCCTTTGCGCGTGCGGTGGCAGTGGCTTGTGTGGCAGCACAGGCAGGCAGGATCGTCACCTTTGGCATCCATCCCACGCGGCCTGAGACCGGCTACGGCTATCTGCGTGCAGGTGCTGCACTGGGCGAGGGCTATCTGGCGGTTGCTGCCTTCATCGAAAAGCCGCTGCGCGAGAAGGCTGAGGCCTTCCTTGCCGAAGGCGGCTACTACTGGAACGGCGGTCTGTTCCTGTTCCGCGCCGACGTGATGCTGGCGGAGTTGAAGCACTACGAAGCGGCGATGGAAGCACTGGCCGAAAAGGCCGTGGACAATGCCAAGGGCGATCTCGATTTCATCCGCCTGGAGCCGGAGAGCTTCAAGGCCTGCCGGAACGAGAGCATCGACTACGCGGTGATGGAAAAAACCGACAAGGCGGCCCTGGTGCCGCTGGATGCCGGCTGGGACGATGTTGGCGCCTGGACCTTCATGGACACCCTGCCGAAAGACGCCGACGGCAACGTCAAGCGCGGCGATGTCTGGATCGAAGGCGGCAAGGACAATCTCGTCCACGCCGATTCGCGCCTGGTCGCACTCGCCGGGGTCAGCGACGTGATCGTGGTCGAGACCAAGGACGCCGTGCTGGTGACCAACCGCGACAATGTGCAGGACGTGAAGAAGATCGTCGCATCGCTGAAGAAAGCCGGGCGGGGCGAGGCCATCAATCATCCCACCGTCTATCGGCCCTGGGGCAGCTACGAAACCATTTCGCTCGACACCCGTTTTCAGGTGAAGCGCATCGTCGTCAATCCAGGCCAGAAACTCAGCTTGCAGATGCACCACCACCGTGCCGAGCACTGGATCGTGGTGAAGGGCACGGCCGAAATCACGGTCGGCGAGCGGGTGTTCATGCTCAGCGAGAATCAGAGCACCTACATTCCCCTCGGCGAGAAGCACCGTCTGGTCAATCCCGGCAAGGTGCCGCTGGAGCTGATCGAGGTGCAGTCCGGCTCGTATCTCGGCGAGGACGACATCGTTCGCTTCGATGATGTGTACGGCCGCGCGCCTGAGAAAAAAGCGTGAGCAAGCTAGCCGCGTTCAAGGCCTACGACATCCGCGGCCGCGTGCCGGATGAGCTGAACCCCGACATCGCCTATCGCCTTGGCATTGCTTATGCCGAGCTGTTCCAGCCGAAGAAAGTGGTGCTGGGCCGCGACATCCGCCACAGCTCGCTGCCGCTGTTGCAGGCACTCGCGCACGGCTTTGTCGCGCGCGGTGTCGAGGTGCTCGACATTGGCCTGGGGGGCACCGAAGAGGTCTATTGGGCCGCACAGCAACCCGGTGTGGATGGCGGCATCATGGTCACTGCCAGCCACAACCCGATGGACTACAACGGCATGAAGCTGGTGAAGGGTGGGGCCATCCCCATCAGCGGCGACTCTGGCCTGCGCGAGCTGGAAGCACGCGTACTGGCGATGACGGACGTGGCTCCTGCGGGCGCGCCGAAGATGACGCCCACCGACTACCGCCCCGGCTACGTGCAGCACCTGCTCGGCTACGTCGATGCGGCCAAGCTCAAGGGTCTGAAGGTCGTCGTCAACAGCGGCAACGGCACCTCGGGTCTCGTGATCGATGCGCTTGGCCCCCATCTGCCCATCGACTTCGTGCGCGTGCATCACACGCCCAATGGCGACTTCCCTCATGGCATCCCCAACCCGCTGCTGCCGGAGATGCGCGAAGACACGGTGAAAGCGGTGCGCGAGTCGGGCGCCGCCTTTGGCGTGGCTTGGGACGGTGACTTCGACCGCTGCTTTTTGTTCGACGAGCACGGCGGCTTCATCGAGGGCTATTACATCGTCGGCTTGCTCGCCGAGGCGTTGCTGAAGAAGGAACCGGGCGGAAAGATCATCCACGACCCGCGCCTGACCTGGAACACCATCGACATGGTCAAGGCTGCCGGTGGCGTGCCGATCCAGAGCAAGACCGGTCATGCCTTCATCAAGGAGCGCATGCGGCTGGAGAACGCCGTGTACGGTGGCGAGATGAGCGCGCACCACTACTTCCGTGACTTCGCCTACTGCGACAACGGCCACATCCCCTGGCTGCTGGTGGCAGCCCTCGTCGCCGAAACCGGCAAGACGCTCTCGCAGCTGGTGGAAGAGCGGCAGGCGGCGTATCCGGCGAGTGGCGAGATCAACAGCAAGGTTGCCGATGTGAAGGCCACCATCGCTGCCATCGAAGCGCGCTACGCGCCGAGTGCGGCCGTCATCGACAAGACCGATGGCCTCTCCTGCGAATACACCGAAGGTTGGCGCTTCAACTTGAGAGGCTCCAACACCGAGCCGGTGCTGCGCCTCAATGTCGAGTCGCGTGGCAATACCGCACTGATGCAGGCGAAGACGAGGGAACTGCTGGCGCTGATCGGTACGTGAGTAGTTCAGGGAAGTAGCGTGCGCGCAGCGCACATTATGAAACTGCTTTTACAAACCTTTCACCAAGACCAGCGAATTGCGCCGGTAGTTGTAGATGCGCTGTTTCTGCACCGGTAGCTCCTCGATCTTGCCTTCGACGAAGCCATGCTCGATGAACCAGTGCTCGGTCGTCGTCGTGAGTGCAAAGAGCTTGCTCAGACCCAGCTTGCGTGCAGTGTCCTCGCTGCGCTTCAGCAGTGCTTCGGCGCGGCCTTCGCCGCGATAGTCCGGATGCACGGCGACACAGCTGAACTCGCCCATCTTGTATTGCGGATAGGGGAACAGCGCGCAGCAGGCGATGACCAGACCATCGCGCACCATCACGTCGAACTGGCTGATTTCGAGTTCGAGCTGTTCGCGTGAGCGCGGCACCAGCACGCCAGCGTCTTCGAGTGGCTTGATGAGCGCAAGCACACCGCCAACGTCCTCAATCGAGGCCTCACGTACTGCTTCATAGTTCTCGTCGGTGTAGAGCATCAGGCCGACGCCATCGCGGGTATACAGCTCGCGCAGCAGCGCGCCTTCTTCCGCAGCACCAATCAGGTGCACGCGGCGCACGCCGCCATGTCCGGCGGCCAGTGCAGCACCGAGATGTGCGCGGTCGCGGTCGGAGAGATGGGTGACGTCATTGGCGAGCTTCGCACCCTCGGCCAGCGAGAGCTGGCCGGCATCGCCGGTGTCCTCGGCCAGCGTCCAGCTGTCGGGATTGCTGTCGACCAGGAACACCAGCTTGTCGGCCTTGAGCGCGGTGGCCACCGCAGTGGCGACATCCTCGTAGCGCAGGTTGAAAGTCTCGCCGGTCGGCGAGTAGCCGATGTTGCTGACCAGCGCGATGCGGCCCTGGTCGAGCACCTGCCGGATGGTCTCGGCATCGACGCGCCGCACCTCGCCGGTGGATTGCAGATCGATCCCGCCGCGCACGCCGGCGGGCTTGGCGATGATCCAGTTGCCGCCCGCCACCTTCACCCGCGCGCCGCCCATGGGAGTAGACGCCAGCGAGGTCGAGAGCTTGGCTTCGATGCTCATGCGCAGCGAGCCGGCGGCATCCTTCACGCATTCGAGCGTGGCCGCATCAGTGACGCGCTGGTTGCCCTGATGCCTGCTATCCAGGCCCCGTGCCTGGAGCCGCGCCTCGATCTGTGGCCGCGCGCCATGCACCACCACCGGCTTCACGCCCAGCGATTGCAGCAGCGCGATGTCATAGAGCAGCCGCTCGAAGTCCGCCCGCTCGCAAATCTCGCCACCGAAGGCGAGCACGAACACGCGGCCCACGTGGGCGTGGACGTAAGGTGCGGCGGCACGCAGGGCGCGGACGAAATCGGAGGGATTCATGCGCCGGATTATAGAGATTGCAGGGTCTTTAAAGACCTGCGCCGTATAATGGCGGCATGACGCAAACCACCCCCTACGCCGCGCTCAATGCGGCCCTGCGCAGCGCCGGTTTTGACCAAGATGCGGCCGAGTACCACGGCGCGCTCTGTGGCGCGCTGTGCACCCGCGCCCCCGCCGATGTGGACCCGATGACTGTGCTCGATGGCGCCGATCACGACATTGCCGGTGCCTCGCTGCTGAAGGGTGTGCGTGACCAGACCGCCCGCTCGCTGGCCGATACCGACGGCGACATCCGTCTGGTGCTGCCCGACGACGAGCAGCCGCTCGGCGATCGTGCCCGCGCCCTGGGTGAGTGGTGCGAGGGCTTTCTGTTTGGGCTGGCCAGCAACGGCAAGCTGGATTTGAAAAAAGCCGCCCCCGAAGTGCGCGAAGTCATCGAAGACCTCGCCCAGTTCACCCGCGCCAGCTTCGATGAAGAAGGCGAGGAAGAAATCGAGGAAGAGGCCTACGCCCAGCTGGTCGAATACGTGCGCGTCGGCCTGCAGCTTTTGTTCATGGAGCTGGCCCCCGGCTCGCAGGCGCGTGCCGCCCAGCGTGCCAAAGATTCGTCCGTCCACTAATCGCGAGGAGTACCCATGCGCCCCAACGACCACCAGCTCAGTGAATACGCTGCCCGTCGCGCCGCTCTCATGCAGCGCATCGGGCCGGATGGTGTCGCCATCATCCCCGGCGCGCACGAAGTCACCCGCGCCCGCGATACCCATTTCCGTTTCCGGCAGGACTCCGATTTCGCCTACCTCACCGGCTTCCACGAGCCCGATGCGGTGGCGGTGATCGCACCGGGCCGCAAGGACGACAAGGGCCAGCCCGCCGAGTTCGTGCTGTTTGTGCGCCCGCGCGATGCCGACAGCGAGATCTGGCATGGCCGCCGCTTTGGGCCGGAGGGTGTCGTCGCTCTCTTCGGTGCCGCGCAGGCCTTCAACATCGGCAGCCTGAGTTCCGAGCTGCCCAAGCTGCTGCAAGGCCGCGAAACAGTGCATTTCACGCTGGGTGAAGATCCCGCACTCGACACCCAGGTCATCAATGTCATCAAGGACATCCGCGCGATTGCGCGTCGTGGCTCGGCAGCACCCAACGGCATCACCGCACTCGAAAACAGCCTGCACGAGATGCGTCTCATCAAGCGCCCCAGCGAGATCGAGTTGCAGCGCACCGCCTGCGAGATCAGCGCTGCCGCCCACGTGCGCGCCATGCGCGCGACCAAGCCAGGCCTGAACGAATGGCAGATCACCGCCGAGATCGCCGCCGAGTTCACGCTCAACGACTGCGAACCCGGCTACGGCACCATCTGCGGTGGCGGCGAGAACGCCTGCATCCTGCATTACACCGAGAACAACCGGGCCCTGAAGGATGGCGATCTGCTGCTGATCGACGCCGGTGCCGAATATCGCGGCTATACCGGCGACATCACCCGCACCTTCCCCATCAACGGCAAGTACACGGCAGCGCAAAAGGCCGTCTATGAGGTGGTGCTGGCTGCGCAGAAAGCCGCCATCGCAACGCTGGTGATCGGCGAGAGCGTCGGCAAGCCACATGAAGTCAGCACCCGCGTGCTGACCGAGGGCATGGTCAAGCTGGGTTTGCTGACGGGCGACGTCGATGAACTGATCAAGGCCGATAAGCAGAAGCAGTTCTTCATGCACGGCACCGGACACTGGCTGGGCATGGATGTGCACGACGTTGGTCGCTACAAGTTGAAGGGCGAGTACCGCAAGTTCGAAGCCGGCATGATCATGACCGTCGAGCCCGGCATCTACGTCTCACCTGGCACGCCGGGTGTACCGAGCGAGTATTGGGGTATCGGTATCCGCATCGAGGACGATGTGTTGGTCACACTGATCGGGCCGGAAGTACTGACCAGCGGCGTGCCGAAAGAAATTCACGAGATCGAAGCACTAATGGCAGCGGCCTAAGGCATGGGCGAGCTTGTGGTGGATGTCGCCATCGTCGGTGGCGGCCTCGTTGGCACCAGTCTGGCGGTGGCGCTGGCCAAAACCCAGCTCAAGCTCGCGCTGGTCGACTCGGCAAAACCGCCTGCCAGCACACCCAGCTGGGACGAACGTTGCATCGCGCTCAACGACGGCAGTCGCCGCATTTTCCAGAACCTCGGCGTTTGGGATGCGCTGAGCGCAGAGGCGCAGCCGATTCTCTCCACCCATATTTCGGAGCGCAGTCGCTTCGGTGCGGCCCGCTTCACAGCCGCCGAGGCGGGGCTGGCCGCACTCGGCCACAACACGCCGCTGCGCGCGGTGGGTGGCGTGCTGCTGGCGCAGGCACAGGCGCGGCTGCAAGCGCATCTGCAATGGCTGTGTCCGGCCCGTGTCACGGCACTGGCGCTCGATACGCACAGTGCAAAGCTGACGCTGGACGATGGCCGCATCGTCGCTGCCAAACTCGTCGTCGCTGCCGATGGCGCCAGCTCCGCGTTGCGCAGCCTGCTGGGCTTCACGGCCGAAGTGCGCGACTACCGGCAGAGCGCGATCGTCACCGCCGTGCGGGTGCAGCGCGACCCGGCAGGCGTGGCCTACGAACGGTTCACGCCCGATGGTCCCTTTGCCGTTCTGCCCAAGCCACGGCTGGCCGGTGACGGCGAAGCAGGGCACCCCTGCTCGCTGATCTGGACGCTGCCGACGGCGCGTGCCGAAGACCTGCATGCCCTGCCGGAGGCCGAGTTCATCGCCGCCGCACAGGCTGCCTTCGGCGAGCGTCTGGGCCGCTTCCTCGATATCGGCAGGCGCATCGTCTATCCGCTGCAGCGCACCGTCAGCGAGAGCTTGAGCGCGCCGCGCGTGGTGTTCTGCGGCAATGCCGCGCAGAGCTTGCACCCGGTCGCAGCACAGGGTTTCAACCTCGGTCTGCGCGATGTCGCCATGCTCGCGGTGCGACTCGCCGAGGCCGCCGCGCGGGACGCCGATCTCGGTGCCAGCACCCTGCTCGCCGACTATGCCGCCAGCCGCGCCGACGACCGCCGTCGCACTGCCGACTTCACCGATCAGCTGGTGCGCCTGTTCAGCAACCGCCTGCCGGTGCTGAGCCAGCTGCGCCATCTCGGCCTGCTGGCGATGGACTTGCTGCCGCCCGCCAAGGACGCGGTGCTGCGCCAGAACCTCGGCCACTCGGGGCTGAGCGCATGAGCGATTTCGACGCCGATGTGCTCATCGCCGGCGGCGGCACCGTGGGTCTGGCGGCTGCTGCCGCCCTCAGTGCCGCAGGCTTCAAGGTCACTCTCATCGAGCGCGCCGCTGCACCGCCGGCGTTCACCGGGGGCGAGGTGGATTTGCGTGTCTATGCACTCTCGCCAGCCTCCATCCGCCTGCTGGACGCGCTCGGCGTCTGGCCCCTGATCGCATCGGCGCGCCACAGCCCCTATCACGCCATGCAGGTCTGGCACGACGACCCCGCCCGCGCCCTGCGTTTCGATGCCGCGCCCGATCAGTCGCTGGGCAGCATCGTCGAACATGGCCTGCTCAATGCCGCACTCTGGGCGCAGGGTGGCGACTGGCAGCGGCTGGCCGGCGCCGAGATCAGCGCCGTCAGTGCTTCGGAAGAGGAGGGTGCCGCCGTTACGCTGAAGCAGGGCCGCCAGCTCAAGGCCCGCCTGCTGGTGATTGCCGATGGCCCCGACTCACCGCTACGACAGCAGCTCGGCATCGACAGCATCGGCTGGGATTACTCGCAGCGCGCGCTGGTGGCACATATCAGCACTCAACACCCGCATGGCAGCATCGCGCGGCAACGGTTTCTCTCTACGGGCCCCTTGGCCCTGCTGCCGCTGGCGGATGGCCGCTGCTCCATCGTCTGGTCTTGCAATACGGCGCTGGCGGCGGAGCTGCTGGCGCTGGATGCCAGTGCCTTCCAGTTGCGGCTGGGCAGCGCCAGCCAGCAGGTACTGGGTGCGGTGAACGGCAGCACGGCGCTGAAGAGTTTTCCACTGCGCCTCAACCTTGTGCCCCAGACCGTGGTGGCTGGCGCGGTCGTTATCGGCGACGCAGCGCATGTGGTGCATCCCTTGGCCGGGCAGGGGGTGAACCTGGGGCTGGCCGATGCCGAAGCGCTGGCCAGCACCCTCTCTGAAGCGCGCGCGGCGGGTCGCGGCTGGTGGCGCGCCCGCACGCTCGCTGCCTATGCGCGTGCACGGCGTGCAGAAACGGTGGAAATGCTGGCCATCACCGATGCCCTGCATCGGGGCTTCACGCAGGGCGGGGCGACGATGGCACGTGCCCTGGGCCTGGGCCTGTCGGCCCTTGATCGCGCTGAGCCGGTCAAGCAGTGGTTTGCGCGGCGCGCGCAAGGTTGATCGAAAACGGCACAGCGCTGCTGCTTCAGGTCTTCAGCGCATCACGGGCGACCGCAAGCTCCATCAGCCGCGCGAAGTTTTCCAGCGAGACGAGGTGCGCATAGGTGGCCTTCAGCTCGCCCTTGCGCAGCATCACCCGGAGGTCCTTGCCGGGGATGCTGTTCATCTTTTCCTCATCGACCCGGAACAAGCCCTGCAGGCGCATGCGCTGGCCCTGGCGCGGCAGCGCCAAAGCCTCAAAGGGGGTGAAAAGGCCGAGTGCATCGAGCCGCTTGCAGAGCACGCGGGTCTGCTGGCGGGCGGTCTCGATGGCTTCCAGCAGGCGCTGGATCGGCTCCCATTGCGGTGTGGCCTCGCCTGTGGCCTTGAATAGCGGTTGATCGCTGGCGACCAGGGCATCTTGCTCGAAGCACACCAGCCGCTGCGGGGCGGGTTGGTCAGGTTCCTGCAATTCGACGATGCAGAAGGGGTAGCGCCTGAGCTGCGCGGGCTGGTAGCTGTGCGGCTGCCAGCGACCCTCGACATCCACGAACAGATTCTCGGACTGCCTTAAGCCCAGCACCGCCATCGGCCGGAACTCGCCACTGTCCTCATCGCGAGCGAAGGCGATGGGGTAGGCGGTGGCTGCGCTGGCGAACTCGGCGGCGTTCAGCGGCACGGCGTTGAGGCCGGCGCACCAGCGGTGATCCTGCGGCTGTTTCAGCCCCAGACCCGCGTGCAGATTGCGGTCGAGCGCGACCAGCTGGCGATAGCCGGCCGGGGCGCGGATGGCGAGGCTGCGTTGCCCAGAGTCGAGCTGGCGTGGCATGCCGGCTCAGCTCCCGCAGGACTCTGGATCGAGGTTGCTTTCCTTCTGCATGCTGCTGGGGGTGGAGGTGCCGGGCGTGATGGTGCCGGTGTCCTGGGTGAACAGCACCGTGCCCGGCTTCTGGATCTCGGTCTCGGTGCCGGTGGTGACACTGATCTCGCCCTCCTGCACGGTGGTGACCAGCACCACTTCATCGCCGGTGGTGGATTCGCCCGAATCGCGCAGCTGGCCGTCGATCTCACTGCGGTCTTCGCAATCACCCGGTGAGCAGAGCTGGCCGGTGAGCCTGGTGCCGCGGATGCCGATGGTGGCCACCGGTGTAGAGAGCCGGTACTCCTCGCGGTTGACCTTGCCAATCGCCCCGCTGACCGCCTTGAAGCCACCCTTCAGCAGCCGGAAGAAGGCCCGCGAGCCAGTGCCGCTGGCCCTGTCACTGGCTGCCACAACCAGGCTGGAGGCTGCTTCCGGCTTGGCCGGATCAGTCTTCGGCGAGGTTTTTTGTGCGGGTGCGGGCGTTGGCTGGGCCGTCGGCGTACTGCTGGCGACGAAGACGTAGTCTTCAATCTGGAAGCGGGTGCCCGGTCGCAGCAGGTAGTAGCCGCCGTCTGCGAACTTCAGATTGATGTAGCTGCCGGGCCCGGAGTTGATGAGTTCGCCGGAGTACACCGCATCGTTCTTGGACAGCGTGCGGATGGTGCCGCCAGCGGCGAGCGCAGTGGCGCGGCCGGTGAGCATCACGACGGTGGCGGCTGGAGTCTCGGCTGCGCTCGCGTTCGGCAAGGCGAACGTTGCGCCCAGAGCCGCCACGAGCAGCAGACCCTGGCGCAGAGATTTCGAGAAGGTGTGAGAGGTCATGGCATCCGCTCCGGTGGGCTCAGATCGCTTCGCATTGCTGCGCGGCGGGTGCGGCGTTGTCTTTCTCGACCGTGCCGGCCGGCGGCTCGCTGTTGCTGGCCGTCTCGGTCTTGGTGGATTCCTCTTCCTTCTTCTCTTCCTCGCTGGAGCTGGGGCTTGGACTGGGGCTGCTGGCCGGGCCAGGGTCGCTCGTGCTGGTCTCGATGGGAGTGAACTGATCAGGGAGCAGCACCACGGTTTCGCTGCCTGCGTCTGAGGGTGCAGGAGCCGGTGCAGGAGCAGGAGCCGGGCTTGGAGCAGGTGCAGGTGTCGGTGCAGGCG
>JAKFXK010000007.1 GCA_021731445.1 Nevskiaceae bacterium | reverse complement strand
CGTCTGCCACTGTTTGCAGCAGCGCCTTGCCGTCATCGTAGAGCTGCGCAGTCATCTGCTCGCGCAGGGCACGGATGGCGAGTGGGTCGTGCTCGGCGAGAAAAGAAAAGTCCTTTTCAGCCGCGCCCAGCAGGCGGGCGAGCTTGAGCACTTCGGCCCGGCTTGCGAGCGCGCTCATCCGAACAGCACCTTGCGCACCGCACCGCGCAGCAGCATCGGCACATGGCTGAGTGCCGCCTCGGTTGAGGCCAGCAGGGCCGCGCGCTGCTGGGTCTTGGCGGCGGCGAAGACCACCGCGAGTTTTTCAAGCTGCGGCTTGCTGAGACCTTCGAGGCCGGTCGGCAGCGGCGCTTTCAAAGCGTCTGCGAGCACATTGGGTTTTGCCGTTGCCATGGTGGGTTCTCGTACGTGAAAACGCTGCCACCCCGATGCGGAGTGGCAGCGCCTGATGGGACTGCAAGACTACTTGCTCTTGGCCTTGCGCTTGAGGTTGCTGGACTCGAAGTACTTGTCGTCGTACGTCACCTCGAAATCGCTCACCGGGTCTTCGTTGGTCAAGGTGGTGGCGAAGTAGCGGTTGGACTGCAAGTCGTAGATCAGCTCGGGGATGCCGGTGGTGGTGGGGATGAAGGGCAGGCTCAAGAGATGCGCCTCCTGCACTTTCCAGATCTGGCCACGGATGTCGTAGTCGTCCACCACCGCAATCGCCCAGCTATCTTCATCGACATAGAAGGTGCGCTTGGCAAAGTTGTGGCGGGTCCCGGCCTTCAGGCTGGCCTCGACGACCCAGACGCGGTGCAACTCGAAGCGCGCGTATTCGGGGTTGACGTGGAAGGGCTTGAGGATGTCCTTGTATTTCAGCTTGGGGCTGTTGATCTGCAAGCTGTTGTAGGGGATGTACATCTCCTTCTTGCCGACGAGCTTCCAGTTGTAGCGGTCGAGCGCGCCGTTGAAGACGTCGATCTGGTCGTTGTACTGCTCGTTGTCGGTGTTGAGCGCGGGGTTGTCGTAGCCCACGTCAGGTGCGCGCGTCACACGGGCGGTGCCAGGCGAGTAGATGTAGGCGGTGCGGCCACCCGTGGCGAGGTCAGAGGTTTCCAGCGCCAGCACGATCTGCCCGGCCTTGCTGGCGGGGGCCACCGACTCGCTCATGTACATCGTGTAGACCTTGCCGTCCCAGGGTTGGTCCTTGAGGTTGGCGTACTTGAACTTCACGTCCTCCACCAGCTTGGTGATGGCGAGGGAGCCATCCGGTTTGACGATGGCCTGGTTGTTGTAGCGTTTGACCGAAGTGCCACGGAACTTGAGCTTGTGGTTCCAGATCACCTCAGCACCCGTCTTGGGGATGGGGAAGGGGAAGCCCAGGGTGGCACCCTTCACATCATCGGTGCCGGTCAGCGTGGCGCTGGTTGCATTGGCCTTGGTGGCGGCCTCGATCTCGGGCGGGAAGAAGGCCGGGCGCACGCTCTTGTAGACCTTGATCTTGAAGCTCGGATACTTGTTGAGCATGGCTCTGTGGCCATCGGTCAGCTTGGCGGCGTACTGCGCCATGTTGGCCTTATTGATCTCGAATAGCGGCGTTTGAAACTCCGCACCGGTGGCTTTCTTGAAGCGCGATTCGAGTTCGTCCGGCTTGTTCTTGCGGTAGTCCTCCATCTTGGCGCGGGTGATGGTGAGCAGTTCCGGGTCTTTGCCCTCGTAGAACTTGCGGCCCTGGAAGGCGGGGATCGAGCCATCCTTGTTGCCTGCCGCTTCAGCGCCGACGGCGGTGAGCGTGGCACCCAGCTTGGCAGCCTCGGCGGCGCTGACGCCGGCATGCACGGGCAGAGCAAGCGCCCACATGAAACCTGCAAGCGCAAGACCCCGATGAATGTTGTTCAACATGCGTATCTCCTGTCGGCAGTACCGCTTTTTGTGGTGTGCCGTGAGCATACGCCGCGTTTTTAAACTTTGCCATTGCACGATGGCATCGTGTGGACGTTCGTCTACAATTTGCCCCATTCGGACAAGGCTGCGCACGCACGCAGCCGCACATTGCGATGAGGAGATTGAGCATGCGTTTCGCCCCATGGATGGCCCTTACCCTGCTGGCAGCATCGCCTTCGAGCCAGGCACTCGAATACGAGCTGTTCGGCGGCAATCTCGGCATCAAGAACCGCCTCTCGACTGGCGCTGCCTGGCGACTGCAGACGCGCAGCAACGATCTCGTCGGCAAGCTCAACGTGCCGGGCCAGCAGCAGCTCTGCGCCACCGACAACTGCTACTCGCTCTCCGGCGACCCCGAGCCCAACGCGCGGCTGGTGCGAGCACAGGGCAGTTTCTTCGGCGTCAACGGTGACGACGGCAACAACAACTACGACCGCTACGACCTGGTCTCAGCCACCACCAAGCTCGCCACTGATGTGACCTTCGAGCGGGGTGAGATTCTTGGCCGCCTGCGCGCCGTGGGTTATTACGACCCGGTCAATGCCGAGTTGAACGAGCGGCACTTCAACACCAACTTCCAGGCCGAATACCAGCGCCGCCCCAACAAGATCGCCGACAACTTCGCCAAGGGTGTGCGGCTCTACGATGCCTTCGTGCAGTACACCACCGAGGTGGCCGACCGCGCCGTGGTGCTGTCGGTGGGTCAGCAGACCATCCGCTGGGGTGAGAGCAATCTGGTGGCCTTGGGTGCGATCAACGAGATCAACCCGCCCAATGCCAATTTTTTGCGCATGCCGGGTGGCGAGATCAACGAAATCTTCCAGCCCGTACCCGCCGTGCTGCTCTCGACCGACGTGGTCGACAGCGTCACTGCCGATTTCGTCTACCAGTTCGGCTTCAAGCCGGTGGAGCCGGACGCAGCCGGCAGCTTTTTCTCGGACAACGACATCGCCGGCGACGGCCCCTATGCCGTCATCGGCCTCGGCCAGTTCGGCGAAGACCCCAACCGCCAGTTCCGCCCGGTCGGCACGCTGGGCTTGCTCACCGCCAGCTCGGTCACGGTCTACCCGGAGGAGCGCATGCCATCCAGCCAGGGGCAGTTCGGCGCGCGGGTGATCTACAACGCCGAATGGCTGGGCGGCGGCACCGAGCTGGGTTTCCACTTCCTCAACTACCACTCGCGGCTGCCGTATGCCTCGGTGATCTCCAGCAACGAAGGCTGCGCGCGCGACTCCGCCGATGCCGCCGCCGCGATCATGGACTGCAACGGCTTCACCGGCACGCTGGGCGACAGCATCCCCGGCGAGGGCCTGGAGCCGCTGCCGATCGAGTCGTTGCGGGTGCTGCTGGAATATCCGGAAAACATCCAGCTCTACGGCATCAGCTTCAACACCACTCTCGGCAAGATCTCGCTCTCCGGTGAATACTCCTACCGGCCCAACGCGCCCTTGCAGGTGCACCTGCCGGACCTGGTCTATGCCGGCCTGCAACCGGCTTTCCCCGCCAACGATGTGCAGGCAACACCCGGCGGCGTGGGTGGCTCGCTGGCCGATGTGCTGGCCCAGCTCGGCGTCACACCCGCCGACATTCCGGTGCCGCTGCTCGCCGGCCTTGCGGAACTCGGCACCTCTACCCTGCCCTCCGCCGAGCACGCCATCCCCAGCTTTCTGGTCGACTACCGCAACCTGGGCCGTGTTGGCCCCAACCAGTACATCCGGGGCTGGGAGACCGCGGGCATCGGCCAGTTCGACATCACCGGCATCCGCATCTGGTCGCAAAACCCCTTCGGCGCGGATCAGGTGATCCTGCTCGCCGAGGCCGCTTTCACCCATGTAGTGGGGCTGCCCAAACTCGACGAGTTGCAGATCGAGGGCGGCACTTTTCTCAACAGCCACTACGGCGCAGGGGCCGACGGTACGGGGCTGACCGCCGCCAACTCCTGCACCGGCACCGTCACCGGTGCGCCGAAGGAATACACCTGCAAACTCAACCCAAGCCAGCAGACGCGCGGCTTTGCCGAAAACTTTGCCTGGGGACTGCGCAGCCTCGTCCGCATGGAATACAACGACGTGGTGTTCGGCTGGTCGCTCAAGCCCACCTTCCTCTTGAGTTGGGATGTCGAAGGCACCTCGCCGTTCCCGCAGCAGAACTTCGCGCAGGGTCGCAAGGAGTTCGTTGGCGGCACCGAGGTCAATTTCACCCCCAGCATCACCGGCCGTGTGCTGTATCAAACCTTCTTCGGCGGCAAGCGCCGCGAGAACACCCGCAGCGACCGCGACAACATCTCGCTCAGTCTCAGCTACGTCTTTTAGGGGTCTTGCATGTCATTTGCTGAATCCGCGATGGGCTTTGGCCTCAAGGCCCTCAACCGCTTGGCGGGTTCCAGCACAGTGGACAAGCTCGGTCTGCGCAAGCTTGCGGAGCGCGGGCTGTACCACTCCACCCGCGCGGGCTTCGCCGTCGCTGGCAAGGCGGGCCGCAGCTTCAAGGCCGCACAAAAACTGCTGAAGCCCGCACGCCTGCCGCGCGCAGCGGACGCGGGTCTGTTCGACCTCAACCCAACGAGCGAGCAGGAGATGCTGCGCGATGCCGCACGCAGCTTTGCTCACGAAAAGCTGCGCGTGGCAGCCAGTGCTGCAGATAGCGCCTGTGCAGCGCCCGCCACCCTGCTGCAAGAGAGTGCCGCGCTCGGTTTTACCGCCCTTTGCATCCCCGAGGATCTGGGCGGTGCAGGCAGCGAGCGCAGCGCCGTCACCAACGTGCTGATCGCCTCTGCGCTGGCCGAAGGCGATCTCTCGCTCGCCGTCGCCTGTCTCGCGCCAAGTGCAGTCGCCACCGCACTCGCACTCTGGGGCAACGAGACACAACAAGCGCAATACCTGCCCGCTTTCGCAGGCGACAACCCACCTGTCGCCGCGCTCGCCGTGCACGAAGCACAACCCTTGTTCGATGCCTTCGCGCTTACCACCGTTGCCATCCGCAGCGACGGCGGCTATGTACTGAACGGCGCAAAATCTCTGGTGCCGCGTGCTGCCGACTGCGAACTGTTTGTGGTGGCGGCGATGCTGGACGGCGCACCGCGCCTGTTCCTCATCGAGTCCAAAACCAAAGGTCTCACCCTGCAAGCCGAACCGGCGATGGGTCTGCGTGCCGCCGCGACGGCTCGCCTGACTCTCAGCAATGTGAAGCTCGAAGCCGAAGCCCTGCTGGGTAGCGCAGAGGACTACGCCGAGTGCATCGCACTCTCGCGGCTGGCCTGGTGCGCACTCGCCATCGGTTGCGGGCAGGCGGTGCTGGATCACGTCATCCCCTACGCCAACGAGCGCATCGCCTTTGGCGAGCCCATCAGTCACCGGCAGGCGGTGGCTTTCATGATTGCCGATATCGCAGTCGAACTCGATGGCCTGCGCCTCGCCACCTGGCGTGCCGTAGCAAAGGCCGAGCGCGGTGAGGACTTCGTCCGTGAAACCGCCATCGCTCGACAGCTCGCGACCGACAAGGCGATGAAGATCGGCAACGACGGCGTGCAGGTACTCGGCGGCCACGGCTTCACCAAGGAGTATCCAGTCGAGCGTTGGTACCGAGACCTGCGCGCCTGTGGCTTCATGGAAGGCGTCGTTCTGGTCTAGTTTTTCTATCCCTTCTCCCTCCGGGAGAAGGTGTCGCGGAGCGACGGATGAGGGTGCGCCATCTGCTAGTTTGCGGCGGCCCCCGACCTGAGCTCCCTCACCCCTGCCCCTCTCCCGGAGGGAGAGGGAAAAGAAGGTTGAGCAAGCAATGATTTCCCTCGAAACCCCCAGAAAGTTCACCGGCCTCGTCGCTCAGGCGCACCAGGTCGCCGCGCAGATGTTCCGCCCCATCTCGCGCAAATATGATCGCGCCGAGCATGCGGAGCCGAAGGAACTGCTGATGCTCGCCAGCCTGCTGGATGGCGTGAACGCGGGCGGTGGCGGCGGTGGCGCGGGTGCCGCAGGCGCTGGCCGCGAGCGCACGAGCGACACGGGCGAGAACCGCAACGGCAGCAATCTTTCCACCGTACTCGGCATCATCGAGCTGTGCTGGGGCGATGTCGGTCTTCTGCTCGGCATGCCGCGACAGGGCCTGGGCAACTCTGCCATCGCGGCCGTGGCCAATGACGAGCAGCTCGCCCGCTTCAAGGGCCGCTGGGCGGCGATGGCGATCACCGAACCCGGCACCGGCTCAGACAGCGCCAACATCCGCACCACGGCGCGGCTGGATGGCGACCATTACGTACTGAACGGCGAAAAAATCTACGTCACCAGTGGCGCACGCGCCGATCTCGTGGTGGTGTGGGCGACCCTCGACCGCAATGTCGGTCGCGCCGCCATCAAGAGCTTCGTGGTCGAAAAAGGCACACCCGGCTTCGAGCTGGCACGCCTCGAACACAAACTCGGCATCCGCGCCAGCGACACCGCCGCCTTCGTGCTGAAAGACGTGCGCGTGCCGAAAGAGAATCTGCTCGGCACGCCGGAGGTCAACGTCGAAAAAGGTTTTGCCGGCGTGATGCAGACCTTCGACAACACCCGCCCGCTGGTGGCCGGCATGGCCGTGGGTCTCACCCGCGCCTGCCTCGAACGCACGCGCGACTTGCTGAAAGGCGCAGGCGTAGAGATCGACTACAGCAAGCCCGCACGCCTGCAACACGCCGCTGCCGCCGAAATGCTGCGCATGGAAGCCGATTACGAGGCCGCGCGCCTCTTGACCCTGCAAGCCGCCTGGATGGCCGACAACCGCCAGCCCAACAGCCTGCAAGCCTCGATGGCCAAAGCCAAGGCCGGGCGCACCTGTGTCGATGTCGCGCTGAAGTGTGTTGAGCTGTGTGGTGTGGCCGGCTACAGCGAGGACGAGCTGCTGGAGAAATGGGCGCGCGACGCCAAGATTCTCGACATCTTCGAGGGCACGCAGCAGATACAGCTCTTGATCATTGCGCGGCGGCTGCTGGGCAAGTCATCGGCGGAACTGAAGTAGAAGTAGGGCGGGTCAAGACCCGCCACTGCCTATCGTGCGCCACATCCCGGCGGGTCTCGACCCGCCCTACCTGCTGCGCTTTTGCATCCCCCAGTCACTCGCTGCAAACCTCGATGAGACGCGTCGGGCTTGCGGCCACTACTCCTCGCTGATCAATGGTCACATCGATGCGGTTGTAGGGTTTTGTATTGGCAAATCGGTGGAAGTTCGGCGTCGAAGTCGTAGTTGAATCGGGGCCATTGGCGAATCCTGCACCACTTTCCTGCATCTGATCATTTAGAAAAGTCGAAATCGTCAGCGAGGTGGATGAGCTACTGCCAGCAGGGAACTGAATCAGTGCGCCCGCCATACGACCTGCTGAGACTACTGTTCCGGACTGTGTCACGGCTCGCAGAGTGACCACGCCACCACCGCCGCTGAAGTCAATACTCGCAGCGGTCGTGTCGCTGTTATCAACAGCGTTCTCTGGCGTCCTGTTGGTGCAGCTGGTGCAGTTGGCGCTGCTGAATACCGCTGAAGCATTGCCCAAAAACGCCGAACCGCAGACCGTGCTGGTGCCCGGAGAAGGGGACGGCGAGGGAGTGGGTGCTGGCGTGGGTGTCGGTGCAGGGGTTGGTGTCGGCAGCGGCGCGGGCGTCGGCGCAGGTGTGGGTGCGGGGCTAGGCGATGGCGCGTCACCAGCGCCGCCACCGCAGGCCGAAAGGGCCAAGGCCGCAGAGATCAGAATGACGCGAGGCATTGCTTCAGCGAGGCGAGGCAGAGTGCATCAGTTGCATGGATTCCCATCCTTTTTCATTTGCCGTTGTTTAAACAACGCCTGCCCCTAGCAGGCGTTGACTTGGCTTAAGATTTTAAGCCGATTGGCATGACGATTGCGCAAGCCTCGATATCGCCCTAGCCTGCTGGCCTGCCATGCGCCATCGCAAGCCGCCGCTGCTGGTCGCCAATCCGACGGCCGATACCCTGGTGGTGGCCGAGTTCAACCGTTTTCAGCAGCAGCTGCTGTTCGCCGCACTCAACGAGAGTCCGCACTCTCTGCCGTTGGCCGAGTACGCGGCCCTCGTTGCGGAGTACGTGACGGGCTTCATCGGCGACCCGCCCGTGCCTTGAGCGCGCGTACCGGAGGCACGTCAACCAGTGTCCATCTGGGCCGTTGTGACTGGATGTTCACGACACCACTGCGGCGCTGATTGGCCAGCCGCCACCGGGACTTCATGCGATCCCCACTGTTTGCTGTCTCTATCGCCCTGTCGAGCTGCATGCTGCTCTCCTGCGGTGGCGGCACCGGCAGTGCCTCTAGCCCCGCCGCCGTCATGCAGCCCCCTGCGGTCACACCGGCACCCGCGCCCCCTGTGCAGATGCCGACACCTGCCCCTAGCGCACCGCAGGCGACGGCACCGGTACCGAATCGGCTGACACTCGACACCCTCAAGCGCAATGCACTGCGCATCGAAGTGCCAGCAGGCGAGTGGCGTGCCGTGCGCTTCGACAAAACTCTGTATGCCGATGGCGTTTCAGTTGCGATGACCGTCGCCAGCGAGCCCAACCCCCAGGCCCTGCCCTGGATCGCCAATGGCTCGCAGACCTTCAGAGACGACGGTGCGGCGAGCGATCCGCGTGGCGTGCCAAGTCGCTTTGGCACCATGCTGTTTGCGGGCCTGCGTAATCAGGTCGCAGATGCCTTTACCTTCATCAGCAGCTTCTCGGACTTCAAGTCCAACGAGGTGGTGTTCGTGCTCGGCTCGCTGCAGGCGCCTGCGGTGTTCTGGCTCGGTGTCGTGTCTGAAACCGGCGGCCAGACCATCAGCACCGACGCCGATGGCGCGCGAACGCTGCTCAACGGCCCCGCTGACGACCCAATGGTGGAACAGGCCAAGCTCAGCGAGCTGCAATCCCGCGTGGCACTCACACCCTTGATGGAGCAGGGCCGCGGCGGCTTCGGAGCCAGCTACGTGCGCAGCTTCGACGCCAGCGGGCGCTTCAAGACCTTCCAGGCCGGGCCGGTCACGGTGAGCGACAGTGCGCTGGCCAGTGCGCCAGGTGCCGGTGACGTCGAACGCGACATCCGCGTGCTCACCGACGTCGTGTTGGCGGAGCCGGGCATCGCGGCGCTGGTGACCTTCGCCGCAGTGCAGGGCGGCGGGGCACGCTGGGATCAGCTGATCGACACCGTGGGGTTCCGCCGCCATTCGCAGGGCAGCTATACGGCCGCAACCGGGGCCAGCACGCGCACCAATACCTCTGAGGAAGAGATCACCGCCGTGGGGCGGCTCTGGAGCTACATCACCCAGCCGGTGCAAGGTGGTCGACTCACCCTAAGCCTGCGGCACCAGTTCACCGGGCGCGAGGGGGGCGCAGTGGCCGGTAACGGCGGTGCCGTCTCGAATACGGTGCTGAGCCAGACGCTCGCCTACTGGGGCTATGTCAACGCCGATTTTTCGGCGCTGTACGGCTGGCAGCCGACGACCGTGGAGACCTATTTCTGATCGCCAGCGTCGGATAGCCCGTATAACCCTTGGCCCCCGGCACGTAGTGTGTGGTCGAAGTAAATAGAGGTGCGCGGCACTTCATGGTGGATTCAGAGGCATTGCCTAGCTTGGTTGTTGTCGTCGTTGCCGATCGCGCAGCGACACACCCCCAATGACAGGAGAAGCCCCCATGAATACATCCGCCACGATGGACGACTACAAAACCACCGCCAGCCACGCAGCAGACAAAGCCAAGACCACTGCCGAGAATGTCGCCGCCGAAGTCAAAGCCAGCAGCTCGGTGATCGGCAGTGAAGTCAAAAATTTCATCGCTGATCTCGAAGAAATGGTGAGCAGCAAAACCCACGGCGCACTCGACGTCAGCAAGATCAAGGGCGACATCAGCAGCCGCATCGCCGATTACAAGGCGCAGGCCAAGGCCGCAGGCGATCAGGTGGTCACGCAAGCCAGGCATCAGGCCGAAGGTGTGAACACCTATGTCCACGACGAGCCTTGGAAGGCGATTGGTGTGGGCTTTGCCGTCGGTCTTCTGCTCGGCGTTGTCATCAGCCGTCGCTAGAGCACGGCCATGACCACCACGGCATCGACTGATATGCCGACAGTGAGTGCAGCAGCCGCAGGCCCGGTGGTCGAACCACCGGGCCTACGTGCTGCCTTCCGTCTACTGCTGGAACACTTCGGCGATCACGCCGATCTGTTGCGCCTCGAAAGCGGGCAAGAGCTTGCGCGTTTTGGCGGCGTCCTGGGCTGCTGGTTTGCGCTGGCCTTGCTGCTGCAACTGAGCCTGATGATGGGCCTGACCCTGCTGGTGGCTTCGTACTGGAACAGCGAATACCGCACGCACACCATCCTCGCGGGCGCCGCCTTGTTGCTCGGCGGCATCGGCTACTGCATCTGGTGTGTGAAGCGTCTGAATACAAGGGCGGCACTGCGATTTGTCGTCAGCAGCCAACAATTGAAACGCGATTTCGATCTGATCCGGGAGCTGATATGAGCGCCACCGCCGAATCCGCCCAAGCCATCGCACAGCGCATGGATCAGCAACGCAGCCAGTTGCACAGTCAGTTCGTGCGTCCGCCCCAGCCAGTGGCCCCTATCGACGTCGCTGCTTCCGACTCCGTTATGACCAGCACCGCGATGCAGCCTTATCAACCCCGCAGCCTGTTGATGCAGCTCTTGGTGGCGAATCCGCATTTGATCCAGCGGGTTCTGTTGCTGGCTGTGACTGCTGCGCTGGGCGCGCGCTATTCGTCCTGGGCAATGCGCCTGTTCGGCTTGTTCATGGCCGTACGCAGACGCCGGTAACTATGGTTTGACTGGTCCGCCGAGATGCCGCATCAGGAACTCGCTGACCCGCTCATCGAGACGCTGCTGCACCAGCGGATTGGCGACCATGTGTGTGAAGTTGACCAGCGGCAGGAACTCGAAAGACTTGCCTGACTTGAACAGCGCATCGGCGAGTTTGAGCGAGTGGAAGAAATAGACGTTGTCGTCGCCGCTGCCGTGGATCAGCAGCAGCGGTCGCGTCAGCTCGCTGGCGCGGGCGACGAGGTCTGATTTCGCATAGCCCTCGGCGTTGGCCTCGGGCGTATCCAGATAACGCTCCGTGTAATGCGTGTCGTAGTCGCGCCAGTCGGTGACGGGCGCACCCGCGACCGCCGCCTTGAATACATCGGGCCGCAATACGACCGCCGCGGCACTCGAAGTGCCGCCATAGCTCCAACCGGTGATACCGATGCGGCCTGCGTCCATCTGCGGGATTTTTTCGGCCAGCGCCTTCAGAACTGCCGCCTGGTCGTTGACGATGACCGACAGCGCATCGCCATTCCTGCCATCACGATTCTTGAAAGCGCGCGTCCATTCCCGGCTGCGGCGCGGCGTGCCGCGATTATCAATCTTGACCACGATGAAGCCGTGGTCGGCCAGCCACTGATCGCGCAGATACCCCACGGCATTCGCCGTCACCACCGTCACCGTCGGGCCGCCGTAGACCGAATCGATCACCGGATATTTTTTCTTCGGATCGAAATCGCGCGGCTTGAGCACGGCGGCGTGGTAGGTCTGACCCGCGACTTCTACCGTCATCAGCTCCGGCGCTGGCCATACGCGCGGTGACTCCGCCACGCTGGGCAGCTCGGCGAGCGGCTTGCCATCGGGCGCGAACACCATCGTGACCGCAGGCGCATCGAGCGTGGACTGGGTGATGGCGTAATGGCCGCTGCCGCGCGCGAGCCGCGCCATGCGTTCGCCGGGGCCGCGGGCCAGCACTTCGGGAGCGGCTGCACCTGGCCGGGTGCTGAGGCGCAGCAGCTGCACCTCCTGCGGCGTGGCGAAGCGGGTGGCGGTGACGCGGCCATCGTCGGCCACACCCCAGACGGCATCGAAGCCGCGCGCAATCAGCACTTGGGCATTGCGGCCCTGTGCATCGTATTGCAGTAACTGGCTCTCACCACTCTCCTCGCTGGCGGTGAGAAAGCCGCCGCCGTCCGGCAGCCAGCGCACCAAGCTGAAATCGGGGTCGAGCCAGGCGGGGTCGCGTTGCACCAGCAGCGTCTGGGTATTGCCCTTGGCATCGACGGTGAGGATGGCCTGCTCGCGCTGGTCGCGGGTCTGCACGATCAGCGTCAGCGGGGCTTGCACCGGCTGCGTCTTGGGCCAGTAGACGCGCAGCAGATAGGGATATTTCTCCGCGTCCCATTTCACCCACCTTGTCGTACCACCCTTGGCAGGCATGAGGCCCAGACGCACGCGCACGTTGTTCTTGCCGGGACGCGGGTAATAGAAACCTTCGGCGGCCTCCTCAGGTTTGGCGGGGTCGCCGATGCTGAAGCGTTCGACCTCTGAATGATCGGCCTGCTCGTAGGCGATGGTCTGGCTATCGGGCGAAAACCAGAAGCCTTGGAAACGGCCCATCTCCTCCTGCGCGATGAACTCCGGCAGGCCGTGCTGCAGCGACTCGCTGCCGCCCTGGGTGAGGCGTGTTTCTTTCGTGGTTTTGAGGTCGCGCAGATAGAGGTCGTAGTCGCGCACAAAGGCGACCTTGCTGCCATCGGGCGAGAGTTGAGCGTCGAGTGCGGGCTTAGCACCATCGTCCAGTGTGCGCAGTTTGTGGGTGGCGAGGTCGAGCGCGAACAGCTTGCCGGAGAGCGGCAGCAGCAGGGTCTCGCCATCGGGGGTGAGATCGAAACTGGCGAAGCCCTTGGCAGTGAGGCGCAGGCGTTCGCGGCGTGCCTTTTCCTCTTTGCTCAGCACCTCGTCGGCGTTGCCCAACACCTGCTGCGGCGTGATGAGTTCGCGCGTCTCGGCGGTGGCGGTATCGAACACATACAGCCGTCGCGTCGAGTCACGCGCGCCGCTGCGCAGAAAGAACAACTGTCGACCATCGGGCGTGAAGCGCAGCGCGGTAGGGCGGCCCAGCGCGTACTTCTGCGTCTCGGCCCAGTCCTTTGAAAACTGCGGGTCGGGAATGGGGACGGCAGCGTGGGCAGTGGCAGTCATCACGAGGGCAAGCACAGCAAGGCGGAAGGGCATGGGGCAAGTCGAGGCAAGGCTTGCCAGCACTTTACGACAAGGCTTCCCGACAACGAAAAAGCCCCGCGCACAGCGCGGGGCTTGGCACAGCAGTCATCAATCAGACGATCTTCATCAGCGCCTGCACCATTTTCTTCATGAAGTTGGAGTACGGCGGGAAGAAAATCCTCGCCACCATGAAACGGGTGCGGATCACCGCGCGCTCGTGGCTAAACGCCTTGAAGCCGAAGATGCCGTGAGCCGAGCCGATGCCGGAATTGTTGACGCCGCCAAACGGCAGATTGCCATGCAGGTAATGCACGACCGTGTGGTTGATGCAGGCACCGCCGGATGAAGTCTCCTTCATCACTTTTTTGATGTTGTCCTCGTTCTTGCTCCACACGTACAAGGCCAGCGGTTTGGGATTGGCGTTGATCTCGTCGATCACCGTTTGCAGCTTGCTGTAGCCAATGATGGGCAGCACCGGGCCAAAGATTTCTTCCGACATGATCTTCGCGTCTCTGGGGATGTCGGTGAGCAGTGTCGGTGCGACCCACTGGTCGGCGACGTTGACGCTACCGCCTGCGAGCAGGGTCGCACCCCTGGCTTTCGCATCTTCGATCAGGTCAGCAACGCGACCGGCGTGGCGCTGGTTGACGCTGTGGCTGAGACAAGGCGAGCGCGACTGCTCGGCATCGGTCGCACCGTAGCTGGCCTTGAGTGCTGCACTGGCTTTTTCGATGAAAGCCGCTTTCACCGACTCGTGGACGAACACATGGTCGGGCGCGATGCAGGTTTGTCCGGCATTGGTGAACTTGCCCCAGAGGATGTTGCGGGCGGCGAGATCGAGATCGGCGGTCTCATCGACGATGGTCGGCGACTTGCCGCCGAGTTCGAGCGTGACGCTGGTGAGGTGCTTGGCGGCGGCCGCCATCACCACCTTGCCGACTGCGGGCGAGCCGGTGAAGAAAATGTGGTCGAAAGGCAGCGCCAGCAGCGCCGTGGAAGTCGCCGCATCGCCCTCGAAGATCGCCACCTCATCCTCGCTGAAGGTCTCCTTGACGATCTTGACGATCACGGCGGTGGTGTGCGGTGTCATCTCGCTGGGTTTGAGGATGGCGGTGTTGCCAGCGGCAATCGCGCTGACCAGCGGCGAGAAGCAGAGATTCACCGGATAGTTCCAAGGCGCGATGATGAGGCAACGGCCACGGGGTTCGTACTGGATATAGCCTTTCAGGCCACCCGTCAGCATGGTCGGCCAGACGCCCTGCGGCTTCATGCGTTTGCGGGTGTGGCGGATGGCATCCTGTGCCTCGGAAACCACTGGCAGGATCTCGGTGAGATCGACCTCGACTGCAGGTTTTCGGAAGTCCTTTTCCATCGCCAGGTGCAGTGCGTCGGTGTGCGCGAGCAGGCAATCCTTGAGCTTCTTGATCTTGGCGATGCGCTCGTCGGCGGTGGAGCGCCGGAGCCGGATGGCCGCATCGAACTGCTTCTCGAACACGCGACGCACTTCGGCGTCGAGCGTGGTGGTTTCCGGCATGGCAAGCACGGCTGCGGTCATGGCTCTCTCCTCATTGAAGTCTTGGGCCGCTGAAGGCAGCCGCTGTTTAACGAGCGGCAAATATACACCCGCGTTTTTGCTGACGACGTCAGCGAAAACTTCAGCACGGCTACACTCTCACCCCATGCGATCCAGTAAAAGCGCGGCAGTGCGCGGCCTGCTGCCTGTCATCCGGGTTCTCGGCCTGCTGTTGATGCTGTTCAGCAGCACCTATCTGCTGCCCATTGCCTGCGCCTTGATATACGGCGACGGGCAGCACTGGCAGTTTCTGGTCTCGATGGCAATCAACCTCGCCATCGGCACACTGCTGTGGCTGCTGACCCGGCAGGCCAAGCGCGACATCCATCCGCGCGAAGGCTTTCTGCTGGTCGCACTCACCTGGGTGTTGATGAGTGCCTCGGCGACGCTGCCGCTGATGCTCGGCATCGAAGGTTTGTCGTTCACCGACGCGATGTTCGAGACCGTATCGGGTGTGACCACCACCGGCGGCACGGTGCTGACGGGGCTGGACACGCTGGCCCCTTCGCTCAACTTCTGGCGGCACCAGCTGAGCTGGCTGGGCGGCATGGGCATCATCGTGCTGGCAGTGGCGATCCTGCCGCTGCTCGGTGTCGGCGGCATGCAGCTCTACAAGGCCGAGACACCAGGGCCGATCAAGGACGACAAGCTCACCCCGCGCATCACCCAGACGGCCAAGTCGCTGTGGCTGGTCTACATCGCCGCGACTTTTCTGTGCGCGATCGGCTTTCGCATCGCGGGTATGAGCTGGCTGGATGCGATCTGCCATGCCTTTGCGACCCTCTCGCTGGGCGGGGCTTCGACCCACGACAGCAGCTTCGGCTTTTTCAATTCGCCACAGATCGAGGCAGTGGCGATCTTCTTCATGCTGTTTGCCTGCATCAATTTCTCGACGCATTTCCAGGTCTGGCGCAGCGCCAGTCTGCGTAGCTATTGGCAGGATGCAGAAGCCAAGGCCCTGCTCGCGCTGCTGGTCGCGGCCACTGCCATCGTCAGCGTGTTCATCTGGCTCCAGGGGGTGTATCCGGACTACTGGCAGGCGCTGCGATTCGCGGCATTCAACCTGGTCTCCATCGCCAGCACCACCGGCTTCGCCAACACCGACTACGGCCTCTGGCCGATCTTTGCACCACTGGTGTTCCTGCTGCTGTCCTGCGTGGTGTCCTCTTCGGGTTCCACCGGCGGCGGCATCAAGATGATCCGCATGCTGATCCTGTTCAAGCAGAGCAGGAGCGAGATGTTCACGCTGATGCACCCCAACGCCGTGCAGGTCATCAAGCTGGGCGGCAAAGTGATTCCGCAGAAGGTGGTGACGGCCGTGCTCGGCTTCATCCACCTCTACTCGATCAGCATCCTGCTGCTCACCTTCATCCTGCTGGCGACGGGGCTGGATTTCATCTCCTCATTCACCGCCATCATCGCCTCGATCAACAACACCGGCCCCGGCCTGGGTGTGATTGGCCCCGCCAGCAACTTCGGCGTGCTCAACGATTTCCAGACCTGGGTCTGCACCTTTGCGATGCTGCTGGGCCGCTTGGAAATCTTCACCGTGTTTGTCATCTTCACGCCGAGTTTCTGGCGCGATTGAGCGCTGTCAGAGAAAACCCAGGCCAACCTGGAAGAGTTTTTCCACTTCGCGGGTTTTCTTCTTGTCGACGATGAACAGGATCAGGTGATCCTCGGCCTGGATCACCGTGTCGTGATGGACAATGATGACCTCTTCGCCCCGCACGATGGCGCCGATGGTGGTGCCGACGGGCATCCTGACTTCCTCGATGCGGCGGCCCACGACCTTGCTGTTTTTGGCATCACCATGGGCGATGGCCTCGATGGCCTCGGCCGCACCACGACGCAGGGTATGCACCTTCACCACATCGCCGCGCCGCACATGCGCGAGCAGTGCCGAGACGGTGGACTGCTGGGGCGAGATGGCGATGTCCACCGCCGAGTTTTCCTCGACCAGATCCACATAGGCCATGCGGTTGATGAGCACCAGCGCCTTCGCCGCGCCGAGTCGCTTGGCCAGCATGGCGGAGAGGATGTTGGCCTCGTCATCATTGGTGATGGCGCAGAACACGTCGATGTCGTCGATGTTCTCCTCGATCAGCAGCGACTCGCTGGCGGCATCGCCGACCAGCACCACGGCATGGTCAAGCTCGATGGCGAGCTGTTGCGCACGCGCCTTGTCCTTCTCGATGATCTTGACCTGCACCTTGTCCTCGAGCGCCTTGGCCAGCCGCAAGCCGATGTTGCCGCCGCCTGCCAGCATCACGCGCTTGACGGGTTTGTCGTGGCGGCGCAGCTCCGCGATGATCTTGGGGATGTGTTCGCTAGCCGCGACGAAGAACACCTCGTCCTCGGCCTCGATGATGGTGTCACCCTGCGGCAGGATCGCCTTGCCGCGCCGGTAGATGGCGGCGACGCGCGCATCGACACCCTTGGGCAGATGTGCGGGCAGCTCCTTCAGCTGGCGGCTCACCAGCGGGCCGCCGTAATAGGCGCGCACCCCGACCAGGCGCACGCGGCCATCGGCGAAATCGACCACTTGCAGAGCGCCGGGATACTCGATGAGACGGTGGATGTACTCCGTCACCAGCTGCTCCGGGCTGATGCACATGTCCACCGCAAGGGCTTCTTGCGAAAACAGCACGTCGCGGTCTTTCAGGTACTCGACGCTGCGCACGCGCGCGATCTTGGTCGGCGTGCGGAACATGGTGTGGGCGATCTTGCAGGCGAGCATGTTGGTCTCGTCGCTATCGGTGACGGCGATGAGCAGATCCGCATCTTCGCCACCTGCGCGGCGGAGCACCGCCGGATGGCTGGCGTAGCCGAGCACGGTGCGCAGATCGAGTCGCTCGGCAAGTGCTGCGAGCAGCGCCGGGTCGGTATCCACCACCGTGATGTCGTTGGCCTCGCCGGCGAGATTCTCGGCCAGCGTACCACCCACCTGCCCTGCCCCAAGGATGACGATTTTCATGGGCGCGGATGTTGCGCCCTGCGACGCGCGCGGTGCAAGCGCATCAGTGTGCTGCTGGGGTGTATTTCTTCGGCAGCGCCGAGAGCTTCACCAGATCGCGCTCGCGGCTCATGCCGTGTTCGGCGAGGCGTGAGAGATAGCGCGCCCAGTTTTTCTCCTGCTCCTGGCCAAGCAGCCAGAACACCTCCCAGGAGTACAGGCCAGTGTCGTGCCCGTCGTCAAAGACCAGTCGCACCGCATAGCGGCCGACCGGCTTGATCTCTTTGATGCCCACATCCTTCTTGCCCGGCACCAGCACCGGCTCCTCCAGACCGTGGCCCCGCACTTCGGCACTCGGCGAGAACACGCGCAGGTATTCACAGGGCAGCGAGAACTGACGACCGTCGGCATAGCGCACTTCAAGCACACGCTCAGCACTCAGCAGCTTGATGCCTGTCGGCGTGGGTGCCGTTGCCATCAGACGCTCTCCCAAAAGTTTTGTCCGCCACGCTCTGGGGCAAGTCTGAGTGGTGGCTGATGTGGGTTGACTTGCATGCCTCGTAGCGCGGACAAAACTTTCGGGGTCAGCTAGAGGATGTAACGGCTCAAATCTTCGTTGCCCGCCAGCTTGCCGAGCTTGGTCTCGACGTAGGCGGCATCGACTGTGAGTGTAGAGCCGGCGCGATCCGGCGCATCGAACGCCACTTCTTCCAGCAGCCGCTCCATCACCGTATGCAGGCGGCGCGCGCCGATGTTCTCTGTGCTCTCGTTGACCTGGAAGGCCACTTCGGCGAGCCGTCTCACCCCTTCGGGTGCGAACACCACAGTCACACCCTCGGTCGCCAGCAGCGCCTTGTACTGCTCGGTGAGCGAGTAGTTGGGCTCTTGCAGGATGCGCACGAAATCCTCGACCTTGAGTGCCTCGAGTTCGACCCGGATCGGCAGGCGGCCTTGCAGCTCGGGGATGAGGTCGCTGGGCTTGCTCAGGTGAAACGCGCCGGAGCAGATGAACAGGATGTGGTCGGTGTGCACCGTGCCGTACTTGGTCGAGACGGTCGAGCCTTCGATCAGCGGCAGGAGGTCGCGCTGCACGCCCTCGCGGGAAACATCCGCGCCTGCGTACTCGCCGCGCTTGGCCACCTTGTCGATCTCGTCGATGAAAACGATGCCGTTCTCCTCGACGTTCTTCAGCGCTTCGGTCTTGATTGCCTCCTCATCGACCAGCTTGCCGGCTTCCTCGTCGGCGAGCTGACGCATGGCGTCGGCGATCTTCATTTTCTTGCTGCGCGGCTTGCCATTGCCCATCTGCGAGAACATGGACTGCAACTGCTGCGTCATTTCCTCCATGCCAGGTGGGCCCATCAGAGAGACATTCGGCGGCACGCCGCTGAGCTTGATCTCGATCTCGGTGTCGTCGAGCTTGCCCTCGCGCAGGCGCTTGCGGAACACCTGGCGCGCCGCGCCCGACTCGGTCTGGCGCACATCGCTCGCCTCGCCAAAATCCTTCGGCGGTGGCACCAGTGCGTCGAGCACGCGCTCTTCGGCGGCGGCTTCGGCCTTGTCGCGCACACGGCGGGTGGCCTGCTCGCGGGTCTGCTTCATCGCCGCTTCGACGAGGTCGCGGATGATGGTGTCGACATCCTTGCCGACATAGCCCACTTCGGTGAACTTGGTGGCCTCCACTTTCACGAACGGCGCGTTGGCGAGCTTCGCCAGTCGGCGCGCAATCTCGGTCTTGCCGACCCCGGTGGGGCCGATCATCAGGATGTTCTTGGGCGTGATCTCGCCGCGCATGCCGATCGGCGTCTGCTGGCGGCGCCAGCGATTGCGCAAGGCCACGGCGACCGCGCGCTTGGCGTTGGCCTGGCCGACGATGTGCTGGTCGAGTGCCGCGACGATTTCGCGCGGGGTGAGGTTGATGCCTTCCGGGCTAACAGTCGGTGCAGCAGAAGCGTCGCTCATCACTCGATCACCTCGATGGTGAGATTGTGGTTGGTGTAAATGCAGATGTCGGCAGCAATGTGCAGGGCTTTCTCGACGATGTCCTTGGCACCCAGCTCGCTGTGTTCGACCAGCGCGCGCGCCGCAGCAGTGGCAAAACTGCCGCCCGAACCGA
>JAKFXK010000077.1 GCA_021731445.1 Nevskiaceae bacterium | reverse complement strand
CCGACGCTGGAACCTGCGCCGCGCCCATCGTTTGGGCGGCATCACGGTCGCCGTCGCTGTGCTTGCCTGGGCGGTGAGCGGTTTCGTGCAGGGCTGGGACAATGCCGAACGCGAGCGGGCTGATTCGCCGCAGCGTCCGCTGCGTGTTGCCAGCGTCAAGCTCACCGCACCACTGGCAGCGCTGCCGCAATCTGCCAGCAGGGTGGTGCTGGTGTCGCTGGGCGGCGAGGCCGTGTGGCGCTGGAGCTTGCAGCCGCCACAAAGCACCACGGAACGTGGCCTCGCCATGCGCGAGCATCAACACCACAGCAAGCCGGCTGAGGGTGCGGGCGCGGCATCGGCGGCGCAGTACGTCTCGGCGCAAACCGGGCGTGAAATCGCCAACGGCGAGCAGCTGCATCTCGCTGAACTGCTGGCGCACTTTGGTGTGCCTGTGGCGGCTTCACAGTCCACCCCCGTGCTCAAGTTCAGCGAGGACTACGGCTTCCTGTTCAAGCGTTTGCCGGTCTGGCGCGCCGCACTGGATGACGCGCAGCACAGCGCCTTCTACCTCGACACTGCCAGCGAGCGCCTGGCCGCCCGCATCACCGACGACGACCGAACCCGCGACGCGCTGTTCGCCTACGCCCACAAATGGGAGTGGATCACCCCGCTTGCGGGCAAGGATGTGCGCGACGGGGCAGGGGCCGTGTTTACGCTGCTGCTGATCTCTGTCGCCATCGGCGGCACGCTGCTGCGCCGCCGTGCACGCCGCTGAGCGGCTTGCGAGGGATGAAGGCATCTTGCGCTTCAGTGCAGCGTGCGAATGCGGTCGAGAGGCCGATATCGTGATGCGCGTACAGTAAGCGCTGGCCACTATCCGCTCTCGCCGACGTGAAACGTCATATCAGCCGCATCGGTTTCGCATTGCTCGCATCGAGCCTCGTCGGTTGTGGCAAGCCGGCTGCGCCGGCGCCCGCCGACACCGCGCGCGTCGTCACCTTGGCACCGCACCTGACCGAACTCGTCTGCGCTGCCGCAGGCTGCGAAGTGCTGGTGGCTGTGGGGGCCTATAGCGACTGGCCGACGGAGGTGAAAACGCTACCCGTGGTGGGCGATGTCGCGCAGCTCAACCTCGAAGCCCTGCTGGCCTTGAAGCCGACGCACATCATCGCCTGGCAGGGCGGCACGCCCAGCGCGCAGCGGGCCAAACTGGAGGCTCTGCAGCTGCCGATGACGATGTTGCATATCGAGCGCATCAGCGAAGTGCCGCAGGCGCTGGAAAACCTGGGCCGGTTACTGCAAACGACTGCAAGGGCCAAGGCTGCGGCGGATGACTATCGCCAGCGGCTGGCGGCGGTGGTAGCGCGTCAGGGGATCGACAAGGGCCGCCAGACCTTGCGCGTGCTGTACCAGATCGAAACCGCACCCGTGTACTCCGTCAACCGCCGCAGCCCGATCAGCGAGGCAATCACGCTTTGTGGCGGCATCAATGTGTTCAGTGACTTGCCGACACTGGCGGCGCCGGTCACGGACGAAGCGGTGCTGGCCGCGCAACCGCGTGTAGTGATCCACGCACCCGCCGATACCGCCGCAGTTGCCGCCTACTGGGCGCGCTTTGCCAAGGCCGCGCGCGTGCAGCCGCAGTTGATCGCCATCGACCCTGACCTGTTGGCCCGCGCCGGGCCGCGCATGGTGCAGGGCGTCGAACAGCTTTGCGCGGCACTGGATGTGCTGCGCAAAGCGGAGGCTCAAAACGCTTCGCTCCACCAGGCGCCGCCGCCCTGATTGCCTTGCCTGCCTCCACCCGGTAGCGTGGGGGCATTGCTGTTGGGGTTTGCGGTTCGGGGACAAGAAACCATGCCGCTCGTGCTGGTGCGCCATCTGTCGGTCTCGCTGGAAAAAGGTATCTGCTACGGCCGCGCCGATACGCTGCTGTCGGCGGAATCGTTGGCACAAATTCCCGAGTTCACGCGTCAGCTCATCGCCGAGCATGGGCCCTTCGATGCGGTTTTCACCAGTCCACGCCAGCGCTGCCGCTGGCTGGCCGACGCCATCACCACCGAGAACACCGTCGAACCCGCACTGGCCGAGATGGACTTCGGCAGCTGGGAGGGCAAGCGCTGGGCCGACATCCCCAAGAAAGACATCGACGAGTGGACCAAAAACGTGCTCACCTACGCACCCGGTGGCGGCGAGTCGCTGCTGGCGATGGCCGAGCGCGTCACCCCCTGGCTGGAGCAGAGCACCCAGTTCGCGCGGCGCACCGGCCAGACCGTGCTGGCGTTGACGCATGGCGGGCCGATCCGCATCGCCATGGCACTCGCCAAGCAAATGCCGCTGACGAAGGCGATGGATATCCCGGTCGGCTTTGGCTGGGCGGTGCGCCTGGGCTGATTTTTTGCGGGCTTGTCACGCCACCTTCGTCAACACGTCACAGACCCCCGGCACAGTGCGCGCCCTGCTGCCCAGGGTCGATGCGCACCAATAGATAGCGCTCGCTGCGGGTGGCCCTTCTTGCCAAGGACACCACCATGGGCGCACAGCATCGAACCCGTTTCCGCAAAATCCATCGCCCGCTGTTGAGCCGCCGCAGCTTTCTGCAAGGCTCGGCGGCTTTGCTGGCTGTGCCCGTGCTGGAAAGCTGCGGGATGAGCGAGACGCCGCAGCCGGCGATCCAGAGCCCAGCACCGCTGACGCCGGCACCAGCACCAGCACCAGCACCAATACCCGCGCCGGCACCAGTGCCAAGCCCCAGCCCCAGTCCGGTACCGATGGCAGTGGCACCCAAGATGGCGGCTTTCCTGCACGGAGTGGCCTCCGGCGATCCGCTCACGGATCGCGTGATCCTGTGGACGCGTGTGACGCTCGATGCCGAGGCCGTCACCGCCGCCACGCCCGCGAAAGTGGATTACGTCATGAGCCTCGCCAGGGATCTCTCAGCCCCGGTCAAGATCGGCAGTTTCATGACTGCGGCAGACCGCGACTACACCGTCAAGCTCGACCCCGATGGTCTTGCCAGCTACACCACGTACTACTATCAGTTCAGCATCACCCTGGCCGACGGCATGGTCATCAAATCGCCCATCGGGCGTACCAAGACGGCACCGAAGGCGGGCGACACTGACCGCCTGCGCATCGTCAGTGCCAGCTGCCAGAGCATGAGCTTCGGCTACTTCAATGCGCATGGCGCGATGGCGGTGAAACCCGACCACGACGTGATGCTGTTCCTCGGCGACTACATTTACGAGACGGCGGCGTCCTCGCAGATTCCGGGCCGCAGTGGCATCCCCGCGAAGGAAATCACCACGCTCGAGGACTACCGGCTGCGCCATGCGCAGTACAAGTCCGATCCTGACCTGCAGGCCAACCACCGGCAGATTCCCTTCATCTGCGTCTGGGACGACCACGAGACCACTAACAACAGCTACCGCGCGAGTGCGGACAATCACACCGAGGGTGCGGAAGGCTGCTGGGAGGAGCGCATGGGCTGGGGCATCCGCGCCTACTTCGAGTGGATGCCGATCCGCGACAACACCTCGACCGCTTTCGATGCGCCGACCGCCGCCGCCTGTCCCGGCGCGCCGATCTCCGGCTACCTGCCCGAGGGCAACGGCCGCATCGAACGCAATTTCAGCTATGGCGATCTCGTCGACATCATCATGCTCGACACCCGCCTGCAGGGCCGCGCGAAGCAGAACGGCACGGCGACGGTGACCGCGCAGCAAACCATTCTCGGTGAGACGCAGCGCGACCGCTTTCTGGCCAAGCTCGCTTCGAGCACGGCGAAGTGGAAGCTCGTCGGTCAGCAGATGACCTTTGCGCCGATCAAGACCGTGCCACTGTCCGAGGCCCAAGGCGGCACCTACTTCAACTCCGATGCCTGGGATGGCTACCGCTTCGACCGCAACGCGGTGCTGAAGCAGATCGCCGACAACAGCATCAAGAACGTCGTGTTTCTCTCCGGCGACACCCATGTGGTGACGGCCTTTGACGTGCCGATGGAGCCCTCCGATCCAGCCCGCTACAACCCGGCCACGGGTGCGGGTTCGCTGGCGGTGGAGTTCTCCAACTCCGGCATCGCCAATGTCGGCGTCATCAACGAGGCGCAGATGGCGAACAACCCGCATCTCAAATACGCCAACCTCGCCGAGCGTGGCTATCTCCTGCTCGACATCACGGCGGCTCGCACGCAGGGCGAGTACTTCTTCACCGGCGCGCCGCAGACGCGCTCCGCAGTGGAAACCTTTCAGCGCGCGCTGGTCTGTGCCGCAGACAGCCAGCGTCTCACGATGGGGACGACGCCGACGACTGGGCGCGGCACTGCGGCACCGCTGGCACCCTGAACGAGACTTTGATTGTTGTCATTCCCGCCTGCGCGGGAATGACGGTCTGGAGTGATCGTCGTTGATCGAATGGCGGCTCAGGCAGCGATCTTCCCGTCGCTAGCGGCAGCCTGGGCCGCCTTCCTCGCCTCATTGGCCTTCTTGCTCGGCAGCGTGCCCATGCACTTGCAGATGATGCCGAGCATGATCTCGTCGGCGCCGCCGCCGATGCTCACCAGGCGCGTGTCGCGGTAGGCGCGGGCGATGTTGCTCTCCCACATGAAGCCCTGGCCACCCCAGAATTGCAGGCAGGAGTCGGTCACCTCGCGGCCGACGCGGCCGACCTTGAGCTTGGCCATGCTGGCGAGCATGGCGATGTCCTCCAGTTTCTCCCTGCCGCCGATGTAGCGCTCAGTGGTGTCGTAGACCAGAGCACGCAGGCTCTCGACCTCGGTCTTCAGCTCGGCGAGGCGGAAGTGCACGTACTGGTTGTCGAGAATCGACCCGCCAAAGGCCTGCCGCTGGCGCGTGTAGTCGATGGTCTCGTTGATGAGGTTGGTCATGCCATCGATGCCCGAGGCCGCGCCATACAGGCGCTCTTCCTGGAACTGCATCATCTGGTACATGAAGCCCATGCCCTCCTGGCCGACGAGATTGCGACGCGGTACGCGGACGTTGTCGAAGAAGATCATCGCGGTGTCGCTGGCGCGCATGCCGAGCTTGTCGAGCTTGGTGTTGCGGGTCACGCCGGGGGCGTCGAGCGGCACGATGATGAGCGATTTGTTCTGGTGAACCTTGCCCTCGCTGGTGTTGGCGAGCACGCAGGCCCAGTCGGCCTGGGTGCCGTTGGTGATCCACATCTTCGAGCCGTTGATGATGTAGTCGTCGCCGTCTTTCACCGCCGTGGTCTTGATGCCGGCGACGTCGCTGCCCGCGCTCGCCTCGGAGACCGCGATCGAGCAGATCATGTCGCCGGCGATGACGGGTGCCAGGAACTCCGCCTTGAGTGCCTTGCTGCCGAAGCGGGCGAGGGCAGGGGTCGCCATGTCGGTGATGACGCCAATCGCCATCGGCAGGCTGCCGCAGATTGAGTTGCCCATCGCCTGCGCGAACATCACCTCGTAGCTGTAGTCGAGCCCTAAGCCCCCCACATCCTCCGGCTTGTTGATGCCGAGATAGCCTAAGCGCCCCATCTTCTTGCAGATCTCGCGGGCGGGCCAGATGCCGTCTTTCTCCCATTGCGGGATGTGCGGATTGAGTTCGTTGAGGACGAACTTTTTCACACCATCATAGATTTCACGGTGCTCTTGGGTAATCAGCATTTTCAAATCTCCATCCAGAAAGTGGCTGGCTAGGATGCTAGGCGGACTCTTGTGATGCCGCAAGCCATGCCTCTCATTGCAGCAAGCGAATGCAGCTTCATTCATACCTGCATGGAAATTAATATTTCCATGCAGGTGGACGGCAGCGTGAGTCAGTCTTACCGATGAATCCCTGCGCTCCTGTGGGATGTTTGCGGTGCCCGGTGGATGCAGATGCAGGCGATCTTCCAGGATGGTGTCTGCGACTTCACGAAGCCTCCGGTCGGCTTTGGCCCCACGATCCCCTGGCTGACCTATCAGCAATGGCGAGGTGATCTACGGAGGTACGCCGCTGCCGTCAGCCCCAGGCTATTCCGGGCAGGGCTTGGGCCTCGCCGGCGTTCGGGGTGTTCATGTAGCGCTGCAGAGACAGCTGAATCTTTAGGCGCCTCATCAATCCGGATAAAGCGACGCCATCGCCGCGATGCGCTGACGCATCAGCCTGCGCAGGGCAGCGGGTTGCAGCACCTGCACCTCGGCCGCCAGCCCCAGCAACTGGCGGGCAGCATGTTCGATGGATTCGATCGGCAGTGTCAGCTGCGTCCAGCCGGCAGACTCGGGCTTGGCGCTGCGCGAGGCGGCTTCGGCGACAAGGGCGCTGAACTCCTTGATGTGACGCAAGCCCTGCGGGGTCGCCAGCACAACGGCCCTGCCGGTGTAGATGTCGGTCTCGAAGCGTTGCGTCGCCGCCTGCCAGTAGGCAGCGAGCCGGAAAGTTTTTGGGTAGACGAAGCCGGTCATGCCGGGGATGAGTTGCTGGATGTTGGACAGCCGGTAAGTACGCGCCTGCGTCTGCCCGTCGGCGAGTGCGGCGAGGTACCAGATGCCCGCTTTCAGCACCAGGCCCAGCGGTTTGATCTGCCGCTCGCTGATGCCTTTCCAGCTTTCGTAGCGGATCTGCAGCAGGCGCTGTCGCCACACCGCATCGGCCACTGCTTGCAAATGCACTGGCGGCGAGGCGGCGCGATACCAGTCCACGGGGTCGATGTGCAGGCGTGTGCGGATGCGCTCGGCATCGTCGCGCAGGCGGGCAGGCAAGGCCGCGAGCATCTTCAGGCGTGCGGCGGTGGCTGCCTGGCCCAGGCCCAGTTCGGTGGCGGCCGTGGGCAGTCCGGCGAGCGAAAGGGCCTGCGCCTCGTCACTGGTAAGGCCGGTCAGTTGCGTGCTCCAGCCCTCGCGCAGCACGAAGCCGCCTTCACGGCCCCGGTCCGCCCATACCGGCACACCGGCAGCGGAGAGTTGATCCATGTCGCGCAGGATGGTGCGGGTCGAAACCGAGAGCTCAGCGGCTAGTACCGCAGCACTCAGGCGGCCATGGCCTTGCAGCAGCATGAGGATGGAGAGTAGTCGGCTGGCTTGCATGTTTTCAGCTTGCCACACAATACATGACATGCCTTGTCGTGTATTGGGTTGGATGATGGCCACACTTCATTCAACAGGAGCTTCGCCATGCACAACCATCGGTCCTTGAAAGACCACTCTCTCTTTGCCCTCGTCCTCCTCACCGCTCTCACGCTCATGTCCACTGCCCACGCCCAAGCCGGCAAACCACTTCCCCCCGGCCCGACCGATGCGGAGGGTTTCGCATTTCTTTCGGGCGACTGGCGCGTACAACATCAAAAACTGAAGGAGCCGTTGAGCGGCAAGACCGAGTGGATGGAGTTCGAGGGCAAGGCGCGCTTCATCACCCTGCTCGATGGTCTCGTCAGCGTCGAGGAACTCAGCGACGGCAAGGGCCAGCCCTATGGCGGCGCGATGCGTACCTTCAACCGCGAGACGCGCCGGTGGTCGGATCGCTGGGTGCCGATGTTCAGCGGCGTGCTGCAGGATCCGGTCGAAGGTCGCTTCGAGGGCACGGTGGCGACTTTCACTTCTCCCGACAGTTTCAACGGTGAGCCGATCCTTGTGAGAGGCACCTGGCAGCGCCTTTCGAAAACCGAAGTTAGCTGGCAGCAGGCCGCCTCGCGCGACAACGGTAAGACCTGGGAGATCAACTGGAAGATGCTGTTCCTCAAGGTGATGCCCTAGCGACGGTGCTTGCGGGCCTGTAGCACAATAGGCGCACAAGGAAAACGCGAGGCCAAGGACGGTCGCCCACTTGCCCGAGACCTCAGTCCATGCCCGAAAGCGAAGACATCCAGCGCCTGCAATCGGCGCTGGAAGCGTCAGAAAAAACCCATAGCGGCCCGCAGGGTTATTTCTCGTCGCGGCTGGCCTTCGAATCGGGGCTGGAACGCGACTATCTGGCTTTCCGCCTTGCTACCAGCCTGCCGTTGCTGCGCGCCGCGATCGCACTGGCAGTGGTGATTTACATTGGTTTTCTCGGCAGCGATGCGCTGGTGTTCCACCAGTTTCAATTTGGTTGGGTTTACGCGATTGTCTTCATCGGCTGCGTGCCCATCAACGGCCTCCTGCTGGTAGCCACCTACCTGCCACGATTTACCGCGATGGTGCCGAACCTGGCGGCACTGGCAGCGCTGCTGAATGCACTGAGCCTGTCGCTGATCGTGGCGCAGGGCGTCAAGCGCGGGGTGGAGATCCCCCATGAAATCCTCACCCTGCAATTGCTCTATGATTTTTTCCTGCTTGGCCTCGCCTGGCGCATTGCCACCCCCATCGTGTTGGTCAGCGTGCTGTTTTTCATGGCGACCAACTACTTCGCGGGCATGGCGCAGCATCGACTGTTTCTGCACGGCTATTTCTATGTCGTTGCGGCGGTATTGGGCAGCATCGGCTGCTACATGTCGGAGCGCGCCCAGCGCCTTGCCTGGATACGGGCACGACTGCTGAAAGAGCTTTCGGAACACGATCCGCTCACTGCCCTCTACAACCGTCGCGTGTTCTTCCACCGGGGCGATCTCCTGCTGCGCCAGTGCAAGCGGGATCGCAGCGAGATGGCGGTGCTGGTGATCGACGTTGATCACTTCAAGAAGTTCAACGACAGTCACGGCCATCTGGCGGGGGACGAATGCCTGCGGCAGGTGGCCCAGGTCCTGCAAGCCTGCGCACGGCGTCCGCTGGACGTAGCGGCCCGCATCGGGGGCGAAGAGTTTGCCGTGCTGTTCTACGGCACCACCCGTGAGGCAGTACTGCAGCGCGCTGTGCACCTGTGCGACATGATCCGGGGCCTGGCACTGGCCAATGGTGTGCGGGTGACCGCGAGTATCGGTGTGGCCTTTTTTGACCCGCTGCAGGTGGAGAACCTGCAAGCCCTGGTGGGGCGCGCCGACGCTGCACTGTACCGCGCCAAGCATGGCGGGCGTGACCAGGTTTGCGAGTAAGCGGTACCAGCGCGCTCAATGCGCAGGCAATAGCTTGATCTCGTAGATTTTCGGCCACCACTTGCCCGTCACCAGCAGGTGTTTTTTATCGGCACGCCAGGCAATGCCATTGAGTACCGCCCCACGCGCCTCGTCCGAGGCCTTGATGCCGGCCTTCTGCTTGAGCCGGGTCAGGTCGAGCCAGCCGGTGACGTGCCCGGTCGCGGGGTCGATGCGCGCGATGCGGTCGCTCATCCAGACATTGGCGTAGATGGCGCCCTCGATCCATTCAAGCTCGTTGAGGTGCGCTACCGGCACAGCGCCATCATGCACCCCCAGCGTGCGCAGCACCGTCGGGCCTCTGGGGTCAACCCAGGTCAGCGTCGCCGAGCCGTTGCTGACGACGAGTGCGGTGCCATCGCTCGCCAGTCCCCAGCCTTCACCGCCATAGCGCAAGGTGCCGGTGGGTTTGAGGTCAAGGTTGTAGCGGTGCATCAAGCCCTCGCGCCAGGTGAGCTGCCAGAGCGAATCGCCGAGCAGTGTCAGGCCCTCGCCAAACTGGCTGGCGGGCAGCGGCCTGGATTGCAGAGTCTTGCCAGTGCGCAGGCTTTTTTCGGCGACTTGAGATGCCCCGTACTGGCCATTGCTCTCGAACAGGCGGCCCTCATGCCAGAGCAGGCCCTGCGTGAAGCCGGTCGCGTCGCGTGGATACTCGGCGACGAGTTTCCAGCGCAGCGTCGGCGCGCTCGCCGCAGGTTTGGCATGTGCCACTGCGGCGGTGCAGAGAAGTGCGGCCGCTACAATGCGCGCCGAACAACGAGCGAGAGAGACGATGAGCAAGGGCATGGTGAGAAGTATGACGGGCTTCGCGCGTGTCGAGCGCATGGCAAGCGGTGCCAAGCTGGCGTGGGAGCTGCGCGCCGTCAACAGTCGCTTTCTCGATCTCACCCTCAAGCTGCCGGAAGAGTTCCGCGTGCTTGAAAGCGAATTGCGTCAGCGCACACAGGCGAAAGTCTCGCGCGGCAAGCTGGAAGTGGGGCTGCGCTACACGCTGGAAGGCGCGGCACAAAGCGCCCTGCATGTTGATCTCAGCCGTCTTGCGGCCCTGAATGCCGCGCTCGATCAGGTCAATGCCGCCCTCGGTGCCACTGCCACGCCCGACCCGGTGCGCGTGCTCAGCTTCCCCGGTGTCTTGCAGCAGCAGGCATTCGACTTTGCGGCACTGCATATCGAGGCGCTCGCTGCCTTCGACGAGGCCTTGGTGGAGTTCAACAAGGCGCGTGAGCGTGAAGGCGCACGCACCGCTGACTACCTTCGTGAGCGGGCGACCGCACTCGAAGGCTTCGCCGCGCAAGTGAAGGCCCGTGCGCCGCAGGTGCGGGATGCCTGGATGGACAAGCTGCGCGCCAAGGTGGCGGATCTTGGCATCGAGGTCGAGCCGCAAAGATTGGCGCAAGAGGCCGCGATGGCGGCGCAACGCCTGGATGTGGACGAAGAACTGTCGCGCCTCTCAAGCCATCTGGTCGAGATGCGTGCCGCGCTCGCGGGCAAGGAGTCTGTCGGACGCCGGCTGGACTTCCTGATGCAGGAGTTCAATCGCGAAGTGAACACCACCGGCAGCAAGTCTCAAGACGCCGAGATGACGAATTACGTCGTCGAGATGAAGGTGCTGATCGAGCAGATGCGCGAGCAGATTGCCAATCTCGAGTAGTCTTGAGCCAAGCCCGGATGACCGTGCGGGAGTGGCTCACCCCAAGACCAGATTGTCGCGGTGAACCAGTTCCGCATCACCGGGATAACCGATGCGTGCTGCAATTTCATCGCTCTTGGCGCCCAGCAGCCGCAATGCATCGGCGGCCGAGTAGTTGCTTAAGCCCCGCGCAATCTCTGCGCCCTCTGGTGACAGGCAGGCGATGAGATCGCCGCGCTGAAAATCACCCTCGACACGAGTCACGCCCACCGGCAGCAGGCTACGCCCCTGCTGTTTCAGGACGCGTGCAGCCCCGGCATCGAGATGCAGCTTGCCGCGCACCTGCATCTGCCCGGCAATCCAGCGTTTGCGCGCGGCCATCGGTGTGCTGGCGGCCTTCAGCAGCGTGCCGATGGGTTCACCACGCGCGATGCTCAATAGCGCATCCGGAGTGCGGCCATGCGCGATCACCGTGGCCGCACCGGAGCGCGCAGCGGTATAAGCGGCATTGAGCTTGGTGCGCATCCCGCCACGCCCCAGCGCGCCCTTGCTGTCACCGGCCATGCCCACCAGCGCGGGGTCTGCAAGATCGGCTTCGCCCACCAGTCTGGCGGCTGGATTGCTGCGCGGATCACTGTCGAATAGACCTTCCTGATCGGTGAGCAGCACGAGGAGATCCGCTTCGATCAGATTGACGGTGAGCGCGCCCAGAGTGTCGTTGTCGCCCAGGCGGATCTCGTCGGTGGCGACGGTATCGTTCTCGTTGACGACCGGCACCACGCCGAAGTCGAGCAGGGTGTTGAAGGTGCCGCGCGCGTTGAGGTAGCGGCCACGGTCGGCGACATCGTCGTGCGTGAGCAGCACCTGCGCTGCCTTGAGGCCGTGCTTTTCGAACTCGGCCTCGTAGGCACGCACAAGGCCCATCTGACCCACAGCGGCGGTCGCTTGCAGGCCATGCAGGGTATCGGGCCGGGTCTTCAGACCCAGCCGCGCCATGCCTTCGGCAACCGCGCCTGACGACACCAGCACCACCTGTTTACCCTGCTGACGGAGTGCTGCGATCTGCGCGCACCAATCGGCGATGGCCGCGCGATCCAACCCAACCCCCTTGGCCGTGACCAGCGAGCTGCCAACCTTGATGACCCAACGTTTGGTGTTAGGCAGTGCTTGACGGTTCATCGTCTGCGAAGGTGTCGATGTGTTTGGGGCGATGCGCATCCACCCACTGCATGGCCTGTTCGCAGAGTGCATCCACGCCCTTGCGGGTGACAGCGGAGATGACGAAGTGGCGGCCCTTGAAGCGCAGGCGCTTGATGGATTTCTTCACCAGCTCGTCCATCGCCTCTTCAGTGAGGGTGTCGCACTTATTGAAGACGAGCCACTGCTCGCGGCTGGCAACTTCGTCGCTGAACTCAGCGAGTTCGGCACGGATGGTCTTGATCTGCGCCACGATGTCTTCGCCGCCCGGCGGGTTGACGTCGATCATGTGCAACAACAGATTCGTGCGCTGCAGATGCTTGAGGAAGCGATGGCCCAGGCCTGCACCGCTCGCCGCCCCCTCGATCAGGCCGGGGATGTCCATCATCACGAAGCTGCGGCCCAGGCCACAGCTCACCACACCCGGCTGCGGATAGAGCGTGGTGAAGGGGTAGTCGGCAATCTTCGGGCGCGCCGCAGAGGCCGAGGCCAGCAGGGTGGACTTGCCGGCATTGGGCAGGCCTAGTAGACCGACGTCACCCATCAGCGAGAGTTCGAGTGCTAGTTCACGCTGCTCGCCTAGTGAGCCGGGTGTCGACTGACGTGGCGAGCGGTTGATGCTGGACTTGAAGCGGCGGTTGCCCATGCCGTGGAAGCCGCCCTTGGCGAGCAGCACTTTCTGGCCGATGCGGGTGAGTTCGCCCACCACTTCGTCCGTATCCAGGTCGATGATGCGGGTGCCGAGCGGCATGGCAATCACAACGTCTTCACCACCCCGCCCGGTGCATTCGGCACCACTGCCATTCTGCCCGCGCGGAGCCTCGAAACGCATGGTGAAGCGGAAGTCCGCGAGCGTGTTGAGGTTGATGTCGGCCAGCGCATAGACGCTGCCGCCGTCACCACCGTCACCGCCATCCGGCCCACCGAAGGGGATGGCTTTTTCGCGGCGGAAACTCACGCAGCCACTGCCGCCGTCGCCTGCGGCAACGTGGATAGTGGCTTCGTCTACGAACTTCATGGTGCAACCTCACTGAGCGGCGAATAAGGGCAGATACAAAAAACCCCCGCCGAAGCGAGGGCTTTTTGACAACACCACGGCGCTTAGGCCGCCGTGACGATGTCGATGTGCGTGCGGCCCTTGACGCCACGCGCCTTGAACTGGACCTGACCATCGGTCAGTGCGAACAGGGTGTGATCCTTGCCCATGCCGACGTTGTGGCCGGGCTTGAACTCGGTGCCGCGCTGGCGAACGATGATGTTGCCGGCGATGACCTGCTCGCCGCCGAACTTCTTGACGCCGAGGCGCTTGGACTCGGAATCGCGGCCGTTGCGGGTTGAGCCTGCTGCTTTTTTATGTGCCATGACTTTCTCCGTGAAACGTGTCCGCCTAGGCGGACACGATCTCCATGATCTTCACCGCCGTGAAGTTCTGGCGATGACCTTGTTCCTTGTGGTAGTGCTTGCGGCGGCGGTGCTTGATGATGCGGATCTTGTCGCCGCGGCCGTGCTGCATGACTTCGGCCTTGACCGAAGCGCCGGCGACGAACGGCGCGCCGATCTTGATCGCCTCACCTTCGCCAACCATCAGCACTTCGTCGAACGAGATCGTGGTGCCGACTTCGCCCACCAGGCTTTCGACTTTGAGTTGTGCGCCCGAGGCGACGCGATACTGCTTGCCCCCGGTTTTGATGACGGCGTACATCGTGTTTCTCCGTGACGAAGCCCAGGCACACGAAGAACGGGCTTGGGCGAAAGGACGCGGATTTTAGTGACCTGCCGCTCTCAAGTCAACGCACCCGCAACAGCCCGCATTGACGGGCTTGGCAGGGGCCCAATAGCATCCGCGCCACTTTGCCAGCGCGCCTGCCGCATGAACCTGAAAACCCTGTTGGCACCGATTGAGGACGATCTTGCGGCGGTCAATCAGGTGATCCGCGACCGCCTCGCTTCAAGGGTGCCGCTCATCAACGATATCTCAGGCCACATCATTCACGCGGGCGGTAAGCGCCTGCGGCCTGCCACGGCGCTGTTGGCAGCCGGTGCAGCGGGCAGGCTCGATGGCAATGGGCATCTCCTGGCGGCCGTGATCGAGTTCATCCACACCGCAACCCTGCTGCACGACGACGTGGTCGATCACACCAATCTTCGGCGCGGGCGCATCACCGCCAATGCCCAGTGGAGTGACTCGGCGGCGGTGCTGTCAGGCGATTTTCTCTACTCGCGCGCCTTCCAGATGATGGTTGCCGTGGCCGACATGCGGGTAATGCAGGTGATGGCCGACACCACCAATGCGATTGCTGAAGGCGAAGTGCTGCAATTGCTGAACGCGCGTGACCCGGCGGTGGATGAGGGGCGCTACTTCAAGGTGATCGAGCTGAAAACCGCCGTGCTGTTCCGGGCTGCTGCGTCATTGGGTGCGCTTGCTGCGGGAGCACGGGCACCCATTGTCGATGCCCTCGCCAACTACGGCCTCGAACTCGGCATGGCCTATCAACTGGCTGACGACATCATCGACTTCACTGGCGATCCGGCCGAGAGTGGCAAGGCCGTCGGCAATGATCTGGTGGAAGGCAAACCGACCTTGCCGCTGATCCATGCGCTGAAGCATTGCGATGCCGCCACGGCGGAGGCCATCCGTGCCGTCATCAAGACCGGCGAACTGGGCGACTTCGACACCACCCTTAATAAAGTGCGTGGCGCGATTGATTCAACCGGGGCCATCCCCTACACTCTCGCGCTCGCTGATCGGCACTCTGCCCAGGCGAAAGCGTCCCTTGGCGATCTTCCCGACTCGCGTTACAAGACGGCGCTGCTGAACCTTGCAGACTTCACCGTCTCTCGTCAGCACTGAATCACTTCACCGGGGCGTAGCTCAGCTTGGTAGAGCGCTTGCTTCGGGAGCAAGAGGTCGCAGGTTCGAATCCTGTCGCCCCGACCAATCTCCCGAGACTCTTTTTTCATTAGGAAAATAAGGGTTTTTCGTTGGAGCCTAGGGCCTGTTATCAATTACATGCTCTCAGCGGCCAAACGCTCCGGCGCCGGAGGATTGAGGGCCAAAACCGCACATTGGGTCGTTGCGAGACTTGCACAGTCTCCCCAGCCCTGGAACATGGCATTCAGCCGGTTGCGGCACAGCTAAAATCTGCGTCCGGTAGCACCCCTTCAGTAGCCTGGAGCATTGCCATGTGGTTTCTCAAAGCGTTCGCAGCGGGCTTCCTCGCCACGCTGGTGTTCCATCAGGGCTTGTTTGCGATGTTTCATGCGGCAGGCATGGTGCCGATGCCGGCGTTCAATCTCGCACCCGTGCCGCCGCTGGACGTGCCTGCGGTGATCTCGCTGGCTTTCTTCGGTGGGCTGTGGGGACCCCCGGTGGCCTGGCTGATCCGCAAGGATGTCGGTGCGATCTACTGGCTCAAGGCGCTGGTGTTCGGCGCGATCGGGCCGAGCGCCGTGGCGATGCTGCTGGTGTTCCCGCTCAAGGGTCTGGCGGTCAATCCCAAGGTCATCGTGGGGGCGCTGCTGCTCAATGGCGCCTGGGGGATCGGCGTGGCGCTGTTCATGCGGGTTTTCAAGGGATCAATCAAGACGACAACATGAGCATCACCACCCGCAGCACCCACGTCTGCTTTGGCGGCACCCAGGGTTTTTACAGCCACGCCAGCAGCACCAATGCCTGCGAGATGCGCTTTGCGGTCTACACACCGCCGCAGGCCGCCCATGGCCCGGTGCCCGCGTTGTATTACTTGAGTGGTCTCACCTGTACGGAGGAGAACTTCGTCATCAAGGCCGGCGCGCAGCGCCTTGCCAGCACCTTGGGCCTGATGCTGGTGGTGTGCGACACCAGTCCGCGCGGGCTGAACCTGCCGGGGGATTCCGAGAGCTGGGATTTCGGTGTGGGTGCGGGCTATTACGTCGATGCCACCGTCGAACCCTGGTCCAGGCACTACCGCATGGGCAGCTATGTCAATGGCGAACTGATCGAGTTGATCGAAACGAACTTTGCCGCCCGCAAGGACAGGCGCGGCCTGTTTGGCCACAGCATGGGCGGACATGGCGCGCTCATCAGCGCGCTGCGCAATCCTGGCCTCTGGCACTCGCTGTCGGTGCTGGCGCCCATCGCCAACCCCACGGCCTCGTCCCGCCGCCAGCAGTTGTTCACGCGCTTTCTGGGTGCCGATGCCGAGCTGTGGAAACAATGGGATGCCTGCGAGCTGCTGAAGAGTCGCGGCCCTTATCCCGGCCATATCCTGATGGATCAGGGCCTCGCCGATGAGTTCATCGACAATCTCATGCCGGATGCGCTGGAAGCGGCCGCCAAGCAGAGTGGCCAGTCTTTGACGCTGCGCCGCCATGCGGGGTACGACCATGGCTACTACTTTGTGCAGAGCTTCGTCGCCGACCATCTGCAGCACCATGCCGCGGTGCTCTGCCAGTGACGGCAAGCGGCAATCTGTGGATCGTCTCCGCGCCCTCTGGTGGTGGCAAGACCAGCCTGAGTCGTGCCCTGCTGCCGCGTCTCGCCACACTGAGCGTGCAGGCGCAGATCTCGGTCAGCCATACCACCCGTGCACCGCGCGCGGGCGAGGTGGATGGCACGCACTACCACTTCATCGACGAGGCGCGCTTCGTCGAGCGCATCGCGGCCGGGGCCTATCTCGAACATGCAGAGGTGTTCGGGCGCCGTTACGGCACCGCGCGTACAGAGACGGAAGCCCTGCTGGCCCAAGGCCGCGATGTGATTCTCGACATCGACTGGCAGGGCGCGCGTCAGGTGCGCGCCGCCATGCCGGCGGCGAAAAGTGTGTTCATCCTGCCGCCCTCGCGGCTCGAACTCGAGCGGCGGCTCAAGCAGCGCGGCACCGATGCCGACAGCGTGATCGCCCAGCGCATGGCGCTGGCGCGCGACGAAATGAGCCATTACGCCGAATACGAGTCGCTCGTGGTCAACGAGGATTTCGAAACCGCCTTGCAGCAGCTGATTGCGCTTTTTCTCGCGCCGCGCCTTGCTCTCGCCCGCCAGAAACCCCGCTACAGTGCATTGATTGCTGAACTGCTGGAAAACTGAGCAGCGTTCGACTATCCTCCGCGACCCCAAAGTTTCACCGCCGAGAGTTCTACATGGCCCGTGTCACCGTCGAAGACTGCTTGAACCAGATCCCCAACCAGTTCCAGCTCACCCTGGTCGCCGCCAAGCGTGCCCGTCAGCTGGCGCGCGGTGCCGAAGCCCATCTGCCTTGGGGCAGCCACAAGTCCACCGTGCTGGCCTTGCAGGAAGTGGCGGGTGGCTACGTCACCGAAAGCGTGCTGGACGAGCAGGAGCTGCCCGCCATCCAGGCCCCGAAGATGGAACTCGAAGCGCTCGACCCCTCGTTTGATCTCTGAGCGTCTGGCGCATCAAAAAAAGCCCGCTGCATGCGGGCTTTTTTGTGGGTGCTGACTTGGCGTGGCTGCTGATTCGCGGCTGGATCGGCGATACCGGGAAGTGCGCATAGGTCTGAACAGCCCGGCGGCCACTTCTCCGACAGCAGGGACAGCCGGCCGGGCATGAACTGTCAATTGGCCGACAGTGTTGCGTCGTGGCTCGATTTACGATCCAGGCCTCGCGGGCACCGATGCCGCTGCGATTCACAGCATCTCGGTGCTGCTGACGAGCTGCGGCGATTCCAGCATTCCCCGCCTCTCTGCCCCGGCAAAGATGCTTGACAGTCTTTTCAACATGGCAGTTGCATCATGGCGCAATCGCCGCTCAACGGCTGCCTGTTTCGAGGGCTGGTCATGAAGCTCTTCGCCCGCATTGCCCTGTCATGTCTGATGCTGTGGGCGTGGCCGCCTGCGGCGACTCCTCCTCGACTCCGGGATCGCTTGCGCCGGTTGGTCCGGCAGCGTCGCCGCCCGACAGCCCGGGCGGAGCAACGCCGCCACCGCCATCGCCCGCGCCGATCATGCCGGTGCGCAAATGGGGCTACATCACGCTCGCCGACGGCAGTATTACGACGCCTGGTACATCAACTGCAGCGCGCGCCTGTTCACCCACGACATCGAAGTGCCGACCATGACCGTGGTGTCCTGGCAGGACGAGGAAGTCGGCTCGCGCGTCGGCCACGTCGAGGAGGCGGTGAAGCCGGAACTGCTCTGGCTTGTCGGCAACAACGGCCCGCACGCTGCCAGCTTTGGCCTGGTGCCGGCCATCACCGCGCTGCGCCCGCACACGCAGGCAGCACAGGCGCTGCTCACTCCGGCGACGCCGGTGCTGGCGCGGGCGGAGATCAACCGCTTCGCCCATCTGTTCCGCAAGGGTTCCAGCCTGCGGATGACCGTGGACACGCCCAGCCACACCGGCTTTTTGGCCTTCGGCTACCTGCCGACGCCGGCGGTGAACAGCATCTGGCACGATGCCGTGCACCCCTCGGCGCTGGTACTGCCGCCGATCCGGTGCCGCCTCGACTCGATAAGGAAATCCCATGACTTCGGCCCACCCCTTGCAATTCGCTCACGTCCCCGACCTCCAGGGCAAGGTCTCCACCGAGGAATGGCAGGCGCGCGTCGATCTCGCCGCCGCCTACCGGCTGGTGGCGCTGCAGGGCTGGGACGATCTCGTCTTCACCCACATCTCGGCGCGAGTACCGGGGCCCGAGCACCATTTCCTGATCAATCCCTACGGCTTCCTGTTCGAGGAAATCACCGCCTCGTCGCTGGTGAAGGTGGACCTCGCCGGCAACAAGCTCTGCGACTCGCCCTACGAGATCAACCCGGCCGGCTTCACCATCCACTCGGCCATCCACGCCGCGCGCGAGGATGCGCAATGCGTGATGCACACGCACTCGCTCAACGGCGTGGCGGTGTCGGCACAAGCCGAGGGCCTGCTGCCGATCTCGCAGCAGGCGACCATCGTGCTGGCCTCGCTCGCCTATCACGACTACGAGGGCATCGCCCTGCGCGACGACGAGAAGCCGCGTCTGGTGAGCGATCTCGGCGAGGAGAGCTTTTTGATGCTGCGCAACCACGGGCTGCTGACCGTGGGCGTCTCGTCGGCCGACGCTTTTCTCAACATGTAAGTGCTCGAAGCCGCCTGCGCGGTCCAGCTTCGCGCCCAGGCGGGCGGCGGCGAGCTGCTGAAAGTGCCGCAAGCCGTCCTCGACGGCGTGATGGCAGCGGCGAAGCAGGTCACGCGCGGCCTGGGTGGGGCGCTGGCCTGGCCCGCGCTGCTGCGCCGGCTCGACCGAGTTGATCCCTCGTACCGGAGTTGAAATGTCCGCGCGAAATGCCCGCTCGATTTGAGCGGTGTGGTGGTTTCATACCTGTGCGTATTTTTCGACATCGCCCACCCAGCGACGGATCAGCATGCGTGCGAGTTCGGGGCGGGTATCGAGCCAGTCGTCGGCAAGTCTTTGCAGGGCAGGGATCAGAGCTGCATCACGCTGCGGGTCGGCCAGCTTCAGGCCGATCACGCCGGTTTGCCGTCTGCCTAGAATCTCACCGGGGCCGCGCAGTTCGAGGTCTTTCTGCGCGATCTCGAAACCATCGGTGGTGCGCCTGAGGGTGTCGAGTCGCGCGCGGCCGTTCTGGCCCAGCGGCGGCTGGTAGAGCAGCACGCACTGGCTGGCGGTGGCACCACGCCCGACGCGGCCGCGCAACTGGTGCAGCTGCGCAAGTCCCAGCCGCTCGGCGTTTTCGATCACCATGATGCTGGCGTTGGGCACATCGACACCCACCTCGATGACGGTGGTCGCCACCAGCAATTGTGTGGCGCAGGCCTTGAACGCGGCCATCTGCGTGGCTTTCTCGGTGGCCTTCATGCGGCCATGTACGAGGCCGATGTGGAGGTCTGGCAGGGCGATCCGCAATTGCTGGGCAATGGTTTCGGCGGCTTCGGCCTCCAGATCATCGCTGTCTTCGATCAGCGTACAGACCCAGTAGACCTGCTTTCCCGCACGGCAGGCCGCACCGATGCGCTCGATCACTTCGTGCCGCTTCTCGTTGATGAGTGCGACGGTGGTGATCGGTGTGCGACCCGGTGGTAGCTCGTCGATCACGCTCACGTCTAGGTCTGCGTAGAGCGTCTGCGCCAGCGTGCGGGGGATCGGCGTGGCGGACATGATGAGCTGGTGCGGGCTTGACCCTTGCGGCCCCTTGTCGCGCAGTGCCAGCCGCTGGCCGACGCCGAAGCGGTGCTGCTCGTCCACCACCACCAGCGCAAGCTTAGAGAACGCGACGCTCTGCTGGAACATCGCGTGGGTGCCGACGACGACCTGTGCCTGCCCGCTGGCAATGGCAGCAAGGGCCAAGTCCTTCTGCGATTTCTTCAGCTTGCCGGCAAGCAACACCACACTGATCCCCAGGGGGGCAAGCCATTGGCCGAGGTTGATCGCGTGCTGCTCGGCGAGCAGCTCGGTGGGCGC
>JAKFXK010000053.1 GCA_021731445.1 Nevskiaceae bacterium | reverse complement strand
CGCGCGGGCATGTTCGACGTTGCGCACATGTCGGCGGTGGATCTCATCGGCCCCCGCACCCGTGAGTTTTTGCGCAAGCTGGTCGCCAATGATGTGGCCAAGCTCACCGTTGCGGGCAGGGCTTTGTATACCTGCATGCTGCGGCCCGATGGCGGGGTGATCGATGACCTCATCATTTACTTTCTCGATGAGGGTTGGTTCCGCCTGGTCGTCAATGCGGGGACCACCGAGAAGGATTTGGCGTGGATCAGCCGGCAGGCTGCTGCCTTTGACGTGAGCGTGAATCATCGCCGCGATCTGGGGATTCTGGCTGTGCAAGGGCCTGCCGCTCGCACCATCGTCGCCAAGCACCTGCCTGCGGCACTCGCTGAAAGGTCACTGGCCTTGATTGCGTTCCAGGCCGCTTATGAGGGCGATCTGTTTGTGGGGCGCACTGGTTATACCGGTGAAGATGGCTTCGAGCTGATTCTGCCGCACGCCGAACTGGTCGCACTCTGGAAGAAGCTGCTGGCCGATGATGTCAAACCCTGTGGCCTTGGTGCGCGCGACACGCTGCGGCTTGAGGCGGGCATGAACCTGTATGGACAAGACATGGACGAGAGCAAGCACCCGCTCGAATCCGGCCTGGGGTGGACGCTCGATTTCAGCGATGCAGCCCGCGACTTCATCGGCCGTGCCGCGCTCGAACCCCTGCGCGGCGGCAAGTCTCCCAAGAAGTTCGTTGGTCTGGTGCTTGAAGGTCGCGGCGTGCTGCGTGCCCACATGCCGGTGCGCTTCGCCAATGGCGCGACGGGCGAAACCACCAGCGGCGGTTTTGCGCCGACCATGAAACAGTCCATTGCCTTCGCCCGCGTCGATGCCAGCGCCGAGGGTATGGTCGAAGTCGAGATTCGCGGCCAGTGGGTCGCCGCCCGCATCGTCAAGCCGCCCTTTGTGCGTAACGGCAAAGTGCTGATCGCTACGCCTTAGATTCTTCAAACCTTCCACTCGCAGGAGCATTACATGAGCAATACCCCCGCCGAACTCAAATACGCCAAATCCCACGAGTGGGTGAAGACCGAAGCCGATGGCACGGTCACCATTGGCATCACCGATCACGCGCAGCACGCGCTGGGTGATCTCGTGTTTGTCGAGACGCCCAAGGTCGGCCGCAAGCTGGCGGCGGGCGAGTCCTGCGCCGTGGTCGAATCAGTGAAGGCGGCGAGCGATGTCTACGCACCGATCGCTGGCGAAGTCGTCGCTGTCAACGAGGCCCTGACCGGCGCGCCCGAAACGCTCAACACCGATCCTTACGTCGCCGGCTGGATGTGGAAGATGAAGCCCGCCAACGCTGGCGATGTGGGCGGCCTGTTGGATGCCGCCGCCTACGCGGCAACGCTCGGCTGAAACTGATTTTTCCATCGCTTTAGGAACACCATGCCGTTCATTCCCCATACCGAGCAAGACGTCGCGTCGATGCTCAAGACCATCGGCGCGCCAACGATCGACGCGCTGTTCGATGAGATCCCTGCCGAGCTGAAAGCCAAGGGCCTGACCCAGGTGCCGGAAGGCGTCAGCGAGATGGAGATCACCCAGCTCATGCACGAGCGGGCGGGCCTGGACGGTGCACCGCTCAACTTCATCGGTGCCGGGGCCTATGAGCACCATATCCCGGCGGCGGTGTGGCAGATCACGACGCGCGGCGAGTTCTACAGCGCGTACACGCCGTATCAGGCCGAGGCGAGCCAGGGCACGCTGCAAGTGCTCTACGAGTTCCAGACCATGATGACGGAACTCACTGGCATGGACGTGAGCAATGCCTCGATGTACGACGGTGCGACCGCGCTCGCCGAGGCGCTGCTGATGGCCGCGCGCGCGAACAGCGTCAACACCGACGGACTCATGCTGGTGCCAAAGGCGCTGCACCCCTTCTATGCCGAAGTGGTGAACAGCTGCACGCACGCGCAGGGTATCCGCCAGGCGGTGGTTGGCTATGACGCCAGAACTGGCAAGATCGATCTCGAAGCGCTGAAACATTACGAAGGCACCAAACCAACGGCCGTCGTCATCGCGCAGCCCAACTTCTTCGGCGTGCTCGAAGACGTCGATGCCATCACCGACTGGGCGCACTCACAGGGTGCGCTGGTCGTCGCCTGCGTCAATCCGACCTCTCTCGCGCTCTTAAAGCCGCCGAGCCAGTGGGGCAGCAAAGGCGCAGACATCGTCTGCGGCGAAGGTCAGCCGCTCGGCTCGCCGCTCGCCGGTGGTGGCCCTTACTTCGGCTTTCTCACCTGCAGGATGCCCCTCGTCCGTCAGATGCCGGGCCGCATCGTCGGCCGCACGGTGGACCTCGAAGGCAAGCCCGGCTTCACATTGACGCTGCAAGCGCGCGAGCAACACATCCGCCGCGCCAAGGCGACCTCGAACATCTGCACCAACCAGGGTCTGCTGGTCACGGCTGCCACCATCTACATGAGTATCGTCGGCCCGCAGGGATTGGAGAAAGTGGCCTCAGCCAGCATCGCCAACACCACCGCACTGATCGAGGCGCTGACCAGGATCAAGGGTGTGGAGCTGGTGTTCGCCAGCCCGCGCTTCCACGAGGCGGTGATCCGCCTGCCCAGGCCTGCCGCTGCCGTGCTCGAAATCCTGGCCGACCAGAACATCGGCGGCGGCTTCGATCTCTCGCCGTTCTATCCAGAGCTGGGTCAGACTCTGCTGGTCTGCGCGACCGAAACCAAAACCGCGAAGCACATCCAAACCTTTGCGGCGGCCCTTGCCGCTGCACTCCACTAAAGGAATCTCCATGTCATCAGTCACCCTGCACGGCAATGCGGTCGAAATCGCGGGCGAGCTGCCCAAGGTCGGTTCCGAATCCACCGGCTTTCATCTGGTGGGCAGCGATCTCAAGGACGTCTCCTTGCACGATTTCGCGGGCAAGAAGAAAGTGCTCAACATCTTTCCCAGTGTCGATACCGCCACTTGTGCGATGAGCGTGCGCCAGTTCAATGCCCGCGCGGCCAAGCTGGCCAACACCGTAGTGCTGTGCATCAGTGCCGACCTGCCGTTTGCGCAGAAGCGTTTCTGTGGCGCCGAGGGCCTGAGCAATGTCGTCAACCTCTCGTTGATGCGCGGCGCCTCGTTCGCCAGGGACTACGGCGTGAAGATCGAGACCGGCCCTCTGGCGGGGCTCACCGCCCGTGCGGTGGTGGTGATCGATGAGAACAACATCGTCCAACACACTGAGCTGGTTTCGGAGATCGGCAACGAACCCAACTACGACGCTGCCATTGCCGCATTGAGCTACAGCCATGTCTGAACCGCTGATCTTCGAAATCTCCGTCTCTGGTCGCTCTGCGCACGCGCAGGCCCCGGATGTGAAGGTGAACCGCGATGCGATCCCCGCATCGCTGCGCCGTAAGGCCGCACCGAAGCTGCCGGAAGTGAGCGAGCTGCAGGCCGTGCGTCACTACACACGACTCTCGAAACTCAATTTCAGCATCGACACGCACTTCTACCCGCTGGGTAGCTGTACGATGAAATACAACCCGCGCGCCTGCAACTCGCTGGCGATGCTGCCGGAGTTTCTGGGTCGTCATCCACTCGCGCCCGTGAGCCACGGCCAGGGCTTTCTCGCCTGCATGTACGAGTTGCAGGAGATTCTGAAGGACGTCACCGGCATGGCCGGTGTCAGCCTCACGCCAATGGCGGGTGCGCAGGGTGAGTTTGCAGGCGTAGCGATGATTCGCGCCTATCACCAGGCGCGTAACGATCTCGGCCGCACCGAAATCCTGGTGCCGGATGCCGCACACGGCACCAACCCCGCGACGGCGACCATGCTGGGCTACAAGACCCGCGAGATCCCGACCAACGCCGAAGGCGACGTGGACGTGGAGGCGCTCAAGGCGGCCGTCGGCCCGCAGACCGCCGGCATCATGCTCACCAACCCTTCGACGCTCGGCGTGTTCGAGCGGCGCATCAAGGAAATCGCCGGCATCGTGCATCAGGCCGGCGGCCTGCTGTACTACGACGGCGCCAACCTCAACGCCATTCTGGGCAAGGTGCGCCCTGGCGACATGGGCTTTGACGTCATCCACATGAACCTGCACAAGACCTTCTCCACGCCGCACGGCGGTGGTGGGCCGGGTGCTGGCGCTGTGGGTGTATCGCAGCGCCTGCTGCCGTTCATGCCGATCCCGGTGGTGGGCAAGACAGCTGAGGCCTACCACTGGCTCACCGAGAAGGAACTGCCGCAGACCATCGGTCGCCTGAGCACCTTCATGGGCAATGCCGGCGTGCTGATGCGGGCCTATATCTACGCCCGCATGCTGGGACGTGAGGGCATGCACCGTGTTGGCGAGTTCGCTGCGCTCAATGCCAACTACCTGCAAGCCCGCCTGCGCGAGAAAGGCTTTGACCTCGCGTTTCCAACACGGCGCGCCAGCCACGAGTTCATCATCACACTCAAGCGTCAGAAAGCCGAGATCGAGCTCACGGCCACCGATGTCGCCAAGCGCCTGCTCGACTACGGCTATCACGCGCCGACGGTGTACTTCCCGCTGCTGGTGCCGGAGTGCCTGCTGATCGAGCCGACCGAAACCGAAGATCAGGCCACACTCGATCTGTTCGTCGAGGCGATGGTGAAGATCTGGGACGAGGCCAAGGCCGATATCAAGCAGCTCAAGGGCGCGCCTTACACCATGCCGGTGCGTCGTTTGGATGATGTGCGCGCTGCACGCCAGCTTGATGTGCGCTTTGTTGCCACTGCCTAACTAATCCAAGAAGAAACTCATGTCCGCTCTCATCACCGGCTCCTTCGCCTACGACACCATCATGGTGTTCTCCGGCCAGTTCAAGAACGAAATCCTGCCTGACAAGGTGCACATGCTGAATGTGTCCTTCCTGGTGCCGCAGCTGCGCCGCGAGTTCGGCGGCTGTGCCGGCAATATTGCCTACAACCTCAACCTGCTCGGCGGCGCGGCACTGCCGATGGGCACGGTCGGCAAGGATTTTGGTCCCTATGGCGAGTGGATGGACAAACAAGGCATCAAGCGCACGCATGTGAAGGAGATCAGCGAGAGCTACACCGCGCAGGCCTACATCACGACCGACCTCGACGATAACCAGATCACCGCCTTCCACCCCGGCGCGATGAGCGAGGCGCACACGCAGACCGTGTCGGCCGCTCAAGGCATCAAGATCGGCACCGTTTCGCCCGATGGCCGCGACGGCATGATCCAGCACAGCAAGCAGTTTGCGGCGGCAGGCATCCCCTTCCTGTTCGACCCCGGCCAGGGCCTGCCGATGTTCGGTGGCGATGATCTCAAGACCTTCATCAAAGAGGCCAACTACATGGCCGTGAACGACTATGAGATGGAGCTGGTGATGAGCAAGACCGGCCTCTCACAAGCGCAGATCGCCGCACAGCTGGATGCGCTGATCGTCACCAAGGGGGCGAAGGGCGCGGACATCATCACGGCGAAGAAGACCTACGAGATTCCGGTGGCGCATGCGCAATCGCTGGCCGACCCGACGGGTTGCGGTGATGCTTTCCGTGGTGGCCTGCTCTATGGCCTGCTCAATGGCATGGACTGGGACACTGCAGGCCGCATTGGCTCACTGCTGGGCGCCTACAACATCGAGCGTCCCGGTACCCAGAACCACAAGTTCACGCGGGAAGAGTTCAGCGCCCGCTTTGAGCAAGAGTTCCGCTACAAGTTTTGAGACGGATGGCGGTGTGTGCGGTAGGTGTCGCGCACCCAGGCCGTCGCCGGATGTCCGCTCCACTTGTCGCGGAGTGAAGCCACCCCGGCGCGGTAGTCGGCGCGGCAGTACACCGGATGCTGATCCGGACAGACGATCGGGGCGAGCAGGGCGGCGGCCGTGATGTCGGCGGCGCTCAGACAATCGCCGACCAGATACTGACGGCCATCCTTCACCTGTGCGGCCAGCCAGTCCAGCGCTTCGCCAAACCGTTGCTCGGCGGTGGCGACGGCAGCCGGTTGGTCCAGCTTGAACTTCTTGCGCAAGATCCTCTGCATCAGGGGGAAGCCAAGGCGCACGATGCGGGCCTGCAGTGGGGTGGCATCAATCGTCCACAGCGCAATCACGCCTTGCGGCTTGTCCAGCACGACGCTGTAGGCGTAGCGGATCACATAACTGCCCACGCGGTCGAAACGGTCTTCGATGGCCAGCACTTCTTCCCGCAGCGCAGGTTCGGTGGGCAGCAGCGCAAATGGCGCGCGGTGCTGCTCCAGCCAGAGCAGGATGCGGGTCGAGTCCTGCACGCAGCCTTTGCCGGTGTCGAGCACGGGCACAGTGGTTGCTCCACGGCCTCCTTTGCGCAGCGCCTTGACGATATGCAGGAACGGCACCCAGGGCTCTTCGACATAAGCAATGCCAGCCGCATCCAGCAACCAGCGGGCTTTTTCGCTGAAGTGCGAAAGCGAGAAGGTGTGCAGCTTCAGCGTCGCGGCCACAGGCCTTATCCGATCTGCGGTGTGGCAGCGCGGATGATGTCGAGGAAGGGTTCGGGGTAGACGCCCATCACCAGCATCATCACCATCGCGGCGACCAGCATGGCGCCACCGGCGTTCTGGATCCAGTTCAGCGGCTCGCTGACGCGATCCCGCGTCGGGATGGGCTGGAACATCATGATCAGCACGCGCAGGTAGTAGAACAGGCCAATCGCGCTACCTGCAATCACGGCTCCAAGCAGCCACCACAGGCGCTCTTCAACGCCGAGGGCAATCACGTAGAACTTACCGATGAAGCCGGCGGTGAGCGGGATGCCGGCCAGTGACAGCAGCATCGCCGTCATGATCGACGACAGATAGGGGCGGCGCCAGAACAGGCCGCGGAATTGCTCGATGTGCTCGACGTCGCGGTCTTTCATCGGGCTGCTGACCAGGGCGATCACACCGAATACGCCGATGGTGGTGACAACGTAGGTGAGCAGGAAGATGCCTGCGGCTTCGGTGGCACGCTCACCGGCGGCAACCAGTGCCACCAGCAGATAGCCGAACTGCGCGATGGAGGAGTAGGCGAGGATGCGCTTGACGTTGTCCTGCTGCAGCGCCAGCACGTTGCCGATCACCATCGAGGCGATGGCAACGACGCTGAGCGCCTCCACAGTCGCTGGATGCTGGAACAGGCCAACGCTGAGAAACAGCCGGTAGGTGGCAGCAAATACTGCGACCTTGGATACCGTGGCGAGAAAGGCTGCGACCGGCGCCGGCGAGGCTTCGTAGACGTCGGACGTCCACAAGTGGAAGGGCACGGCGCTGAGCTTGAAGGCTACAGCCACGATGATCATCGCCGCACCCGTGAGCAGCAACGGGGTACGGCCTTCGGCCAACTTGGCGCCGATGTCGGCAAAGCCGAGTGCGCCGGTCTCTGCGAACAGCAGGGCGATGCCGAACAGCATGAAGGCCGAGGCGCCGGCGGAGAGGATCAGGTACTTGATGCCACCTTCGAGCGCGCGGCTGTCTTTGGTCGGGTAGGCGACCATCGCGTAGAGCGGGATCGACATCAGTTCCAGCCCGATGAAGAAGCCTGCGAAGTGGCGGCTCATTGCCATCACCACCGCGCCCAGCGTGGACATCAGCAACAGCAGGTACAGCTCTTCGCGATTGCCCTCGTAGCTCTCGAAATAGGCGCCGCAGAGCGTGAGCACGCCGAGCGCCGCAGCGAGGATGAGGCCCGAGTAGAACAGCGCATAGCCATCCAGCACCAGCAGTGGCGTGATCTGCACCGGCTGGCCATCGTTGTAGATCCACAACAGCGGCAGTGACAGCAGGGCGAGGTTCATGCCCAGGATGGTCAATGCGCCGATCAGGTGATAACGCCGTGCCCAGGCGATGTGCAGCATCACGCCGACGGTGGTGAGCGTGAGCAGAATCAGCGGTGCCAAGGCCAGCAATTGATTGAGGGTCATGGCGCGACCCCGGTGGTGGCGACGGCAGGGGTGGGCAGCGTCGCCGCTGCCGATGATTCGGCGTAGATCATCTGCACGGTCTGCATCGAGGCCTGGCTGACATCAAGCACGGGTTGCGGGTAGAGACCCAGGCCGAGCAGCAGCGCCATCAGCAGCGCCATCATGCCCAGCTCGCGGCGGTTGAGGTCTTCGTACTGGGTCTCGGCATCGCCGTGGCCGTGCGCGTCGGTGCTGCGCGAGGCGCCGTGAAAGGCTTTCTGGATGAGGATCAGAGAGTAGACGGCAGCGAGCACCAGGCCCAGCGCGCAGAGGATGGTGAACAAGGGCGATACCGCATAGCTGCCGGTGAGGATCAGGAACTCGCCAACGAAGTTGCCCAGTCCCGGCAGGCCGAGCGAGGCGGCACTGAAGAACAGCATGATCGGTGGCAGATAGGGGAAGCGCGCCCAGAGGCCGCCCATCTGTCTCAAGTCGCGGGTATGCAGGCGCTCGTAGATTTCGCCGCAGAGGATGAACAACGCGGCAGCGGAAAGACCGTGGGCAATCATCTGGATCACCACGCCCTGAAGGGCCTGCTCGGTGCCCGCGAAGATGCCGAGCGTGACGAAGCCCATGTGCGAGATGGAGCTGTAGGCCACCAGCCGCTTGATGTCGGTCTGCGAGAACGCGACCACACCGGCGTAGATCACGCTGAGTGCGGCGAGCGCCATCGCAAACGGCGCGATCTCGCGCATGGCATCCGGGAAGAACGGCAGGGCGAAGCGCAACATGCCGTAGGCGGCGGTCTTCAGCAGAATGCCTGCGAGATCGACCGAGCCGGCAGTAGGGGCCTGGCTGTGGGCATCCGGCAGCCAGGTGTGCAGCGGCACCATTGGCATCTTCACCGCAAAGGCGAGGAAGAAGCCGAGCATGATCCACCAGGCCACTTGCGGATCAAGCCCGCGCGCCGTCTTCAGCAGCTCGAAGTAGCCAAAGCTCCAGGCACCAGTGGCCTGATGGTTGAAGAACACGAGGGCCAGAATCGCCAGCAGCATGATCAGGCCGCTGAACTGGGTGAACAGGAAGAACTTGGTCGCCGAATAGATGCGCCCCTTGCCGCCGGGAATGTTGTGGCCCCAGAGCGCGATGAGGAAGTACATCGGCACCAGCATCATTTCCCAGAAGAAGAAGAACAGGAACAGATCGAGTGCGAGGAACACGCCGACGACGCCGGCCAGATTCCACAAGAGGTTCAAGTGAAAGAAGCCGACGTAGCGGTCGATTTCCTTCCAGGAACAGCCGATCGCCATCACGCCCAGGAGGTTGGTGAGGATGATGAGCAAGAGGGCCAGGCCATCCAGCCCCAGATGGAAGTTGATGCCGAAGCTGGGAATCCACTCAGCCTTGAACTCCAGCGCGAAAGCGGGCGTGGTGCTGGGGTTGGCGAGCGTGAAGTCGCCGACGAACCACAGCCACACCGACATGCCGAGCACGATCAGCTGGGTGGCGAGCGCGATCCAGCGCGGCAGGTAGCGCGAGTAGCGCTCTGCCTGCCAGCTGATCATGCCGCCGGCGAAAGGGATCACCAGCAGCCAGACGAGAATGGTTGGACTCATATCGTTAGTTCGTCAGGTTCAGTGCTGTGAATCAGTGCAGCGCAATGGCTGCGATGAGGCCCACCGCGCCCGCGCCAGCGGCAAAGGCATACCAGCGCAGGTTGCCGGTCTGGGTGGCTGCTGCGAGGCTGTTGGCCCCGCGCAGGGTGAGCGGGATCAGGCCGATGACCCAGTCCGCAACATCGTTCTTGTTGATGGCTGCGGCCCAGACGAAGGGCTTCACAAACAGCTTGTCGTAGAGCCAGTCAAAGCCGAAGGCACTCTTCCAGAACTGGCCGATGTACTTCGTGACGCTGCCATTGGCGAGCGCAGCAGGGATGTCCGGGCGCTTGAGGAAGAGGAACCAGCTGACCAGGATGCCCGCGAACGAAACCGGGATGGGCAGGTAGGCAATCCAGGCCGGGCCATGCTCGGCGCCGTGTTCGGCAGCCGGCAGCACGCCATCCAGCGGCAGATGGATAAAGCCGCCGATGAGCGCGAACACCAGCAGCACAGCGAGCGGGATGTGATGGTCGAGTGTCTTCGCGCCATGCGGTTCGTCCTTCGGCCCCAGCCCATGATGCGCACCGTGGTCATCGTGGCCATGCGCTGCATGGGGCTCCGCCTTGCGCCAGCGTTCCGGCCCGAAGAACACGATGAAGATCAGGCGGAAGCTGTAGACGCCGGTGAGGAAGGCGCCAAACAAACCCGCCAGCCAGAGATTGGTGTGGCCGCTTAAGTAGGCCTCGTGCAGGATTTCATCCTTCGAGTAGAAGCCGGAGGTGAGCGGGAAGGCGCAGAGTGCGAGCGTGCCGATCAGCATGCACCAGTAGATGAAGGGAATGTGCTTGCGCAGCCCACCCATGCGGAAGATGTTCTGCTCGTGGTGCATGGCCAGAATCACCGAGCCGGACGAGAGGAACAGCAGCGCCTTGAAGAAGGCGTGCGTCATCAGGTGGAACACCGCCGGCTGATAGGCGCCCACACCCTCGGCCAGGAACATGTAGCCGATCTGGCTCATGGTCGAGTAGGCGAGAATCTTCTTGATGTCGGTCTGCATCACGGCGATGAAGCCCGCCATCAGCAGCGTCAACGCACCAATGGTGCCGACGCATTGCAGCGCGAACGGCGAGAGATCGAAGAGTGCGTGGGTGCGGGCGATCAGGTACACGCCCGCCGTCACCATCGTCGCCGCATGGATCAGCGCCGAGACGGGCGTGGGGCCGGCCATCGCATCCGGCAGCCAGGTTTGCAGCGGCAGCTGTGCGGACTTGCCCACTGCGCCACCGAGCAGCAGCAGGGCAGTGACGGTTGCCATCGTCGCGCCCACGCCGTTCACCACCGGCCAGGCGGCGGGGGCGAGCACGGCGAGTTCCTGGATGTTGAGCGTGCCGAACTCGCGGAACAGGATGAACAGCGCGATCGCCATGAAGGTATCGCCGACACGGGTGATGACGAAGGCCTTGCGGGCGGCAGCACCATTGGCAGCGTCGTGGTACCAGAAGCCGATCAGCAGGTACGAGGCGAGGCCCACGCCCTCCCAGCCGAAATACAGGAACAACAGGTTATCGCCGAGCACCAGGAACAACATGCTCGCCACGAACAGGTTCATGTAGCTGAAGAAGCGCGCAAAACCGGCATCGCCGCGCATGTACCAGCTGGCGAACAGGTGGATGAAAAAGCCCACGCCGTTGATGACGCCGAGCATGGTCAGCGACAGTGCGTCCAGGTGCAGCGCGAAGCTGGGCTGGAAAGTGCCGACGCTCATCCACTGCCAGAGCGTGATGACGACGCTACCGCCCTCGGGTGGATTGCTCAGAAAGTCGAAGCCGACAATGAGGGTGGTCAACGCCGAGATGCCGACCGAGCCGACGCCGATGAGAGTGGCGAGGTTCTCGGAAATCCTGCTGCGCGAAAATGCCAGCAAGATGAAGCCGAGCAGGGGGGCTGCGAAGGTGAGGGGAAGCAGATTCGTCATGTGCATTAGCCCTTCATCGTCGAGGCAGCGTCGATGTCGAGGGTCTTGAAGCGGCGGTAGAGCGAGATCAGGAGTGCCAGGCCCACCGAGGCCTCAGCCGCAGCAAGCGTGAGAATGAGGATGAACATGATCTGTCCATCCGGCGAAGCCCAGCGGCTGCCTGCAACCACGAAGGCGAGTGCGGCGGCGTTCAGCATGATTTCCAGCGACATCAGCATGAACAGCATGTCGCGGCGGGTGAGCAGGCCGAACAGGCCGACAGAGAACAGTGTCGCGGCGAGCAGCAGGCCGTGCTCCATCGGGATGGCATGAATGGCGTTCATTCGTCTTTACCCAGGTGGTAGGCGGCGACCAGCCCGGCGAGCAGCATCATCGAGGCGAGTTCGACAGCCAAGAGATACGGGCCGTAGAGGGCGATGCCAACGGCCTTGGCCGAGACCTCCTGCATGCCAGCGGGCGTCATGAAGCCGCCCTTGGGCCAGAGCAGGTTCACCATTTGCCAGAGCAGTGCGCCGGAGAGCAGCGCCGGGCCGACCCAGGTTGTGGGCGAGAGCCAGCGGCGCTCCTGCTCTTCGGTCTTGCGGCCCAAGTTGAGCATCATCACCACGAACACGAACAGCACCAGGATGGCACCGGCGTAGACGATCACCTCAAGGGCCGCCGCAAACGGCGCGCCGAGCACGAAGAAGATCACCGCCACCGACAGCAGCGACAGCACCAGATACAGCAGCGCGTGCACGGGGTTGGTGTTGATGACCACCATGATGGTGGCGAACAGGGCGATGGCAGCAGCAACGTAGAACGGCGCGCGCGGCCCGGAGATCCAGGCCAGTGCCACCAGGGCGGCGGCGACCAGAAAGTACGAGATGCCGTTGATGAGGAAGTCCTTCATGGCAGCAGGCTCTTGAGATCAATCGGGGCCGATTCGTTGGCGGCTTCGCCCTTGGCCTTGCCAGTGATGGACATGCCGGCGTGGCGGTAGAAGTTGTAGTCCGGGTACTTGCCGGGACCGTTGATCAGCAGATGTTCCTTCTCGTAGACGAGGTGCTGGCGGTTGTACTCGGCCAGTTCGTAGTCGGGCGTGAGCTGGATGGCCGTGGTCGGGCAGGCCTCTTCGCACAGGCCGCAGAAGATGCAGCGCGAGAAGTTGATGCGGAAGAACTCCGGATACCAGCGGCCATCTTCCTTCTCGGCCTTTTGCAGGCTGATGCAGCCCACCGGGCAGGCGACGGCGCAGAGGTTGCAGGCCACGCAGCGCTCTTCGCCATCCGGGTCGCGGGTGAGGATGATGCGGCCGCGATAGCGCGGCGGCACATAGGGCTTCACTTCCGGGTAGCTGATGGTGTCGCGCTTGGCGAAGCTGTGCATGAAGATCAGCCCGATACTGCGCGCTTGAGTCCACACACCCCAGAGAACGGCTTTCAGTTGAGTCATGGCTTAGCCTCCCTGTGCGCGCCAGAGCACGACGGCCCCGGTCACCAGAAGGTTGATGAGGGCGATGGGCAGGCACCAGAGCCAGGCCGCCGACATGATCTGGTCGTAGCGCGGGCGGGGCAGTGCGGCACGAACCAGGATGTAGAGGCACATGAACAGGAAGGTCTTGAGCGCAAACCAGACAAAGGGGATGTGCTCGGTCCAGAACGGTCCATGCCAGCCACCGAAGAACAGCACGGTGGTGAGCGAGGAGACCATCACGATGCCAACGTATTCGCTGACCATGAACATGCCGAACTTCATGCCCGAATACTCGGTGTGATAGCCCTGCACCAGTTCCGCTTCGGCCTCAGGCAAATCAAATGGCGTGCGATGCACCACCGCGAGCATGGCCGGCACCCAGACCAGAAAGCCGAGGAACTGCGGCACCACGTTCCACAAGCCCTCTTGTGCCGCGACGATGTCGCGCAAATTGAAGCTGCCAGCCTGAATCACCACGCCCATGAGTGCGAGACCCATGTAGACCTCGTAGCTGATGGTCTGCGCCGTGGAGCGTAGGCCGCCGAGCAGCGAATATTTACTGTTGCTGGCCCAACCGCCGAGCATCACCGCGTAGACCGCGAGACCCGCGATGGCCAAGAAGAACAGCACTGCGAGGTTGGCGTTGGAAACGCCCCAGGTCGGCGTCATCGGGATGAAGATGAAGCCGAGCATCATCAAGCTCATCGCCAGAAAGGGTGCGAGCACGAAGGTGAACTTGTCGGCGAAGGGCGGCAACCAGTCTTCCTTGAAGAAGATTTTCAGCATGTCGGCGATGACCTGGCCCAAGCCAAACAGGCCGACGCGATTGGGGCCGTAGCGGTCTTGCCAGAGTGCCAGCAGGCGGCGCTCTAGCCAGATCATCCAAGCCGCCGTCAGCACCAGGCCCAGCAGGCTGACGATGGCCTTGATGACGCCCCAGAAGATGGCGGCAAGCTCAGGAGTGATCCACGAGAACATGCGATTAGGCTCCCTTGCTCAGACGGACGCTGGCACCCGCCGTCAGCGGCGGAATGCCCGCGAGCCCTACCGGCAAGCCGACGCTGCCCTGCGGCAGATCGACGCGCACCTTGGCAGGCAAGCTCAGCACGTACTCGCCCAGCTCGACTCGGGTGAGCGACTGGTGCTCGATGCCGAGGCGCTGGGCATCGGCGACGTTGATGGCGACGTAGGCCTGCGGGATGCGCTCCTGAATCGGCTTGGCCTTGGCCGAGAGCTCCTCGCTACCAAAGTGCGAGTGCATCGGCAGCACAGTGAGACTTTCGGCGACTTCGAGCTGGGCGGGGAAGTAGTCGGCAGCACCATTGTGTTTGAACAGATGCACGCCGGAGTCGCCGCCCTTCATCGCACCGCCCACTTCCGACTGAAACTTGTTCCAGGCCGAGGGCGAGTTCCAGCCCGGCGACCAGGCAAAGGGGATCAGTGCGGCAGGGCGGGTGACGGCGTGGGTGCTGTTTACACCTTCCATTGAGAAGGCCAGCGCAGAGTCGGCGTCCTGCGTTGCACGCGGCTCATGCACGAATACGTTCGCGCGGGCGGCGGTGCGGCCGGACTGCCGCTGCGGCGCGCGGGCGAGCTTGGCACCTTGCAGGCGGAAGCTGGCATCTGGCGCGGCGGCGGCAATGCCTTTCAGCACGGGCAGGCTGGCCTCGGCATCGGCGATCACGGCATCGAGATTGGCCCATGCGGGCTGGCCGAGTGCAACGCGCACCTCGCTGATCCAGCGCCAGCTTTCCTGTGTCGCCACATGGCGGTCGTAGTAGGCCGGGTCGTAGGTTTGGAAGCTGCGCTGCGCACGGCCCTCGAAATTGACAAAGGTGCCGTCGCCTTCGGCGAAGCTGGCAGCGGGCAGCAGCAGGGCGGAGGTTGCGGTGGTGGCAGTCTGCTGGTGGTCGAGGGCGATCACCGTGCACTTGCTGAGTGATTCGTCGAGCACGGTGGCAGTGGCACGACGGCTGAGATCGTTTTCCAGCACCAGCACCACGCTCGGTGCCTGTGCCGCCTTGGCGAGAGCCGCATCCAGTGCGGGCGCGTTGAACAGTGCCAGGCCAAAGCTGTTGGCTTCCGGGATTGCCAGCGTGATGGCGGTGGCGGCGTTCACTTTTTGCAGGGCGAAGGCGACGTTGGCGGCGGCTTCGATCAGCGCGGTGGAGCCGCAAGCCGTGCCGGAGACGATCAGTGGCTTCTTTGCAGCCCTGAGCGTGTCGGCAATGCGCTGCGCAAGCGCGGCAGTATCGGCATCCACCTTCACTGCGCGCGCGCTGGCGTCGAGTGCATGGGCGACAGTCTGTGCGAGTGCCACCAGCCCGGCAACCGAGGCGCGGTGCGCGACGGCAGCTATCTCATCGAGCTTGGTCGCAACCGGGGTGGCGATGAATAGCGGGTTGAGTGCGTGCTGGGCGATGTCGTTCGCCGAGTTGGCCTGCCATTCCGGCACGCGCTTCTCGGCAGACATCGTGGCAAGCATGCCGCGCGCGGCCTGGCGCAGTGCCAAGGCAACGCGGGCGGCAGTGCCGAGGGTGTCCTCACCGAGCACGAACACGGCATCGGATTTCTCGATGCGCTTGATGGTGGCGGCGGGCACCGGGCCATCACGCAGTACCTTCAGGCAGAGCGCGCTGAGGGCGGCATCCTGCGCTGAAACACCGGCGTAGAAGTTTTCAGCGCCAACCAGTGCTCGCAGTGCGAAGTTGGCTTCGAGGCTCGCGCGCGGCGAGCCGATGCCGATCAGTGGCTTGTGGCCGCCGAGCACGGCTGCGGCTTGCGCGATGGCGTCGGGCTTACTGAGTGCCAGCCACTTTCCCTCGCGCTTGATGAGCGCGTGGCGGGGGCGATCCTCCGAGTTGACGTGGCCGTAACCGAAGCGGCCGCGATCACACAGGAAGTAGCCGTTGATCTCGCCGTGATAGCGGTTTTCGATGCGACGCACTTCGCCGTAGCGTTCGCCCGGCGAGATATTGCAGCCCACAGCACAGCCGGTGCAGATGGCAGGTGCAAACTGCATGTCCCACTTGCGGGTGTAGTGCTCGCTATGGGTCTTGTCGGTGAACACGCCGGTGGGGCAGATCTCGGTGAGATTGCCGCTGAACTCGCTCTCCAGTACGCCATCTTCGGCGCGGCCGAAATACACGCGCGAGGCCGAACCGAACACGCCCAGATCCTTGCCGCCGGCGTAGTCCTTGTAATAGCGCACGCAGCGGTAGCAGCTGATGCAGCGGTTCATCTCATGGCCGATGAAGGGGCCGAGGTACTGGTTGTTATGGGTGCGCTTGGTGAAACGGTAATCGCGGCTGTGGTGGCCGGTCATCACCGTCATGTCTTGCAGATGGCAGTGGCCGCCTTCTTCGCACACGGGGCAGTCGTGCGGGTGGTTGGTCATCAAGAGGGCCACCATCGCCTCGCGGAAATCCTTGGCTTCCTCGTCCGCAATCGAGATGTAGGTGCCGTCGCTCGCAGGCGTCATGCAGGACATGACGATGCGGCCGTTCTTGTCGTCGGCGTCCTTGTATTGCTTCACCGCGCACTGGCGGCAGCTGCCGACGCTGCCCAGCGCCGGATGCCAGCAGAAATAGGAGATATCGAGTCCCAGCGACAGGCAGGCCTGGAGCAGGTTGTCTGCGCCATTGACCTCGTGGGTGTTGCCGTCGATGTGAATCTTGGCCATGAGTTAGAGCCTGTTATGCAGTTGTGCGTCGTCGCGGCGGACGGCGGTTTTGGGGCGGTGCAAGGAAGCGAGTGCGTGCAATGGTGGTTCCATTGAAGCACTTGCCGACGCAGCAATGCCCCAAAACCGCCCCGCCCCGAAGGGTTGCTGGCCAAAAAGCCGCCATGCGGCGTTGCGAGCCCTTGGTCTAGAACCACTAGGCCAGCGGGCTCGCGCCTTGCCTGGCGGCTTTTTGGTCAGCAACGCGACGATGCATAACTGCATAACAGGCTCTTCTACTGGTTGACTGATTGCGCCTTCGCGGTTTCGCGTGGCGTGGGTGCGGCGGGTTTAGGGGCGGATTCGCTGGGCGCGCGCAGCTTGCAACTCAACATGCCAGCCTCGAACTCGGATCGGAAATACTTGAGTGCCGATTGCAGCGGCTCCATCGCACCCGGCGCGTGGGCGCAGAAAGTGCGGCCGGGGCCTAGCCATTTGGTGAGCTTGCTCAAGGTGTCGATGTCACCGGCCTGGCCTTGACCCGCCTCGATGGCGCGCATGATCTTCACCGTCCAAGGCAGGCCATCGCGGCAGGGTGTGCACCAGCCGCAGCTCTCGCGCGCCATGAACTCCTCGAGATTGCGCACGGCAGCGACGATGCTCTGGTCCTCGTTGACCACGGTGATCAAACCCGTGCCCATGCGGCTACCGGCCTTGCTGATGGTGTCGAAGTCCATCGCCAGGTCGAGGTGTTCCGGCAACAGGAAGTCGGTGGAGGCACCGCCCGGCAGCCAGGCCTTGAGCTTCCTGCCGCCCTTCATCCCGCCAGCGTGCACTTCGAGAATCTCGCGCGCGGAAGTGCCGATGGGCAGCTCCCAGACACCACGCTTGTTGCTTAAGCCCGAACAGCCATAGAGCTTGGTGCCGCCATCCTTGCTTTTACCCTGCGACAGCGCCTTGAACCAGTCCGCGCCGTTGTTGACGATGTGCGGAATGTTGCACAGGGTCTCGACGTTGTTGACGATGGTGGGGCGGCCCCAGAGGCCAGCGATCTGCGGGAAGGGGGGCTTTGCACGCGGGTTGGCGCGACGGCCTTCCAGCGAGTTGATCAGCGCGGTTTCTTCGCCGCAGATGTAGCGGCCGGCGCCGGTGTGCACGTAGAGGTCGAACCCCCACTCGCCACCGAGGATGTTCTTGCCGAGATAGTGCTTGGCCTTGGCTTCGGCAATCGCCTTGTTCAAACGCTCGGCGCACAGCACGTATTCGCCGCGCAGAAAGATGTAGCCCAGGTTCGCGCCAATGGCGTAAGCCGCAACCGCCATTGCCTCGACGAGTTGATGGGGACTTTGCTCCATCAACAGACGATCCTTGAAGGTGCCGGGCTCCATCTCGTCGGCGTTGCAGACGAGATACTTCGCCCCAGCGTTCGGCCCCATCGGGATCAGCGACCACTTGATGCCGGTGGGGAAGCCCGCACCGCCACGGCCGCGCAGGTTGGCATCCTTGACCTTGCTCTGGATGTCCTGCGGTTGCAGCGTTTTCACCGCTGTCTTGAGCGCGGTATAGCCGCCCTCTGCCTCATAGCCGGCGAGGTCGAGCGGGCCAGCGGCGAGGTCGATGAGGCGCGTCAGCGGCTTCTGGTACTGCGCATCTTTCGCAGCGCGGCTCATGCGTAAGCCTCCAGCAGTTTCTTCACATCCGCTGGCTCCACGGGGCCATGATGGTCGTCGCCGATCATCAGTGCCGGGCCGCGGTCGCAGGCACCGAGGCAGCAGATGGGCAGCAGGGTGAAGCGGTTGTCCTTGGTGGTTTGCCCCGGCTGGATGCCGAGCTGCTTGACCAGCTCGCCCTTCAATTCGTCGTAGCCGGTGAGGTGGCAGCTGATGCTGTCGCAGACCAGGATGACGTGACGGCCGACGGGGCGGCGGAAGATCAGCGAGTAGAAGGTGGCAACCCCTTCGAGATCGGCGGCCGAGATGCCGATGGCTTCGGCCAGCACGGGGATGGCTTCATCGCAGACATAGCCACGGCGCTTCTGCACCGCTTTCAGCGCATCGATCGAGGCGGCGCGCGAATCGGGGTAGTGACCGAGCGCATGCTCGATCTCATGGCGCTCTTCCTCACTCAGCACGAAGGGCTGGGCCTTCGGAAGATCAGCGAGTTTCAGCACGGCATTGCTCATGCAGCACCGCCGTTGCTGTCATTCCCACACAGGCGGGAATCCAGCCTCGCGGTGTGCAGTGAGGCCTGGCTCTGGATTCCCGCCTGCGCGGGAATGACAAGATTTTGAGGGTTAGCGGTCAACATCGGCCATCACAAAGTCAATGGAAGCAATATAGGCAATCAGATCCGGCACCATCTGGCCGCGAATGGCAGACGGGATCTGCTGCAGGTGCGCGAAGCTGGGCGTGCGGATGCGGGTGCGATAGCTGGCGGTGCCGCCGTCGGCGGTGAGGTAATAGCTGTTGATGCCCTTAGTCGCCTCGATCATCTGCGAGGTCTCGCCATGCGGCATCACCGTGCCCCAGCTCACCTGCAAAAAGTGGGTGATGAGGGTTTCGATGTCTTTCAGCGTGCGGTCTTTCGGCGGCGGCGTGGTGAGCGGGTGGTCGGCCTTGTAGGGGCCAGAGGGCATGTTTTTCATGCACTGCTCGATGATGCGCAACGATTGACGAATCTCCTCCTCGCGCAGCACGGCACGGTCGTGGCAGTCGCCCTTATGGCCCAGCGGCACTTCGAAGTCGAAGTTCTCGTAGCCGGAGTAAGGGCGGGCCTTGCGCAGGTCGAAGTCGCAGCCGGTGGCACGCAGGCCGGGGCCGGTCACGCCCCATTCCAAAGCGGCTGCGGTGTCGTAGGCGGCCACGTCGCGGCCACGGGCGACGAACATGCTGTTTTCGAGCGCGGCCTTGCGGTAGCCATCGAGACGCTTGGGCATCCAGTCGAGGAACTCCTTGACCTTCACCTCCCAGCCCTGCGGCAGGTCGTGGGCCAGGCCGCCGATGCGGAACCACGCCGGGTGCATGCGGAAGCCCGTGATGGCCTCGATCACGTCGTAGGCTTTCTGGCGATCCACGAACATGTAGAACACCGGCGACATCGCACCGACATCCTGCGCGTAGGTGCCGTAGAACAAGAGGTGCGAAGTGATGCGGAAGAACTCGCAGAGCATCACGCGCACGGTCTGCACACGTGCCGACACTTTGATGCCCGCCAGCTTCTCCAACGCCATCACGTAGGGCAGGTTGTTCATCACCCCGCCGAGGTAGTCGATGCGGTCGGTGTAGGGGATGTAGCTGTGCCAAGTTTGGCGCTCGCCCATCTTCTCGGCACCGCGATGGTGGTAGCCGATGTCCGGCACGCAATCCACCAGCTCCTCGCCATCGAGCTGCAGCACGACGCGGAAGGCGCCGTGCGCCGCCGGGTGGTTGGGGCCGAAGTTCAAGAACATGAAATCGTGCTGATCGGTGCCGCGCTTCATGCCCCATTCCTCAGGGTTGAAGCGCAGCGCCTCCTGCTCCATGTCCTGGCGCAGTGCGGTCAGCTGGTAGGGATCGAACTCGGTGGCGCGGGCCGCGTGTTCCTTGCGCAGCGGGTGGCCGCCTTTCCAGCTTGGCGGCAGCAGGATGCGGCGCAGGTTGGGGTGGCCGTCGAAGACGATGCCGAACATGTCCCAGACCTCACGCTCATACCAGTTGGCGTTCTGGAAGACGTTGGTGATGGAGGGGATGTGCGGGAACTCGCCGACGAGGGCGACCTTCAGCCGCACATCGGCGTTGCGCTCGATCGAGAGCAGCTGGTAGATGATGGTGAAATCGGCCTTGGGTTGGCCCGCACGCTGCTTGCGAAAACGCTCGTCGATGGCCGTGAGGTCATAGAGCATCTTGAAAGGCTTTTGCGCCTCGTGCTTCAGGTAGCGCAGCACCTCGTGCAGGCGCTCGACCGGGATCCACAGCGTCGGCAGCGCATCGACCGTGGGCTGGTAGCTGAAGCCGGCATCGCCGAAGCGCGTGGTGAGTTCGCGCACCACATCC
>JAKFXK010000047.1 GCA_021731445.1 Nevskiaceae bacterium | reverse complement strand
CTCCATCGTTACTGGGAGGCTTGCGTGGCGGCGTAGTCCACCACCAGATTCGCCAGCGTGCGCACGCCAAGCTTCAAGACCTGCTCGTCGATGTGGAAACGCGGCGAGTGGTTGGCGGCGAATAACTCAGGCGCCTCGCCCACTGGCCGCGCGCCGAGAAAAACGAAGTAGCCGGGCACTGTCTGTGCGAAATAGCTGAAGTCCTCCGCGCCCATCATTGCTTCGGCCGCGATCAGCTTGTCCTCACCCACCAGGCGCTTTAGGGTCGGCAGCAGGCGCGTGGTAAGTGCGGGGTGGTTGACCGTGACTGGATACGCGGTCTCACTGCCGATGGTGACTTCCGCTGTCGTGCCGCTGGCCTCGGCGATGTTGATGGCGGTGCGGCGCACGCGCTCGGCCATCTCCTTGCGCATCAAGGGATCGAGTGAGCGCAAGGTGCCCTTCAGGGTGACGCTGTCGGGGATGATGTTGTTGCGCACGCCGCCATCGAACTTGCCGATGGTGACGATGACCGGGGCCTTGCCAACGTTCATCTGCCGGGAGGCAATGGTTTGCAGGCCCATGACGATCTGGCTGGCAACCACGATCGGGTCGATGCCCTGCCAGGGTGCGGCCCCATGGGTCTGCCTGCCGCGCACGATGATTTTCAGATCATCCGCACTCGCCATCGCACCGCCGCTTTTCCAGGCAATGGTGCCGACCTCCCACTGCGCAAAAACGTGGCTGCCGAACACCACCTCCGGGATGGGTGCGGTCGTGAACACGCCCTCTTTCAGCATGAGTTGCGCGCCGCCCTCCTCACCGGCTGGCAGGCCTTCTTCAGCGGGCTGAAAGATGAACTTGACCGTGCCCTTCAGGCGCGGCTGCATCTGGCTCAGCACCTCGGCCACGCCGAGCAGCATCGAGGTATGCGCATCGTGGCCGCAGGCGTGCATCACGCCCACGTCCTTGCCGTCAAAGCTGGTGCGCACCTTGCTGGCAAAAGGCACCGCGACTTCTTCTGCGACGGGCAGGGCATCCATGTCGGCGCGCAGCGCGATAACCGGGCCGGGCAGGCCGCCCTTGAGCACGGCCACCACGCCGGTTTTCGCCACGCCGGTCTGCACCGTGAGGCCGAGCGCCTTCAGGTGTTTGGCGACGTATTTGGCGGTCTCGAACTCGCGGTTGCCCAGCTCCGGGTTCTGGTGCAGATGGCGGCGCGCCTCGATCACCTTGGGTTCGACTTTCGCCGCCAGCCGGTCGATTTCGGCGTGCAGGGCATTGCTGTCCTGCGCGCTTGCGGCGCTACTTGCGGCCAGCAACAAGAGAGATGCACAGCGGGCGAGGATGCGAACGTACATGGGGTGTTCCGGCGGGGGCGTGGATGCAGCATAGCCCCGCCTCTGGCTCAAAACACGAGCCGCGCCAGCAACTCTACGGAACTACAAGCCGAGCACGTCCCGCATCGAATAACTGCCAACCGGTTTGCCCGCCAGCCACAGCGCCGCGCGCACCGCGCCACCGGCAAAGTTCTGCCGCGAGCTGGCCTTGTGGGTCAGTTCCAGGCGCTCGCCGTCACCGAGATACATCACGGTGTGATCGCCGATCACATCGCCGCCGCGCACGGTGACAAAGCCGATGGTTTCGGATTTGCGCGCGCCGGTGTGGCCCTCGCGGCCATAGATCGCCACCTGTTTGAGATCGCGCTGCAAGCCTGCCGCCGCCGCCTCGCCAAGTGCCAGCGCGGTGCCGCTGGGGGCATCGACCTTGTGGCGGTGATGGGCTTCGACGATCTCGACGTCATAGGCATCGCCGAGTGTGCGGGCAGCGTCTTCGACCAGCTTGAGCAGCACGTTGACGCCGACGCTGAAGTTGGCGGCCTGGCAGACCGCGATCCCGCGCGTCGCCTCCGCAATCAGGGCCTTCTGCTCAGGTGTGAAGCCGGTGGTGCCGATGACGATGGGCCTGCCTGCCTTTTTGCATGCCGCAATGGCGGCGAGCGTGCCTTCGGGCCGGGTGAAGTCGATCAGCACATCGGCCACCGCCAGCGCCTCTTCGAGGTCGCTGCTGATGAACACGCCCAGCGCAGGCAGGCCCGCGAGCGAGCCGGCATCAAGCCCTGACTCGGGGGCGTTGTCGCGATCAAGGGCGGCCACTAGCTCAACACCCGCTTGCGAGGCGATGGCGTTGACCAGCGCGCGGCCCATGCGGCCAGCGGCTCCAAGGATGGCGATTTTCACGGTCATGGGACGACTCCGGCAGCGGTATTGGCAGCCACGATCTTCATCGAAAGTTCCAGCGCCTGCTCGTAGTTGAGACGCGGATCGACGCTGGATTTGTAAGCGCGTTCGAGGTCGCTGTCGGTGAGCTTGCGCGCGCCGCCGGTGCATTCGGTCACGTCCTCACCAGTGAGTTCCAGATGCACGCCGCCCAGCCGCGAGCCGCACTCGCGGTGGAGACGGAAGGACTGATCCAGCTCGCCCGCAATGTCATCGAAGGCGCGGGTCTTCAGGCCATTGCTCGCGCTCTGGGTGTTGCCGTGCATGGGGTCGGCGAGCCAGAGCACGGGGTGGCCAGACCTGCGCACTGCCTCGATCACCGGCGGCAGATGGGCGGCGATCTTGCCGACACCCATGCGATGGATCAGCACCAGCTTGCCTTCCTCGCGCTTAGGGTTGAGTGCCTCGCAGAGGGCGAGCACCCAGTCGGCACCCATGCTGGGGCCGACCTTGACCCCCACCGGGTTCGAGATGCCACGGCAGTACTCGACGTGTGCGCCATCGAGTGCCGCCGTGCGCAGGCCGATCCAGGGGAAATGCGTCGAGAGGTTGAACCAGCCCGGCTGGCGCGGCACCTGCCGTGTCTGCGCCTGCTCGGCCCATAGCAGCAGGGCCTCGTGCGAGGTGTAGAAATCCACCCGCTGCAAATCAGCGAGCGACTGCCCCGCCAGTGTTTCCATGAAGCGCAGCGAGTCCCCGATGGCATCGACGCGGGCCTGGTATTCGGCCGCAAAGGGTGCGTGCTGCACCCAGTCGAGGTCCCAATATTCAGGGTGGTGCAAATCCGCAAAGCCGCCGTCGATCAGGCCGCGCACGAAATTGATGGTCATCGCCGAGCGTGAGTGCGCGCGCACCAGCCGCTGCGGGTCCGGCGTACGGGCCTCAAGCGTGAACTCTGAGCCATTGACCAGATCGCCGCGATAGCTCGGCAGTGTCACGCCATTCCTGGTCTCGGTGTCGGTCGAGCGCGGCTTGGCGTACTGCCCGGCAAAGCGGCCGACGCGGGTGACGCGCTTCTTCAGGCCATGCGTGAGTACCAGGCTCATCTGCAACAGCACTTTCAGGCGATTGGTGATGAGTTCGGCGCGGCAGTCGGCAAAACTCTCGGCGCAGTCGCCGCCTTGCAGCACAAACCGCTCGCCGCGTGCGGCAGCCGCGAACTCGCTCTTCAGGCGGTTGACCTCCCAGCTCGTGACCAGCGGCGGAAGGCCTTTGAGCGTTGCCACCGCCGCATCAAGCGCGACGCGGTCGGGGTAGGTCGGTTGCTGCACGACGGGTTTCGTCTGCCAGCTGTCAGGCGTCCAAGGCATGGGGTCAATCCAGAAGGGGCGGCAGTATAGCGGCGGGGCCTACAATTCCGGCACTACGATCCGGGAGGAGAACACATGCAATACCTTGGCAGCTGCCACTGCGGAAACATCGCTTTCGAGCTTGAAACCACTACGCCCTTCGAACAGGTGATTGACTGCAACTGCTCGCATTGCAGCCGCAAGGGCTATCTGCTTGCCTTCGTGCCACGCGAACAACTGACCTTGAAGACGCCGTTGGAGAATCTTTCGACCTACACCTTCAACCGCCACTTCATCAAGCATCACTTCTGCCCCCGCTGCGGCGTGGCACCGTTCGGCTTTGCCAGGAACAAAGAGGGCGAGGACACCGCCGCCGTCAACGTGCGCTGCATCGAAAACATCGACCTCAACAGTCTCAAGCGCGAGTTCGTCGATGGCCGTTCGTTCTGACGCCCTGGCCTTGCTGCTCGCACTCGGCCTCGCGGCCTGCGAGGACAGCCCCGATCCCATCACGTCAGCGGCGAGCCTCTGCGTGTCTTCGACCTGCGGCAGCAAGACCCGCCTCGTCACCATCCCGGATGCCGAGAACATCCTGTTCACACCAGCGGGCCGCTTGTTCGTCAGTGGCGGCGTCAACGTCTACGAGATCAACAGGAGCGGCAGCACCTTCACCGCCACCCCACTGCTCAATGGCAGCTGCAATTTCACCGGCCTCGCCCTGCGTGGCGAGGTGCTCTACGCCAATTGCTTTGACGGCCAGCTCTATGCCGCACGGCTCAGCGCCACGCCAAGGATGGCGGCCATCCACACACTGGGACTCGCTTCGCCGAATGGCTTGGCGGCGGGGCCGGATGGCGAGCTGTATGTGGTCAATGGTCCACTCGCCAGCAACGCACTGCCCGCCCCCAAGATCGTGCGCCTCAAGCTCGATGCCAGCGACCCGCTGAAGGTCGTCGAACAAACCGACTGGCTGATGCTCGACGCACTGCGGTCACAACCCAATGGCGTGCAGCTGCGCGGCCGCACGCTCTATTTCAGCGAAAGTTCGGCACCTGAGCAGGGGCGCATCAGCAGGGTGGCGATCAATGCCGATGGCAGCCCTGGCACACCGCAGGTGTTTGCCGGCTTCAACAGCCTGCCGGATGACTTCAGCCTGCCTGGCGAGTTGCTTCTCGCCAGCTATTTCTCTGGCGGACAGATCGCGCTCTTCGATGCGCAGGGCGCGCTGATCTCTGCCACCGATGCGGGGAGTTTTGAAAGCCCCTCGCAGGCACGTGCCGGTCAGCCGCCGCTGTTTGCGGCAACCGACATTCTGGTGACGGAGAAGGGCCTGATCGGCGAGCACGAATCCACCAATGGCAATGTGCTGTCGCTGTTCCGCAGGAACAATTGAACTGTTGCGCCGCAGTGAATCAGTGCAGATAGCCTGAGAGCTTCGCCTCGATGTTGCGCGGATTTTCGCCCTGGGCGATGGAGATCAGCCCCTCGATGACCAGGTTACGCATCGTCGTCTGCTGCGCGATGATGGATTTGAGCTTGGCGGCAAAGGGCAGGAAAAACAGGTTGGCCGCTGCAATGCCGTAAATCGTCGCCGTAAACGCCGCCGCGATGCCATGCCCCAGCTTGCTGGGGTCGGCCAGGTTCTTCATCACCGCGATCAGCCCCAGCACCGCGCCGATGATGCCCAGCGTTGGCGCGTAGATGCCCATGCCCTCGTAGAACTTCGCACCCTGGGTGTCGAAGTGCTCCTTGGTCTCCACATCCACTTCCAGCACGGTGCGAATGGTGTCCGGCTCGGCACCATCCACCAAGAGCTGCAAGCCTTTTTTGAGGAAGGGATCGGCCTCGTTCTCGACACTGCCTTCCAGCGCCAGCAGGCCCTGCTTGCGCGAGACATTGCTCCACTCGACGATCTTCTCGATCAGCTTGTGGCCATCCTGCACCGGCGGCTTGAACAGCCACTTCGCCATCTTCAGCGCATGTTTCACCACCGGCCCTGGGGTCTGTACTAGGATGGCTGCTGCGGTGCCGAGAATGACGATAACGAAAGCCGCACCACCCAGCAGCGACTTTGCCCCAGCGCCCTTCAATATCGCCCCGCCGATCAGCGCGCCAAAGGCCAAGATCAGTCCGGTGATAGTCATCAGGTCCATGGCTCAAGCCTCGCGTTCGTGCGTGTGGACGAGGCTGGGCACATCGACGATCAGCGCCACCTGGCCATCGCCGGTGACGGTGGCACCGGCAAAACCCGCGAGGCCTTTCAGCAGTGCGCCGAGCGGCTTGATGACCACCTCCTCCCGGCCCTTGACCTGTTTCACGACAAGGCCATAGCGGCCCTCGTTGACGCGCACGACGACGATGTGGCGCTCGCCGCTGAGGCAGTCGTCATCGGGCAGTGCCGGGTCGATCCAGCGGGCGAGATCAACCAGCCGCAGGTTCTCGTCGCGTAGCAACAGCACCGGCTTGCGGTTGAGCCAGCGCACCGCCGTGGAGTCGAGCGCCGTCACCTCGATCACGCTCGGCAGCGGGATGGCGTAGGTGCGGCCTGCGACCGCCACCATCAGCGTCGGCAAAATCGCCAGCGTCAGCGGCACGCGTAGTTTGAAGGTGGTGCCCTGCCCCAGCCGCGACTCCAGTTGCACCGTGCCATTGAGGGCATTGATGCTGCTCTTCACCACATCCATGCCGACACCGCGGCCGCTCAGGTCGCTGACCTGATCCTTGGTGGAGAAGCCGGGCATGAAGATGAGTTCGAGTGCAGCCTGCGCATCCAGACGGCCCGCATCGGAGGCAGTCATCAAGCCCTTTTCCACCACCTTGCGGCGCAGGCGCTCGGCATCGATTCCGGCGCCATCGTCCTTGATCACGATGAGGATGTTCTCGCCCTCCTGCTGTGCCTTGAGCAGCAGCGTGCCGGCGCGCGGCTTGCCGGTGACAGCGCGTGCATCAGGCATCTCGATGCCGTGGTCGCAGCTGTTGCGCACCATGTGGACAAGCGGATCTGCGAGGGCTTCAACGAGATTTTTATCGAGGTCGGTATCTTCGCCCTCCATCACCACGTTGATCTCCTTGCCGAGCTGGCGTGCAAGATCACGCACGAGCTTGGGGAAGCGCGAGAAGACCTTCTTGATCGGCTGCATGCGCAGCGCCAGCACCGAACCTTGCAGGCGGCTGGTGAGGGCATCGAGTTCGCTCACCGCCTTGTCGGTATCGCTGGCACCCTGCGAACTCAAGCGCAGGGTCTTCAGGCGATTGCGCACCAGCACCAGTTCGCCGACCAGATTCATCATCGCGTCGAGTTTTTGGGTGTCGATGCGGACGCTGGTTTCGGGTGCGTTGTCGCTGCTGCGGCGTTGTTGCTGCTCCGCAGGCAGCGGCGCTTCAGCGACCGGTGCAAGTGTGGGCGGCACCGGTTCGGCGACAGCCGCAGGCTTGCCATGCAGCTGGTCGAGCAGCGCCTCAAACTCGTCATCGCTGATCGTGTCCCCGCTGGCAGGTGGCGGCGGCGCGGCCACGACAACGGCCGGCGCTTTCAATTGATCCTTGAGTCTTTGCAGCAGCGCAGGCGGCGCAGGCGCTGGCGTACCACCGCTCTTGATGACCTCCATCATCCGCGTCACTTCATCGTAGGCGGCGAGCGTGGTGTCCATCAGTGCCGCATCCATCTGCCGCTTGCCGCTGCGCAGCACGCTGAAGATTTCCTCAGCGCGGTGACACACTTCCACCAGCGCGGTCTCGCTCAAAAATCCCGCACCGCCCTTGACCGTGTGAAAAGCGCGAAACACCGCATTGAGCAGCTGCGGATCGTCAGGGCGCTGTTCGAGGTCAACCAGCTGCGGCCCGAGCTTTTCGAGCAGCTCGCCCGCTTCCACCAGAAAGTCGGCGCGGATGTCGTCATCGACTGCGGGCATGGTGGTGTCCTAAAGGCTGAACATGGCAAGCAGCGCGTCGGCGTCGTCCTGCCCGGCGGCGATGGCACTGCGTCCCAGGCCCGGAACGGTGGGGCCTTCAAGGCCTTTATCGGCGGCGATGGCGGCGTCTTTAGAGGGCGCGCGACCGTCCAGCAGTTTCAACAGCGCCGCCTCCACCTCGCGAACCACATGGGTGACGCGACGCAGAATCTGACCGCTCAAGTCCTGGTATTCCTGCGACTGCGCCAGCTCCGAGAACTTGCCGCGCAGCGAATGTTGATGACCTTGCAGCTGCTGCTCCATCTGCTGCACCTCGGTCGCCAGCTGCATCAATGCGCCGCTGCCTGCACAGGCCATCAGAAGCCGCGCACGCAACGCACTCAGCAGCCCCAGCGAGCCAGCCATCGCCTTAAGCTCCTGCTGCCCGGCTTCGACCAGGTCCAGCGTGTGGTGTGCGGCCTTTTCGGTGAGCTGGCTGACGTGTTCGAGTCGCGCACCGGCATCCGGCAATTCGCTGGCAATCGAGTTCCAGCGCTGGTCGGATTCGAGCGACTCGAAAGCTTTTTTCAGGTCATCGGTGATGCGGGCGATGTGGACGTAGAAACTCTCCTCCCGCCGCCGTAGCAGGGCGTGCAGACGCTCGGAGAACAGCGCGTCATCGCCGCATTGCAGCGCTGTGCTCATCTCCTGCAGGCGCGCAATCAGCTCGTGGCGCGCAGCTTGTTCTGCGGTCAGTGAGGGTTCGCGGGTCATGGCGATGCCCTCCTACGCTGCGGCCGCGTAACGCTCGAAAATCTTGTCCAGCTTTTCTTTCAGGGTCTGGCCGGTGAAGGGCTTGACGATGTAGCCGGAGACACCCGCCTTGGCTGCCTCGATGATCTGTTCTCGCTGTGCCTCGGCCGTGACCATCAGTACCGGCAGGTGCTTGAGCTTGTCGTCGGCGCGGATGGCTTTCAGCAGATCGATGCCGGGCATGCCGGGCATGTTCCAGTCCGTGACGACGAACTCGAAGCTGCCCTGTTGCAGCATCGGCAGGGCGGTCTTGCCATCGTCGGCTTCGCTGATGTCGTTGAAACCCAGCTCGTTCAAAAGGTTCTTGACGATGCGGCGCATGGTGGAGAAATCATCGACAACGAGGATTTTGAGATTTTTGTTCATAGCGGTCAGTGCTCCGTCGTGATGACAGGTTCGGGGCGGTTGCGTGGTTTCTTGTTTTTAGGCGGGGCGATCCACTCGGTGAGCCTTGCGCGCAGGTGGATCAGCGCCTGCCCATGCACTTGGCAGACACGCGATTCGGTGACGCTCATCACCTCGCCGATCTCGCGCAGGTTGAGTTCGTCCCTGTAATAGAGCGAGAGCACCAGCTGCTCCTTTTCGGGCAGTGTGCGAATCGCATCGGCGAGTGCCTTTTGAAACTCGCGGTTCTGCAAATGTTCGGCAGGCGTCAGTGCTGCGAGGTCTTGCACCTGCCAAGCCTCGCCCTCGTCGTCGCCTGTGGGCACGTCGAGCGAAAGCATCTGGCACTGCACTGCATCGGCCTGGATATGGCGGTAGTCGTCGATTGAGATGCCGAGCTTCTCGGCGACATCGACTTCGCGCACGGCGCGGCCACGTTCCTGCTCCATCTTGCGCACCGTTTCGGTGGCCTCGCGCACTTTCTTGTGGACCGAGCGCGGCGCCCAGTCGCCGGAACGCAACTCATCCACCATCGCGCCACGGATGCGGATGCCGGCATAGGTCTCGAAGCTGGCACCAGCGCTGCCGTCGTAGTGTCTGGCGGCATCAAGCAGACCGATCATGCCCGACTGGATCAGGTCATCGACTTCGACCGACGAAGGCAGACGTGCGGCAAGGTGATAGGCGATGCGCTTGACCAGTTCGCTGTGCTGCATGACGACCGCGCGTTCGTCGATCTTGGGCGAGGTGAAGCGGACTGCGGCGTTCATGCGGCCATCCCCTGCGGTTGCCCAAGCAGCCGATCCACAAAAAACTCCACATGCCCGCGCGGCAGGCCCGGCACCCAGGCATCCGTGCGCTTGGCCAGGGCTTGAAACGCCAGTGCCGAAGGCGCCGATGGATACAGCTCCACCACCGGCCTCTGCTTTCGGATGGCGGCCTTCAGCCACTCGTCGTGCGGGATGGCACCGAGAAACCCCAGGGTCACGTTCAAGAACTTTTCCGCGACGCGTTGCAAGCCCGCATACAGATCGCGTGCCTCGGCAAGATTGGCGACCTGGTTGGCGAGCACCTGAACGCGGTTGACGCCATGCTCACGCGACAGCACCTTGATGAGCGCATAGGCATCGGTGATCGACGCCGGATCGTTGGTGACGACCAGAATGATTTCCTGCGACGCGGCAGAAAGCGTCAGCACGGTGTCGGCGATGCCGGCGCCGGTATCCACCAGCAGCACGTCGATCGCTGGCTTGAAATCACTCAGCGCGTGAACGATGCCTGCGTTTTCGGCCCGGCTGAGTTCGGCCATTTTCTTCATGCCCGAACTCGCCGGAATCACCATCAGGCCGGCTGGCCCATGCAGGATGGTTTCTTCCAGCGTGCAGCGGCCTTCGAGCACATGCGAAAGGTTGTACTTGGGGGTCAGGCCCAGCAGCACGTCGATGTTGGCGAGACTCATGTCGCCGTCGAGCAGCACGGTCTGCTTGCCGCTTTGCGCGAGCGCGGTGCCCAGGTTGACCGTCACCGTGGTCTTGCCGACGCCGCCCTTGCCGCTGGTGATGGCGATGACTTTCGGTGGCGGGCGCGGCAGACCCTCGGGGATCGCATGGCGCTGGCGCAGGCCCGCCGCCTGGTCGTGCAGTTCAGAGTGCATGGGCTGCACTCCCGCGAGTGGCAGCTGTCGTGGCATCGGCATAGCGACGCGCCAGTTCATCGTCATCGGGGCGATCCGGCCATTGGCGGGCGAGCACAATCGCGCGCCGCACCAGGGTGTCGGCGCGCGGACTTTGCAGGTCTTCGGGCACGCGCTGGCCATCGGTGAGCCAGGCGATGCCGAGCTGGTGTTGGATAGCCGCACTCAGGGCAGCGCCAATCCGCGTCGCCTCGTCGAGCTTGGTGAAGATGCAGCCCGCCAGCGGCACGGCGCGGAACTGCGCGATGGTCTGTTCGTAGTCACTCGCCTGTCCGCTCGCGGTCATGGCCAGATAGGTGCGCAACTTGCCGGCCAGTGGCCGGAACAGTGAGAGCTGTGCCGCGAGCTGCCGATCCTGCGGGGCCAGGCCGGCGGTGTCGATCAGCACCAGCTTGCGGTCGGCGAGCTTCAGCAGCAGGGCTTCGAGTTCGGCCGAATCGCGGGCGGTATGCACGGGCACGCCAAGCAGGCGGCCGTAGGTGAATAGCTGTTCCTGCGCGCCGATACGGTAGTGGTCGGTCGACACCAGCGCGATGTCGCGGCTGCCGAAGTGTGTGGCGTAGCGGGCGGCGAGCTTGGCGATGGTGGTGGTCTTGCCGACCCCGGTCGGGCCGACGAGGGCAATCACGCCGCCTTCGCTCACGGCCTCGCTGCCCAGCACCGGGATGCGCTGGGCGAGACCGGACAGCACGGCGTTGTCGGCGCGTTCGCCTTCAAAACTAGCGGCAAGGCCCGCGACCAGCTCGCGGCATAAGCTGGACGAGAGGCCCAGCTGGCTGAGACGGCTGAACAGATGCGCACGCTGCGGCTGGCTGGACCTGGCCTGCGTCCACAACAGGCCGCCCAGCTGCTCTTGCAACAGGCGCTTCACATCCTGCACCTCGTTTTTGAGGGCGATGAGTTCGGGGTCGTCCTGCAAGCGCGTTTCAAAGCTGTTGCGCGGTGCGGCGGCAAGCCCTTGCGGGCTGGCCAGCGTGGCAGCGGCTGGTGGTGCGAAGTGGTCGCAATCGATGGCGGCGACCACTTCCACCCCGTTGGCGGTGCGGCGGCTTTCGAGGATCACTGCATCGGCCGAGAGCGTGGTGCGCACCTGGTTCATCGCATCGCGCATGGTGGGTGCGGTAAAGCGTTTGATCTTCATCTTTACGCTCCTACTGCGGAAACCAATCGCAATTTCTGGCTATCCGGCACTTCGTTGAAACCAAGTACATGCAGGGCAGCGACGGTCTGGCGGGTGAACTTGGCGAGCATCGGTCTCAGCGGCGCAGGCACCAGCAGCACTGCCGGCTCGCCGCGTGCTTCCTGCTGGGCGGTGGCATTGGCGAGGGCGGTGTGCATACGTTCGGCGAGTCCGGGTTCGAGAACGGCGGCACCGTTCGAGAGACTGTCCTGCAACACGCGTTCCAGCCCTGGTGCCAGGGTCAGAACCGGCAATTCCATGTCCTGTCCGATGCCTGAGGCCTGCTGGATTTCCTGCACGATCTGGCGGCCAAGTGCTGCGCGTACTGTGCCTGCCAGCACGACGGGATCCTGGCTCTTGGGGGCAGCTTCCGCCAACACTTCGGCGATCAGCTTGAGGTTGCGCAGCGGCACTTTTTCCGCCAGCAGGCTTTGCAGTACGCGGGTGAAGATGGCGAGCGTGAGCGTCTTCGGCACCAGGTCTTCGACCAGCCTGGGCGAGGACTTGGCGAGTCCATTCAACAACTGCTGGGCCTCGTCGAAGCCGAGCAGTTCCTGCGCATGGGTCTTGATGAGTTGCGAGAGATGGGTGGCGATGACGGTGGCGCTGTCGACCACGGTGTAGCCCAGCGTCTGGGCATGGGCGCGCTGGCCGGGTTCGATCCAGTACGCCTCCATGCCGAATGCCGGGTCGTGGCCCCTGATGCCATCGAGCGGCCCGAACACGCGGCCGGGGTTGAGCGCCATCTCGCGGTCGGGATAAACCTGTCCCTGCGCCAGCGGCACGCCCGCCAGCAGCAGTCGATAGCCACCGGGCATAAGCTCCAGGTTGTCGCGGATGTGTACCGGTGCGACCAGAAAACCGAGTTCCTGTGTGAGTTTTTTGCGCACCCCCTTGATGCGCGCCATCAGCTCGCCGCCCTGTTTGGCGTCCACCAGGGGGATCAGCCGGTAGCCGACTTCGAGGCCCAGCGGGTCTTCGGGGCGCACGTCTTCCCAGCTCAGTTCCTGCGGTGCGGGCGGTGCCGGTACCGGCACGGCGGCAGCCTGCTTGTGGCTGCGCTGGGTCAACAGATAGGCGCCGCCGCCGCAGACGGCAGCGAGGGTGAGAAACACCAGGTTGGGCATGCCCGGAATCACGCCGATCAGCATCAGCACTGCCGCCGCCACGATCAGCACACGCGGCTGCATGAATATCTGCGAGAGCACCTGCTGGCTCATGTCGGACGAGCGCGAGGTGCGCGTCACCAGCATCGCCACCGCCGTGCTCATCAACAGCGAAGGCACCTGCGCGACCAGGCCATCGCCGATGGTCAGCAAGGTGTAGTTCTTCAGCGCCTCGTCGAAAGGCAGATTGTGTTGTGCGACACCCACAATCAGGCCGCCGATGATGTTGATGGCGAGGATCAGGATGCCCGCCATCGCATCGCCACGGATGAACTTCGAGGCACCATCCATCGAGCCGTAGAAATCCGCCTCGCTGCGCACTTCCTCGCGGCGGGCCTTGGCCTCCTCGCGGGTGAGCAGACCAGCGTTGAGATCGGCGTCGATCGCCATCTGGCGGCCCGGCATGGCGTCCAGTACAAAGCGCGCACCGACCTCTGACACCCGTTCGGCACCCTTGGTGACCACCATGAAATTGATGATGGTGAGAATGATGAAAACGATGAAACCCACCGCGTAATTGCCACCGATGACGAAGTGGCCAAACGCCTCGATCACCTTGCCTGCCGAGGCCTCGCCCTCATGACCGTGCATCAGGATGACGCGCGCGCTCGCCACATTCAGCGCCAGCCGCAGCAGCGTGGCGAGCAGCAATACAGTGGGGAAAGCCGAGAACTCCAGCGGCCGCATCACGTACATCACCGCCAGCAGCACCACCAGCGAGAGCGCGATGTTGAAAGTGAACAGCACGTCCAGCACCGAGGGGGCGAGCGGCACGATCATCATGCCCAGCACCGCCAACAGGAACAGTGGCGCTGCAAGCCCGTCGCGCGGGATCGCCTTGCCGAAGTTGGCGAAACGCGTCAATAAATCGTTGCCGTTGGCTTGCATGGGAGATGTCAGGGATTCGTCTGCTCCCTAACTGCAAGCCGCGTGCGCGGTTTGCCGCTACCCTTTGCCGCATGTCTGAACCCGCACTGCCTACCCCCACCGTACGCCTGCAATTCAGCGCTCTTGCAGCGGACGATTCGCCCTTCATCCTCGAACTGGTCAACGAACCGGGCTGGTTGCAGCACATCGGCGACCGCAACGTCCACGACCTTGAATCCGCGACGGCCTACATCAGCAAGGGGCCTGCCGCGAGCTATGCCAAACATGGCTTCGGGCTGTACCGCGTGAATCTTGTGAGCACCGGCGAGACGATTGGCCTCTGCGGCCTCATCAAGCGCGATGCGCTTGGGCAACCGGATGTGGGCTATGCGTTTTTGCAGCGGCACAGTGGCCAGGGCTATGCAACGGAGGCCGCAGCCGCCGTGCTCGCGTTTGCGCAGCAAGCACTGGGCTTGAACCAGCTCTTGGCCATCACCAGTCTCGACAACCACGCCTCGATCCGCGTGCTGGAAAAGATCGGCTTCCGCTACCAGCGACTGCTCGAAGATGCGGCGCTCGGTAGCAGCAAGGTGTTTGTCTGGCGGCCCTGAAGACGACTCAGTTGCGGTTCATGGGCTGTGATGACTATGGCAGCGGGTTTTGCCCCGCCCACTGCCATTTTCCCAGGAGAACCCTCATGAAACTGATCCGCAATCTGTCGCTCGCCGCCATTGCCATTTTTTCGCTTGCCAACCTCGCCGCCTGCAACACGGTGGAAGGCGCAGGCAAGGACATTAAAGCCGGTGGCACCGCCATCGAGCGCGAAGCCGACAAGGCCAACAAGTAATACCGCTGAATCCCGTCCCGGCGCACTGCGGTGCGTCGGGATTTTTTGTGCGCGCCACAAAAAAACGCCAGTTGAGCGGCGGTTGAAGAGCCCGAGACGCTCGTTGAATCAGCGAACCGCATCAAAGCATCACTAGCGCTCCGCATCCAGGCCAGAGTTGGGCAGATTCTCGGGCACCTTGGGCGGCACGGGGCGCTCGCCACGCCGGTAATCGCGCAACTGGTAGACATACGACAACACTTGCGCCACGGCCTGATACAGCGCGCCCGGTATTTCCGTGTCGATCTCGCAGCTGCGATACAGCGCTCGCGCCAGGGGTGGAGCCTCCACCAGCGGCACGCGATGTGCTTGGGCCACTTCACGAATCTGCTGGGCGATCAGATCTGCACCCTTGGCGACCACGCGCGGCGCCTTGTCCTTGCCCACCGCGTATTGCAGCGCCACGGCGTAGTGCGTGGGGTTGGTGACGATGACATCGGCCCTGGGCACCGCCTCCATCATCCGGCCGCGTGAGAACTCCTGTTGCAGGCGGCGGATGCGGCCCTTCACTTCCGGCTTGCCTTCGCTCTGCTGCATCTCTTCCTTGATCTCCTGCTTGCTCATCTTGAGCTGCCTGGAATGGTGCAGAAGCTGCCAGGGCACATCGACGGCGGCAATCAGCAGCAGGCCACCGCCAAGCCAGAACAGAGCATCCAGCACCAGGCCAGCGCCCTGCCCCATGGCGCTCCGCAAGGGCAGGAACGGCAGCGCCAGCAGCTGATCGCGCTGGTGCAGAAACAGCATCGCCGCCACCACGCCAATGACGCTCACCTTGAGGAAACCCTTGCCCAGCTCGACCAGGCTGTTCATCGAGAATAGCCGCTTGAAACCGGCTAGGGGATTGACCCGCGCGAAATCGAGTGACAGGGCTTCGGGTGCCAAGTTCCAGCCGCCCACCAGCAGCGGTGCGATGAGGGCGGCGGCAAAGCCGGTGAGCAGCACCGGGGCCATGAGCCGCAGGGTTTCGCCCAGCAGCCGAGCACCCAGCTGCAAGCTAAAGCCGGGCGTGGCAAGCGCTGCTGGCATTTGTTGCAGATAACCGGTAAGCAGCGCGTCGGCGCCGCTGGTGATGGCTTCGGCCTGCATCATCACGGCCATTGTCACCGCCAGCACCACCACTGCCGTGGTCAGCTCGCGCGAGCGGGGGATCTGGCCTTTCTTACGGGCGTCCTGCCGCCGCTTGGGGGTGGCATTTTCGGTTTTGTCCTGGGTGCTGCTGCTCATGGCGCGGCACCCAGCAGTGTGGGCAGGCGCATGCCGAGTGCAGTCAGCATTTCAGCAAATACCATCTGGATGCTGCCCAGACTCAAGGCCAGAATCACCAGCCCGGCTGTGAGCGAGATGGGAAAGCCGACACTCATCATGTTGAGTGCAGGTGCGGCGCGGTTCATGACGCCAAACGCTAGGTTGACCAGCAGCAGTGCGCACACGCCCGGCAAGGCTACGCGCAGTGCACCGGCAAACAAATTTGTGCCCTCCTGCACCAGTGGCAGCAGCATGGAGGTGCTGATGGGTGTTGATGTGATGGGCTGAATGGCGAAGCTGCCGCGCAGCCATTCCACCAGCGCCAGATGACCGCCAAGGGCGAGAAAGCTCAGCACCGCGAGTGCCTGCAGGAAACTGGCGAGCACGGTCGAGGAAGTGCCGCGCAAGGGGTCGTTCATCTGTGCGAACGAAAGACCCATCGAAGTCGACAGCAGCTCGCCCCCAAGTGCCACTGCCTCGAACACGATTTGCAGGGCAAGGCCCAGCACCAGGCCCAGCAGCAGCTCCCGCAACAGCATCATCAGACTCTCGCTGGTGAAGAACGCGAGCGGCGGTGTGGCGGGCAGCAGCGGTGCCATCACCACAGTGAGCAGCAGCGCAAACACCAGACGCAGACGCATCGGCAGCGCGCGGCTGCCAAACAGGGGCGCGGCCATGAGTGCGGCAGCAATGCGGACGAAGGGCCAGAGATAGAGGCCGAGCCAGCCGAGCAGTTGGGCTTCGGTCAGTGGCATGGCGCTAACCGATGAGACTGGGGATTTGCTCAAACAGGCGGCGGGTGAAGTCAATCAGCAATTGCAGCATCCAAGGTCCGACCAGCAGTGCCACGACCGCCATCGTTAGCAGCTTGGGGATGAACGACAGCGTCATTTCGTTGATCTGTGTCGCCGCCTGTAACAAACCCACCAGCACGCCGACCAGCAGGCTCGCCACCAGCAAGGGCGCAGCCAGCTGCAGCGCCAGCCACATGGCATCGCGGGTGAGCGTGAGGGCGCTATCGGGGGTCACTTGCAAGCCGCTCCGTAGTGACGGTCAGTACCTGCTACGGCGCACTGTCGCGGCCAAGCGCCATTCGCAGCCGCTGCTGTCGCGGCGGCGTTTGGCCGGATCGGGAGTGACATTGAGTCACTCCCGCTTGAGCCAAACGCGCTCATGACGCCGCCTTGAACGAAGCCGCCAGCATCGACATGGTCAGCGACCAGCCATCCACCAGCACGAACAGCATCAGCTTGAAGGGCAGCGAGATCAGCATGGGCGAGAGCATCATCATGCCGAGGCTCATCAGCACACTCGACACCACCAGATCAATCACCACGAAGGGGATGAACAGCAGGAAGCCGATCTGGAAGGCGGTGGTCAGCTCGCTGGTGATGAAAGAGGCAGCGAGCACGGTGAAGGGCACCTGTTCTGGCTTCTCGTAGGGCTTGTCACGTCCACTGAGCTTGGCGAAGGTCATCAGATCCGCTTCTCGGGTCTGCGCCAGCATGAAGCTGCGCAGCGGTTTCTCGGCGTTGGCGAGCGCGGGGGCAAAGGCCATCTGCCCGTCCATGTAGGGCTTCACGGCGGTGTCGTGAATCCTGGCCGCGACCGGAGCCATGATGAACATGGTGAGAAACAACGACAGGCCGATGAGGATTTGATTCGACGGCGTCTGCCCCGTGCCCAGCGCCTGCCGCAGCAGGCCCATGACGATGACGATGCGGGTGAAGCTGGTCATCGACAGCAAAATGGCGGGCAGGAAAGTCAGCGCCGTCATCGCCGCCAGGATTTGCAGCGAGACCGAATACTGCGTACCGCCGCCGGCAGTGGTTTCGAGCGTCACCGCAGGCAGGCCGGCCGCATCCGCCAGGGGTGCTGCGAGCAGCAACAGCAGGGGCAGCAGCAGGCGCATATCGCAACTCAGGCGCGGAAACTGAACTGGGGCTTGGTCACCGCCGCACGAGCTACCTCGGCGGGCCTCGCTGCGGCTGGCCGCACCGACTCCACCGTGTTGCCGGTTTCTGCGGCCGCCGTCTCGATGTCCAGCCCCTTGGCCTTGGCGTGGGCGAGCAGCGCCTTGAGACGATCCGAAAAATCACGCGTGGCAGGTGTGCTGATGGCGGCGCTGTCGGGTGCGCTGGTCACTTGCATCTCATTGGCAGCCGGTGTGGCGAAATCAGGGGCCACGTCGAAAACATGCAGCGTCTGCACGCGGCCTGGCGAGACGCCGAGCAGCAGGTGGGTGTCGCCCGCCTGCATCCACACCACACGCTCCTTGCCGCCCACCTGCACGCCGCCTTTCACCTGCAAGACCGCGCCCTGCAGGCTGCGGCTGGACTGGATTTTTCTCACCAGCTTGCCCAACACCAGGATCAGACCCACCACCAGCAGCAGCGCGCCCAGCATCGGCAGCGTCGCAGGTGTCGAGGGTGCGAGTGTGCCGAGTGGCGAGGCCTGTGCCGGTGCAGACAGTGTGGTGGCCGCCAGCGACGCCGTCGCAACGGGTGCGACAACTGCGGTGTCGATCGTTGCCGGTGTGGGGGGTTGTGCCACGGGCTGCGCTGCCTGTCCGGCCAGCGGCGAGGCGAGCGTGGCATCGGCTGCAGCAATCAGCGCCGGTTCGGCGGCTTCATCAAACGTCTGCAAGGTCTGCATGGCGTACTCCGGTGGGGTGGTGGCGCTCTTTACTTGAGCTTGCGGATGCGCTCGGCCGGGCTGACCACATCGGTCAGGCGGATGCCGAATTTCTCGTTGATGACCACCACCTCGCCGTGGGCGATGAGGGTGCCGTTGGCGTAGACATCCAGCGGCTCGCCGGCGGCGCGTTCGAGTTCCACCACGCTGCCCTGGTTGAGCTGCAAGAGGTTGCGGATGGGGATGCGCGCGCGGCCGACTTCCATCGACAGTGTCACCGGCACATCGAGAATCACATCGAGGTTGACGTCGTTGGTGCGGGCGCTGGCGGCGGCGGCATCGAAACTGGGCGGTGCGAAGTCGGTGGCAGCAGTGGCGGTGCTCATGGAGTGGTTTCCTGGGTGAGGCTGTGTTGCCGCGAATCGCGGCGGATGGCGTCATGGATGCGGACGGCGTTGTTGCCGCCGGAGGTGCCGAAGCTGCCGAAGAACAGCGGCACGCTTTCAACCGCCAGCTCGATGGAACGCGGCATCTGGAACGGGATGACATCGCCGGCCTTGAGTTTCAAAAGCTGGCCGAGGGTGATCTCGGTGCGGGTCAGCTCGCAGCTGGCCTCCACCGTCGCGTCCTTGATCTGTTCGCGCAGAGTGGCGATCCAGCGCTCGTCCTTTTCCATGCGGTCGGACTGCACACCGGCATCGAGCTGTTCGCGGATCGGCTCGATCATCGAGTACGGCAGGGTGATGTGGATGTCGCCCTCGCCACCGTCGAGCACGACGTGGAACTTGCTCACCACCACCACCTCACTGGGCGAGACGATGTTGGCGAAATGCGGGTTCATCTCGTGGCCGATGGCCTCGAACTCCAGTGGCAGCACGCCGCTCCAGGCCTCGCTCAAATCGATAAAAGCCTGCTTCATCATCAGCTGCACCACGCGCAGCTCGGTGGGCGTGAACTCGCGGCCCTCGATCTTGGTACGGAAGCGGCCGTTGCCGCCAAAAAAGTTTTCCACCACGGTGAACACCAATCGCGGCTCGAACACCATCAGGGCGGTACCACGCAGCGGCTTCACTCGCAGGAGATTGAGGCTGGTCGGCACATACAGGCCGTGGATGTAATCCGAAAACTTCTGCATCTCGATACCCACCACGCTCAACTCCGGCGAGCGCCTGAGCATGTTGAACAGGCCGATGCGGAAGAGTCTGGCAAAGCGCTCGTTGATCATCTCCAAAGTCGGCAGACGGCCACGCACGATGCGGTCCTGCGAGGCAAAGTCGTAGCCCTTGGCGGTTCCCGGCGGCGGTGGCGGCTCGGTGACCACCTTGCCGTTGTCGACGCCATGCAACAGGGCGTCGATTTCATCTTGGCTGAGGATGTCTTGCATAGGAGCGCCTTGACCTATTGCATGACGAAGTTGGTGAACACCACGCCGTCGATGTGCGGCTTCTTGTGCTCGTCGAGCACCTTGTTGATCTCGGCGGCGGCATCGGTTTGCAGCTTCTCCTTGCCGGCGCGGGTCAAGAGCGTGTGGTAGGTCTGCGAGCTGAACAACAGCATCAGGCGGTTGCGCACCACCGGGTCGTTGAGCTTCACCGCCTCCATCGCCGCACTCTTGCGGGCGATGACCTGTACTTCCACCTGCAGAAAGCGCATGGCCTCCTCGTCGTTGAGGTTGACCACGAACTGCGGTGCCAGCGGCGAGAAGTCGGCTGCCGCCGCACCCTTGCCGCCAGCCCCCTCTTTCGCGTCGCCCTTGGCCTCGCCGTGTTCGTCGGTGGCAGCCTCGGCGTGCTCGCCTTCGGCCGGTACGGCCGCAGTCTGGCTTGCGGCCTTCTTGCCCATGTAGAACACCGCACCACCACCGGCAGCACCGGTGGCGATGACCACGGCGAGGATCAGCTTGAGCGCACCGCCTTTCTTGGCAGGGGCTGCGGGCGGGACTTCGGCAGTGGCGGCGGCAGTGGACATGGGGCGGCTCTGGGTGGGGTGAACGGACTCAAGAGAGGCATGGAGCAAGCCCTGTGCCTGCCATGCCCTGCACCCTGATGCGCCCTGCGACCCTTGTTCTGATTGGATTCGACGGGTTTACGTCAAGCCGGCTGCAAGAGCCCCGGCGAAAAGCCGTCAGGCGTAGTCGTCGAGCAGGCCCTTGCGATGACGCCAGAGTGTCGGCAACAGGGGGTTGGCGTCGTCAGCCGCGTCCTCGGCCTTGCCCTCTGCAAAAGCGGAGCTGCCTTGGCGACCGGAATCATGCCCCGGTGCTTCGCGGCCCACCTGCGCATCCGCCAGCAGCATGCCGCCCTGCTGCAACACTTCACGCAGGCGCGGCAGCTCGTTTTGCAGCAGTTCGCGGGTCTGCGCGTGTGCGGCGGTCAGGTGCACGCGCAGGCCGTTGTCATCCACCGACAGGCGCACATCCACCAGGCCCAGTTCGCGCGGGCTGACCTCGATGCGCGCCTCCTGGATGCCGACGCCGAGATGCCACTGGATCTGCTCGCCAAGCCGTTGCGGCCACTCGGGGCTGTCCATTGGTAGCGGCGTGTTGACGAGCGGCAAGGGCGCAGCAGGCGTCTGGGATGCAGGCGGCAGCGGCGCTGTGGCAGCGATGAAGACAGGTGTGGTGGTGGCGGAGGGCGCGGTGGATGACTCGGCCAGCACGGGCGATATCGCGGTGACCACTTCAAGCGGCATTGCAGTGACAGCGGCTGCGAGAGCCTCGTCCGTCGTGATGGCCGTGCTGCCCGGCAACATGGGCGTGGTGACCGCCGCCATATACTTGGGTAGTTGCGGTTCGTTGCATTCTTTCACCGCATCCAGCCAGCGCAGAAATGCCTCTGGCGAACCACCCGCCACCGCAGTTGCGGCCTCGCTGGGAGGTGGCTCTCCTGCCGGTGCAGGGCGAGATCGCCGCACTACGCCTTCGGGGATGGGTGCCGCGCTGGCCAGCAGCAGCTCCACACCGGCGGGCAGCACGGTGTCGGTGCTGCAGCCGGGTTTGTCAGGGATTGGCCTTGCTGTGGGACTGGTCGTGGCCGGGGCCGACACAGGCGGTGCTGCGGCGACGGCCGCTGGCAGCGCTGGCGGCGTCAGGGTCAAGACAGCCGCAGGCGCTGGTGCCGGTGCCGTGGCATCGAGGGCTGCGGCGGCCGGGGCCGTGGTCGCTGCCATTGCGCATTCCGGCAGCATGGTTTCCGCGTCCGGCATCGCCTGCATCAACACGCTGCCAAAGGCCGTCACCGCAGGCGGTTCGGCGGGCCGGGCGGGTGCGGGGCTGGTGCTCACGGCCAGCGAATCCAGCAAGGCGATTGCGGCCATCAACTCACTGCCTGCTGGCGTGCCCAGCCCTGCTGGGCCAACTCA
>JAKFXK010000084.1 GCA_021731445.1 Nevskiaceae bacterium | reverse complement strand
TCCCAAGAGCCGCGATCTCTGGCAGCTGAAACGCTGGGATGAAATGTTCTCCACCACCGATCCCACGGTTGCCGAGCAGAAAGCCATCGAACAGGGTCTGCGCTGCGAATGGTTGCCGCAAGGCCGACTGCGCTTGGTCAACGAGCGTCCCGCCACGCGGGTGCACCCGGTGACGGGCGAGACCGTCTGGTTCAACCACACGCAGGTCTTCCACGTTGCAGCGGCTGCGCTGGAATACCACCGCATCCGACAGCACCAGAAGACCCTGCGCTCGGTCTTCTTCGATGCACTGACTGCCTCGCTGACCGCGCTCAAGCAGCGCCGCAAGGCGGCCATCGAGCAGCCACTGCATGCGACCCATGCCGATGGTGGCGAGATTGATCTGGCCCAGGTGCGCACGCTGGTGGACACCATCTGGCGGCATCTGGTGATCGAACCCTGGCGCGCGGGCGATGTACTTGCCATCGACAACCGCAGCACCGGCCACGGACGCCTGCCGTACAAAGGGCCGCGCGAAGTGCTTGTCGCCTGGACGGGTGTGTGACGGACGCGACACCCGCCCTGCAGTTCAGCCCCACGGCGGCACTGGCGCTGCAATGCATTCTCGCGCTGGTGATTTTCGGGGTGTCGCTGGAGCTGTCGTTCAGCGATTTTCGCCGTCTGCTGGCCGCACCCAAACCGGTGCTGGTGGCGCTGCTGTCACAGCTCATCGCGCTGCCGCTGCTGACCTGGGCGCTGATCTGGGCCACCGACCCCGCGCCCGGCCTTGCCCTCGGCCTGATGATGACCGCCGCCTGCCCCGGCGGGAACATGAGCAATGTGCTGACGCACTGGAGCGGTGGCCGCACGGCGGTGTCGATGTCGGCGACGACCATTTCCAGCCTCATCTCGCCACTCACCACGCCGCTGACCTTCGCACTTCTGGGCGGGCTGCATCCCGCCACCCAGAACGCGCTCGCGGCTGTGAAAGTGCCGGTACTTGAGCTGGTGTTCACCATTGGCATCGCCCTGGTGCTGCCCCTGCTCGCGGGCATGACGCTGGCGCAGACCCAACCGGCGCTGGCACACCGGCTGCAAAAGCCGCTGCGCCGTTTTGGACTCGTGGTGTTCCTCGGTTTCGTGGCGTTGGCACTGGCGGCCAATGGCAAGCTGTTCATGGCTGTTCTCGCTTCGGTCTTCGGCTTGGTCGCCGCGCACAACGCGCTGGCGCTGGCTTGCGGTTTCAGCTTCGGCACGCTGTTCAAAGTCGGCGAGGGCGCACGCCGTGCCATCACCTTCGAGACCGGCATACACAACACCGCGCTCGGCCTCACGCTGGTCTTCACCTTCTTCCCCAGCCAGACCAGCATGATGATCGTGCTCGGTTGGTGGGGCGTGTGGCATCTCATCACCGGCGGGCTGCTGGCTTGGTTCTGGTCGCGCCGACCGGCATGATTGAGATATGAAACAACACCTCAAGATCGTCGAAGTCGGCCCGCGTGACGGCCTGCAAAACGAGCAGCAGCTGGTGCCAGCGGCGACCAAGATCGCGCTCATCGAGAGTCTTGCGATGACCGGCCTCAAAGACATCGAGGCCACCAGCTTCGTCAGCCCCAAGTGGGTGCCGCAGATGGCCGATGCCGCCGAAGTGCTGGCCGGCCTCAAGCGCGCTGCCGGGGTGCGATACCCGGTGCTGGTGCCCAATCTGCAAGGGCTGGAGCGCGCACTGGCGGCTGGCGTCACCGAGATTGCCGTGTTTACCGCTGCCAGCGATGCCTTCAACCGCAAGAACATCAACGCCTCGGTGGACGAGTCGCTCGAACGTCTCAAGCCCGTCGCCGAGCAGGCGCGTGCAGCAGGCGTGAAGGTGCGTGGCTATGTTTCCACCGTGCTCGGCTGCCCGTACCAGGGCAGCGTGCCGCTGGCGGAGGTGGTGCGCGTCAGCGAGGCGCTGTTCCACATGGGCTGCTACGAAATCAGCCTGGGCGACACCATCGGTGTGGGCACACCACATGCGGCGCGGGACATGGTGCGTGCGGTGCGCAGCGCCGTGCCCATCGAGCAGCTCGCCGTGCATTTTCACGATACCTACGGGCAGGCGCTGGCCAACATCTACGCCTGCATCGAAGAGGGCGTGCGTGTCACCGATGCGAGCGTGGCGGGCCTGGGCGGCTGTCCCTATGCCAAGGGGGCGACCGGCAATGTCGCCACCGAAGATTTGGTTTACATGTTGGATGGCATGGGCTTCGATACCGGCATTGACCTTGATGCCCTGTGCCACACCGCCCGCTGGATCAGCGCGGAGCTGGGCCGTGAGCCGGCCAGCCGTGTGAGCAAAGCAAGGCAGCGCGTAAACTAGTCAAAGAACAAGAATCCTTTGGAGGATGAAGTGAACAAGCTCTATCCGAGTGCTACCGCCGCACTCGACGGCCTCGTCGCTGATGGCCAAATCCTGGCCGTGGGTGGCTTCGGCCTTTGCGGTATCCCGGAGGCTCTCATCGCAGCGTTGCGTGACTCCGGGGCCAGGCAGCTCACCGTCATCAGCAACAACGCCGGTGTCGATGGCTTTGGCCTGGGCCAGCTGCTGGCCACACGCCAGATCAGGAAGATGATTTCAAGCTATGTCGGCGAGAACAAGGAGTTCGAGCGCCAGTATCTCGGCGGCGAGCTGGAGCTGGAGTTCACGCCGCAGGGCACGCTGGCGGAAAAACTGCGCGCGGGCGGGGCGGGCATTCCGGCTTTCTTCACCAAAACGGGCGTGGGCACGATCGTGGCCGAGGGCAAGGAGCTGCGCGAGTTCGACGGCGAGACCTACGTGATGGAGCGGGCACTCAAGGCCGATGTCTCGCTGGTCAAGGCCTGGAAAGCCGACAAGAGCGGCAACCTCGTATTCCGCAAGACCGCGCGCAACTTCAACCCGATGATCGCGGCGGCCGGCAAGGTCTGCGTGGTCGAGGTCGAAGACTTGGTGGAAACGGGTGCGCTTGATGCCGACCAGATCCATACGCCCGGCATTTATGTGGATCGCATCGTGGTGAATCCCACGCCAGAGAAGCGCATCGAACAACGTACGGTGAGCAAATAAAATGGCCTGGACCAAAGACCAAATGGCGCAGCGCGCCGCTGCCGAGTTGCAGGATGGTTTCTACGTCAACCTCGGCATCGGTCTGCCGACGCTGGTCGCCAACTTCATCCCGCCCGGCATGGATGTGTGGCTGCAAAGCGAGAATGGCCTCCTGGGTATCGGCCCGTTTCCGCGCGAGGACGAAGTCGATGCCGACCTCATCAATGCCGGCAAGCAGACCATCACCACGCTGCCCGGCTCGGCGTTCTTCAGCAGTGCGGATTCCTTTGCCATGATCCGCGGCGGCCACATCAACCTGAGTATTCTCGGCGCGATGCAGGTCAGTGAAAAAGGCGATCTCGCCAACTGGATGATCCCCGGCAAGATGGTGAAGGGCATGGGCGGCGCGATGGATCTGGTCGCTGGGGTCAAGCGCGTCGTCGTGCTGATGGAGCACACGGCCAAAGGCGATGCCCACAAAATTCTGCACGCCTGCAACCTGCCGCTCACCGGCGTCGGTGTGGTCGATCGCATCATCACCGAGCTTTGCGTACTCGATGTCACCGAGGCGGGCCTGAAGCTGGTCGAGCTGGCGCACGGTGTCACGCTCGAAGAAGTGCGCGGCAAGACCGGTTGCGCGATCACCGCCTGATTGCTTTCTCAACAGCCCAAGCCCATGACCATCAAACTCGTATTGCTCCGCCACGGCCAATCGCAGTGGAACCTCGACAACCGCTTCACTGGCTGGGTGGATGTGGACATCACTGCCGCCGGCCGGGCCGAAGCCGTGAAGGCCGGCGAGTTGATGAAGGCGGAAGGGCTGCACTTCGACTGTGCGCACACCAGCGTGCTCAAGCGCGCGATCCGCACCAGTGACACCGCGCTCGATGTGATGGATCAGATGTGGATTCCCGTCCACAAGAGCTGGCGCTTGAACGAGCGCCATTACGGCGCATTGCAGGGCCTCGACAAGGCCGAGACGACTGCGAAGCACGGCGAGGCGCAGGTGAAGATATGGCGTCGCAGCTATGACGTGCCGCCGCCGGAGATGGCGCTTACCGACGCAAGCCACCCGGCGAATGACCGGCGCTACGCCAAACTCGATGCAGCAGCCCTTCCGGGCACCGAGTCGCTCGCCACCACGCTGGTGCGTGTGCTGCCGTACTGGCACGACTACATCGCTCCGCAGTTGAAGTCGGGACAGACGGTACTGGTCACGGCCCACGGCAACTCCTTGCGCGCGCTCTACAAATATCTCAACGATGTGGCCGAATCAGCCATCCTTGAAATCAACATCCCCACTGCCATCCCCTTGCTGTTCGAGCTGGATGCGAACCTCAGGGTGAAAAGCCACCGCTATCTTGGCGACCCGGAGGCGGCGAAGAAGGCTGCGGAGGCGGTCGCCAACCAGGCAAAGGCGAAATAGCAGCATTGCCCGAATGACGGCCCTCGATATCGCCACCACCGGTCCTGATCGCCTGCGCCGGGCGCGGATTCTCGCGCTGCGGATCGGGTTGCCGCTGCTGTCGGCCGAGATGTTCGGTTCTGCGCTACTGGTTTACCGCCAGCCCATCGAGCAGACCTGGCAGTGGATGGCTTATCTGATTGTCGGTGTGGTCTGTGCCCTGCTGATCTGGCCCTCGCGCCGCGCCATACGCTTGCAGCAGCGCGAGCGGCTGGAGGTTTTCGGCGTTGCATTGCTGGCGCTGATGTCGATGATGGTGCTGGTGCGCATCACCGCCCTGCTGTTCGTGGTGACGGTGATGGATCCGACCATGAGTCTGTTCCGGCCGGTGTTCGCCTTCCTGCCCTGCCTGTTTCTCGGCGCGATGATGCTATTGCCCTCGCGCCGCGCACTGCTGGGCTGCTGGGCCCTGTGGATCGCTGTATTGCTGCTGATCCTGCTTGCGATAGTCGTCAATGGTTGGACCACGGACCGCAATGGCCTGCTGGAACTGCTGATCTGGCATGTGTTCGGCAACCTGCTGTTCATGCTGGTGATGCATGCCATGCCGGGACTTGAAGACGCCCTGCACGATTCGGCGGCAGAAGTCGACGAGCTGCGCGAGCGCACTCGCCTGCTCGACCATATCAATGCCAACGAACAACGCTTCAAGCTGGTGACGGACAGTCTCCAGGTCGGCGTCTGGGATCAACGCTTCGAGCAGGGTGTGCTGGTGGAGCGCTGGTGGGCGCCGCGCTATTACGAGCTGTTGGGCTATACACCGGAGGAGCTGCCCCCCACACCAGAGAGCATGCAGCGACTGATGGGGGAAGACGGCGACGGACACATTCGAGAGAGGCTCTACAAGCAACTGCACAAGGACAACGACGGCATTACTTCCATCGACGCCCGCATGCTCACGAAGGATCGCGGCTGGCGCTGGTTCAACATCGCCTGCAAGGCCGAATTTGACAGCCAGGGCCGGTTCTCGCGCATCACCGGCGCGATCGAAGACATTCATCAGCGCTATGTGGCAGAGATGGAACTGCGTGCCGCACAAGTGGAACTGATTGCCCTGGCTTACCGGGATGCGCTCACCAACCTGCCCAACCGCCGTGCTTTCGACGAGCAGCTCAAGCGCGAGTGGGATCGCGCCCGCCGCAGTGGCCAGATGCTGGCCTTGCTGACACTCGATATCGACTGGTTCAAGGGCTACAACGACCGCTATGGACATCCTGCCGGGGACGAGTGTCTGCGCCGTGTTGCCGAGGTGATCGGCAAATGCCTGCGCCGCCCCGGCGACTTTGCGGGGCGCGTTGGCGGCGAAGAGTTTCAGGTGGTGATGCCGGAAACCGACATCCACGGTGCGCTGCTGGTGGCCACGCAGATGGAAACCCGTCTCAGAGAGCAAGCGCTGCCGCACGAGGGCTCACCGCTGAAAGTGGTGAGCTGCAGCATCGGCGTGGCCGCCATCACACCTACGCCTGCGTTGCGCCTGGAAGACCTGATCGAACAGGCCGATGCACTGCTCTATGAAAGCAAGCGCCTGGGCCGTGCGCGGGTGACTGTGCAGGCAGCTTAAAGCCGCACGGGCATCCAGTCGCGCAGAAACTCCTCACGGCTCAAATCCAGCAGGGCATCCTCACTGATCTCGCAAGGATCGGCGTCATAGCCAATCGCACGGATGGTGTAGCGCCTTGTACCCGGCAGGCGTACCAGCTCGCAGCCCTGCGCGGCGGCGGCACGAATGGCTTCACTCAGCGTCACGGCGCAGTGTTGCTGGGCGCATCGAGCGCATGCCGCAGCAGCGCGGTTTTCGAGACATAGCGGGTCACCGCCTCATGGGTGGCAGCCAGCTTCACGGGCGGCGCGATGCCGGCTTCCAGCGCTTCACTCCAGCGCAGGGCGCACAGGCACCAGAAGTCACCGGGCTTCAAGCCAGGGAACAGGTATTCCGCACGCGGCGAGACCAGGTCATTGCCGCGCGCGACGCTGAAGGCGAGAAACTCGGCAGTGACCTGCGTGCAAACCAGATGTCGGCCGTGGTCATGCGCATCGGTCTTGCAGCAACCATCGCGGAAGAAACCGGTCAGCGGCGCGAACGAGCAGGGCAACAGCGTTGTGCCGAGCACATTGAGGGCAGGGGTCGTATTCATGCAGCACAGATTAGCGAATGTCTTTGCAAACAAGACGTTTCGTGACCGTTCAGTTTTGCGGAGCAGACTTAAGCGCCCATTCAGTACCCTTGCCGCTCTACCGCGATGATTACGCTCGATCTCAAGCACACCACCATTTACCGCTATGTCAATCCGGTACGGTTTCTGGAGCACCGGTTGATTTCGCGCCCGCGCAGCACGCACGAGCTCAGCCTGCTGGATACCGGCCTCTCCATTTCGCCGCCAGCGCAGCTGCGCTGGCTGCATGATGTATTCGGCAACTCCGTTGCACGGCTGACCTTCGAGGACAGCGCCGATACGCTGGTGGTGGAATCGAGCTTCCGAGCCGAACACTATCCCGGAGACCCGCAGCTGCTCTTGCTCGACGACTACGCAGCCACTTTGCCGTTCACCTACAACGACAGCGATGCGGTCGATCTCGCATCCTATCTGCGCTGCCACTACGCAGATCCGGACGGTGTGGTGGCGGCCTGGATGCAGGGCTTCATCGAAGCCAACCAGGGCGTGACGCTGGAAGTGCTCAATGCGATGGTGCAACACATCCAGGCCGGCTTCGTCTACCAGCGCCGCGACGAGCACGGCACCTGGGAGCCTGCGCGGACACTCGGCAACCGCTCCGGCTCCTGCCGCGATTACGCCCTGCTGATGATGGAGGCGGTGCGCGGCATCGGCTTGGCGGCGCGCTTCGTCTCGGGCTATCTCTACGACGAAGACGCAGGTGAGGACTCCGGTGTGCTGCTCGGTGGCGGCGAGACCCACGCCTGGTGCGAGGTGTACCTGCCCGGCGCCGGTTGGGTCGCCTACGACCCCACCAATGCCCTGGTGGCGGGACGCAATGTCATCCCGGTCGCTTTCGCCCGCGACCCCGCACAGGCTTCACCGCTCAGCGGCGGCTTCGACGGCCTGCTGGGCGATTTCATCGGCATGGAAGTCAACGTCACCATCACCCGTGTCTAACGTACTGCGCGGGCCCTGATCTCGCCACGCGCCAGCGACTCGGCGCTGTTGCCGTCGATGTCGGTGGCCTGCAAATCGGCACCCTTGGCTTGCAGGGCTTTCAGCAGTTCGACGCGCCCGAACAGTGCCGCATACATCGCCGGGGTCTGGCCAACGCCGTTACGCTGATTCGCGCTGCACTCGGTGTTGATCAGTGTCCGGGCAATGGACAACTCGCCCTTGAAGATCGCGCCCATCAACGCGGTATTGCCTCGTTTGTCTTCGGCGCAGGCATTGGCACCAGCCTTGAGCAGCAGGTCCACTGCCTGCGGCTGGCCGTGGTAGGCGGCGAGGATGAGCGCGGTGTAGCCCCGGCCATCGCGGGTGTTGAGGTCATACCCGGCAGCGATGAACTCTTGCAGCATGTCGCTACGGCCCGCACGGGCGGCATCGAAGAAATAGGTTTGCAGCTGTGACTTCACATCACCTGCGGTGGTGAAGATTGCGATGTGGTCGCTGACATCTGCGGCGTGGCCCGGCTTGATGAAAGACAGGGCGCTGAGCAGCAGCAGCGGGGCAGTGATGAATCTTGGACTGAGGGACATGGCGGTGGCTCCAAAGCCCGTCATACCGACAAAAGCCGGTATGACGGTGGTGGTTATTCGGACAGTGAGGCAGCGCGCGCTTTCACACTCGCCACATCAACCCCCGCCTTGCTGGTCAGCGCGACGCCGTAATCAGCATCGGCCTTGTAGAAGTGGCTCAGCATCACCGCCTGAGTTTCCTTGTTCTTCAGGTTCGCCAGTTCTCCGCCAAGGTTGCCGATCAGCTCCTGCTGCTGCGACTTGCTGAGCGAGCGATAGAACTCGCCAGCCTGGCGGAAGTTGAGCGACTTCTTGCTGTGGAGCGGCATCTGTTGCGTGGTGCCGTTGAGCGGTAGCGCCGAGTACTTGGCGGCAGCATCCTGGGCTTTAGGTTCGTTGCGGCTCGGTTCGTAGTTCACGCGACTCGCCGTCGCAACCTTGTCGGCATCGCCCGACTGGTTGTTATTGTTCACAGCCACCTTCGGCTGATTGATGGGCAGCTGGAACACATTGGTGCCGACGCGATACAGCTGGGTGTCGTTGTAGCTGAAGATGCGGCCTTGCAGCAGACGGTCTTCCGAAGGCTCGATGCCCGGCACGAGATTGCCGGGGGCAAACGCGCTCTGCTCGGTCTCTTGAAAGACATTGCCCGGATTGCGGTTGAGCGTCATGGTGCCGACCTTGATCTCCGGCACGCCGGGCCAGGTCTTGGTGGCGTCGAGCGCGTTGAAATCGAAAGTGGCCAGCTGCTCAGGCTTCAGAACCTGCACGTACAAATCCCACTTGGGAAAATTGCCGGCCTTGATGTTGCTGACGAGATCTTCGGTGGCGTTGTTGAAGCTCTTGCCTTGCAGCGCATTGGCCTCGCCCTGCGTCAGGTTCTTCTCGTCCTGCAGTGAGTCCCAGTGGAACTTGACGTAGCTGATCGCACCCGCCGCATTGACGAACTTGTAGGCGTGCACGCCATTGCCATCCATCTGCCGGTAGTTGGCGGGGATGCCGAACTCCGAGAACAGGCGGGTGAGCATGTGGGTGGATTCCGGCACGTGGGACATGAAATCGAACACGCGCTCGGTGGTTTGCAGATTGTCATCGGGCGAGGGCTTGAGGCTGTGCACCATGTCCGGGAACTTGATGGCGTCGCGGATGAATAACACCGGCAGATTGTTGCCGACCAGGTCCCAGTTGCCTTCGCTGCTGTAGAACTTGGTGGCGAAGCCTCGGGGGTCGCGCAGCGTTTCTGGCGAATGCAGGCCGTGGATGACCGTTGAGAAGCGCACGAACACGGCTGTCTTGCTGCCGGGCGTGAAGACCTTGGCCTTGGTGTAGGGCGTGATGTCGCCCGTGACGACGAACTCGCCATGCGCGCCGGTGCCGCGTGCATGCACCACACGTTCGGGGATGCGCTCGCGGGCGAAGCGTTGAAGCTTCTGGATGAGCTGGATGTCTTGCAAAAGCACCGGGCCATCCGGCCCTGCGGTCTGCGAGTTCTGGTTGTCGCCGACCGGCGCGCCATTGTCGCGTGTGAGGCCAGCGGCCTGTGCAGTGGCGGCCAGCAGCAGCGCGGCACTGGCTGCGGCAGTAAGGGTGAGGGCGCTAAAAACCTTGCTGGCCGTCAAAGAGTGGGTATTCATGGGTGGTCTCCGTGGTGTTTGGGTTGCTGCCCTTGCGACCATAGAGAGCACATCCGCTCAGAGGTAATCGTTTCTCTGCTGCGCGGCGATTGGCTTTGACGATGGTGCTCTGCACATCCTTCAGGCCAGCAGGCTTACAGCCAGCCGCACGCCTGCAAAAAACGCTGCGCATCGTCACTGTCGCCCGCAAACCACGCCGCCGCGCTGCCGAGGATGAAGCTGTAGCCCCAGGCATCCATATCGGCAAAACAGCGTGTCTGCGAATAGCCATCTAGGCGTTCAGCGAGCAGGCATTGCAGGTAGCAGACGGCGTTTTCCTCGGTGTCGCTGCCACCGGCATTGGTGTGCAGCGCCGCACGGCGCACAGGGTCGGCCAGCAGCCAGTGGCAGGCCTCGTGCAGCGCGGAATGCACGGGGGTGTCGTCGCGTACGTACAGCTGATTGCCGATCAGCCCCGCTTCCGGCTCACCCCAGTAACTGCCCGGTATGGCTGCACCCTCAGCGACGCGGTGCAGGCAAAGCCCCAACCCACTCAGTAGACCCTCCAGTGCCGACGCGGGCAGTGCGGCGACGGGCAGCACAGTCACTGCCATGCTCAGCTGACGAGGCGGTCGCGGCCACCATCCTTGGCCTTGTAGAGCAGGTCATCGGCCCGGCGCACCATCTGCTTGCCGATGCTGTGGGCAGCATGTTCCGGATGCGGCGCAATCACTTGCACGAAGCCGCCGGAGGCGGTGACCACCTGTGCGCCATGGCGGCTTGCATGGGCAATGCCCAGACCGCCGATGCCCGTCCGCAACTGCTCGGCCATGCGGTGCGCGTCTGCAGGCTTGGCGTCGTACCAGACGGCGACGAACTCCTCGCCCCCGATGCGTGCGCAGAAATCCTGCGGCCGCCGCATCTGCGAGTTCAGATAGACACCGATGCGCTGCAGGCAGGCATCACCCGCCGGGTGGCCGTGGCGGTCGTTGTAGGACTTGAAGTCGTCGATGTCGATCAGCATCAGCGCGACATTGCCGCGTGCCCGTGCCGCCGCGCGCAGCAACTGGGTCAGTGTGTTGTCGAAGTGGCGGCGGTTGGGCAGGCCGGTCAACGGGTCGTGCAAGGCCAGCATCGAAAGCTGGCGTCGGTGGTACCAGTTTTCGCGCGCGATGCGTTCCAGCACATAACCGCCTGATGAGAGCAGCGAGAACATGATGGTGAGTGACAGGCAGTTGTACCAGCTGGCACTCGTGGCGCCGAATATCAGCACCTCAATGCTGCTGATGCCGAGCCAGATCAGCACCGCCCAGGGCAGAAAGACGTAGAACCGCAGTCGCCCCAGGGTGTAGGCAGCGGCGATCACCGTCGCCGCGAAATCGAACGGCACATGGTAGCCATACTGCGCGCCGATCACCCTTTGCGAATACAACCCGCCCGCCACCCCAAGCGCGCCGAGGATGATGGCGGAGGGCTGCCAGCGCCGCAGCGCTGGTAGAAAACACACAATGCCCAGCAGCAGGCTGGGGATCTGGATACCGAACTGGATCAACCGCGAGGTCGACACGAAGCCCTGTGGCGGATGCAGGAACAGCAGGTCGTAGAGTGGCGTGAGCGCAACCGCGACAATGCTGATAACGGTCAGCAGCAGTCGCGAGCTTAGGCTGCCCTGCTCGTAATCCAGGCGGAACTCGATTTCCAGTAACTCTGCAAAGCGCAGCCGGTTGAGCTGATGGCGCAGGGCGTCGTCGTCAGCCTTCGGTAAAAGGGTTGCGGTTTTCGTTACTGGATTCACGCCCTATTCTTGGCTGCAGGCCCTCACTCCATTGCGTCGCAGTGTAGCGCGCAGCAGGAACCCACAATCCAGCGCCCCATGACCACCAAACCCCCTACCTCGCTGCGCATCGGTATCGACCTTGGCGGCACCAAGACCGAAGCCGTGCTGATGGCGGCGGATTCGAGCCTTCTCGCTGTCGAGCGGCTGCCGACACCTTTCACCGACTATGACGGCCAGGTGGCGACCATCGCCGCGCTGGTGCGGCGCATGGAGCAGCACGCGGGACGCACCGGCCTGCCGGTGGGCATCGGCCATCCCGGTGCCATGCTGCCCGCGACCGGACTGCTGCAGAACGCCAATTCCACCATCCTGAATGACCGCCCGCTGCAGCGCGACATCGAAGCCGCTCTGGGTCGCCCGGTGCGTATGGCCAATGATGCCAACTGCTTCGCTGTTTCCGAGGCGGCCGATGGTGCCGGTGCCGGGGCAAGCTGCGTGTTCGCGGTGATCCTCGGTACCGGCGTGGGCGGCGGTATCGTCATCGACGGCAAACTGCGCACCGGCCCCAACGGCATCGGCGGTGAATGGGGCCACAACGCCCTGCCCTGGCCCAGGCCGGAATGGGGCGAGGTGCCGGGGCCTCCGCACTGGGATGGCCAACACGGCGTGGTCGAGAGCTATCTCTCCGGCACCGGCCTCGCCGCCGACCATCTGCGGGTGACGGGGCTGGCACTGCGCGGCGAACAGATCGTGGCGGCAGCGGCGGCTGGCGAGCAGGATGCCGAGGCCAGCATGGCCCGCTACGAGCACCGGCTGGCGCGGGCGCTGGCGGCGGCGATCAACATCCTCGACCCGGATGTGGTGGTGCTGGGTGGTGGGCTGTCGCGCGTGGCGCGGCTCTACCGGAACGTGCCCGCGCTTTGGGGGCAGTGGATTTTCACCAAGACCATTCACACCCGACTGCTGCCTGCCGCGCACGGCGACAGCAGCGGCGTGCGCGGAGCGGCTTGGTTGTGGCCGTCGTGATTCTTCAGCGGCGTGCATTGATACGGCGTTCGTGATCAGCAGGCGGTGCGGTTTTCTGCTTGCGACGCTCCATGCGCTCGGCTTCGCGGCGGTCGAAACGCGGCTTGGTCTGCTCAGCCATTTCGCGCCGCAGCGCCTCGGTGGAGGAGAACGTCAGCTTGAAAAAAATGAAGCCCAGCACCGGGACGGCGATCAGGATCATCAGCATGTCGAACATCCAGGAACTCATGGCGACCTCAGGGAAAACACTCGGAACCAACGGCCACGCCTACCGCATGGGGCGTTTGACCGCTGGGCCGCGAGTGTAGGCAGCCGCTACGGGTGCCGAGCCTGATTGGGAGATTTTCCCGACAGCGATTGCGGTCAGGAGCCGTTGGTCGCCGCCGAAAGGCGGGCGCTGGTGACGGTGAGTCGGTAGATCAGCGTCTGGGTGAAGGTCTTGTAGAAGCGCAGCTGGCTGTCGGTGGCGAGGTTGTCGAGCAGCGAGGCGTTGATCTTCAGCGCCAGCACCTGGCTTGCGGCCACCACCGAGGCAGTGCGCTTGACGCTGCCCAACAGGCCAATCTCGCCGAAGCAGTCGCCCTTGCTCAGCACATGGATCGGCTTGTCACCCTTCTTCACGATGGCCTGGCCCATGGCGAGGATGAAGAAGGCATTGTCCATCTCACCCTCTTCGAGAATCAGCTTGTTGGGCTGGAAGGTCTTGAGCTGGGCAGCAGAGAGCACCTCGTCAACCTCGGTTTCGGTGAAGGCGTTGAAAAAACTCAAGCCGCGCAGCGTGTCGCGGTTTTCGCGACGGTTGGCCTGTGCGTCGCTCTGGCGCAGGCGCTCGTATTCGCGGGCGAGGTCACTGGCGAGGTCCTTGCCCGACTGGTAGCGGTCGGCGGGTTTCTTGTTGAGCAGCTTGGCGATGATCTGCGCGATATCGCGCGGGATGTCGGGGCGCTTCAGTTCCAGCGCCGGTGCCGGCTGGTTGCGGATGGCGGCGAACAGGCCCGGCAGGTGCGGCGAGAAAAACGGCGTCTCGCCGGTCAGCAGCTGGTAGGCCACCGCGCCCAGCGCGTAGAGGTCGGAGGTCGGCCCCAGCGGCTGGCGCATCACCTGTTCCGGCGACATGTAGAGTGGTGAGCCGACGGCGTGCAGGTCGTCTTCGGTCCTGCGCTCGTTGATCTCGGCGATGGAGAAATCCATGATCTTCGGCACGCCGTCCTTGGTGATCATGATGTTGCTGGGCTTGATGTCGCGGTGCAGCACACCCTTGCTGTGCGAGTAGTCGAGGCCCCTGGCGCATTTGCCGATCACGTCCAGAGCACGTTCCAGCGGCATGCGCGGGCCGCTCTTGCGGCACCAGGGCATCAGCGTGTCGCCGTCGATGTACTCCATGACGATGTAGCAGAGATCGACCTCCATGCCGGCGTCGTAGAGCGCGACGATGTTGGGATGGTTGAGCATCCCCGCCGCGCGGGCCTCGGTGAAAAAATTGTTGACGGTGGCATCCTTGCCGCCGAGGTGCTTGGGTTCTTCCGACAGTTGCAGTGCGATCTTCACCGCCACGTCGCGCCGCACGAAAGGGTCGAAGCCCTTGTAGACCAAGCCGCTCGCACCCTTGCCCAACATGCCGGCGATTTCGTACTTGCCGATCTTGTTCGGCGCGCCCTCGCTGAACAGTGCGGCGGAGTCGGTATTGGAGACGGTGGACTCGCTCATGGCATGGACTCCTAGAGTTTTCCGCTGAGCCGCGCGTGGATGAACTCTGCCATCGAGTCGATGGCGCGGTCGGCTTCCGGCATCTGCCCGCCGTGCAGCTGCCAGACGTGCCACATCCTCGGCCAAATCTGCAGCGTCACCGGCACGCCCTGCTCGGTGGCGGCCTGCGCCAGACGGGTCGAATCGTCCAGCAGGAACTCTTCGCTGCCCACCTGCATGAACATCGCCGGTAGGCCGCGCAGGTCGGCAAACAGGGGCGAGATGGTGGGCGTCTTGCTCTCCTGCCCACCAGCATAGTGTTTGCTGGCATCGTGGATGAAGGATTTCGTCAGCAGCCATTCCTTCTGCTGCGGCGAGAGCATCGAGGCACCGCTGTGCGTCATGTCCACAAACGGCGAGAGCAGCACGATGCCTGCGGGTTGCGGCAATGGCGCGGCTTTCAGACGCAGCGCCAGCGCCAGTGACAGGCCGCCGCCGGCGGAGTCGCCTGCGATGAAGATCTTGTGCGGCGGGACGCCTTGGTCGAGCAGCCCCTTGTAGGCCGCGAGCGCATCTTCCACCGCTGCCGGATGCGGATGCTCCGGCGCCAGCCGGTATTCCGGCACGGCGACGCAGACGCGCGCTGCTTTTGCCAGCCGCGACGTGAGTGCGCGATGCGTGCGTGGCGAGCCGGTGACATAGCCGCCGCCATGCAGGTAGAGCACGAAGCCGCGCGCACCGGCGGCCTGGTTTGCCACCCATTCCACCGGCACCTCACCGAGCTTGCCGAAGTTGAGTGTGGTGCCACGCGGCTGCCAGGTCAGTCCGGCGAGTTTTTCCAACCTGGCGCGCGATTGCGCATTGGGCGCTTGCGCCAGTGCCGGCTGCATCACCATCTTGACGACCGTGCGCACCAAAAGGGCGCGGAGGGAGAGCGGGGTGGTCTGTGCAGTGGCGTTCATCTGCCAAGCGTAGCGGTTTGCGGTGCGCTTTTGGCTGTCATCCCGCTGAACCTTTCGATGATTACACTGCTCGCATGCTCCATCGCGCGCTGACAATGCTTGCCGCATTGGCCTTGATCGGCTGTGGTGATTCGACGCCCGCACTGCTGCCCGCGCCCGCGCCGGTGGTGCCAGTGCCGGTAGTAACGCCGCCGCCAGTGGTGATGCCCGTGCCGAAAGATGCCTGCGCGCCCGGCAATCCGGCGATGGAAATCACCGGCAGCGTCAGTAGTGCAGAGGCCAAGACCTACCGGCTGCAACCCTTCACTGTCGCTGCCGGTACCGAGCGGGTCGAGGTGAGCTACCAGTGGACGGATAAGGCGGGCAATCCCCCCGGCAACCCGCTCACCGCTACCACGCTCGACCTGGGCCTGTGGGATGAGGATGGCACTTTCACTGCCGCCGGGTTTCGCGGCTGGGGCGGTTCGCGGCAGGGCCGTATCGACCGCATGCAGTCACCCAGTTTTGTGCAGGAGGACTTGGCAGATCGCGGCTATCAGGCGGGCAAGGTCAATCCCGGCGTGTGGACTGCCGAACTCGGCATCGCGGCGGTTGCGCCCAATGGCGCGGACTATCGGCTGAAGATCGAATGCAAGCTGGCGTCGAGCCGCAACGGCCCGCTTGCCGATGATCCAGTGGACAAGACCCACGTCGCCAGTTTCGCCCCCGGCTGGTATCACGGCGACTTCCACATGCACGGCTTCCATTCGCAGCCGAATGGCCCGGATACGGCGGATTTCATCGCGCAGGCGCGCGCCGCGCAGCTCGATTTTTTGATGGTGACGGACTACGTCACCGGGGCGCACTGGCGCACCCTGGGCGCGATGCAGCGCGCCAATCCTGACCTGCTCGTATGGCCTGGGCGCGAGATCATCACCTACTTCGGCCACGCCAACACGCATGGCGAAACGCCTTCGGTGCTCGACTACCGGCATGGGCTGGAGTCGGTCTCGCTGGGCGAAATCCAGCGCCTTGCCAAAGCTGATGGCGCGCTGTTCCAGGTCAACCACCCGACTCTGTTCCCGCCGCCGGCATTCAGCAATCTCTGTCGCGGCTGCTTCTTCGAGCTGGATGAGGCCATCGACTATGCCGAGGTGGACACCATGGAAGTCCTCACCGGCCCCATCCTGGCGACCGGCAATGACATCGGCGTGCCGCTGCCGGGCGGCTCCATCGAACAACCCTTTGTGGCGACGGCGATCCAGAAATGGGAGGGCCTGCTGCTCGACGGCTTCAAGATCACGGCGGTGAGCGGCAGTGACAGCAAGGGTGTGGATGCGCCGGTGGAGCGCGCCCGCAAGGGCTACGGCAGTTCGGCGACGGCGGTGTTCGCCGACCAGCTTTCGCGTGCCGCACTCACGCAGGCGATCCAGGCGGGGCATGCCTATGTGCGTACGCGCGGGGTTGCAGGCTCGCCGGAGGTGCTGTTCGAGGCCGAAGGGCCGGACGGCCAGCGGGGCATCTACGGCGACACCCTCAAGCTTGCGGAAACCGACTCGGCCACGCTCACCACCACAGTCATCGGTGGGGTCGGCAATGTCATCAGCTACATCCAGAACGGCGTGCCGGTGCTGACGGTGCCGGTGCCAACGGATCCCTTCGTCAGCAGCTTTCCGCTCGCCACCCGCAACCCGGCAAACGAAGGCCCGCTTGGCACGCTGTGGCGCATCGAGCTGCGCGACGAGAGCACGCGCACCATCATCGGCAATCCAGTGTTCCTCAAGGCCCCATGAAAAAAGCCGCCTTGCGGCGGCTTGTGAATCGCAAAGTGGCTTTAGCGCCGTGCCGGGCAATTCTGGTCAAAGCGCAGGCGATAGGCCGGGTGCAGAGCCGTGTCGGCCGGCTGGGTCAGCGAGGCGGCGCTATGGCTCAGGAAGCGCACATTGAGTAGCGACTGGCCCAGATCAAAACCACGCCCCGGCACCAGGGCCTCCAGCTCGCTCTTGGGCAGATCGAAAGAGATCACGCCACCGTCGGAAAGCGTGGTCGAGTTGCCGTAGTAGAACCCAGGGTCGGCGACTGGGCGTACCAGCAGCTCCTCGCTGCCCAAGCCATCGGCGCGACCCTTGTACAGACCCACCTCGAAGCGGCCGATGAGGGATTGCAGGGCGTTGCCCTGCACGTTGCGGCTCTCGATGCGCATGAAATAGGTGTCGGCGCTGTCCCCGGCCTGGAAGCGCACCTCGTAGCGCGAAGCCAGGGGCAGGATGGCGGGGTTGTCCGTCACCACCACCGTGAAAGCGAGCAGCTTCGGGTTTTCGGAGACATATACCGCATAGAAATCGTGCGCCGGAGTACCGCCAATCTGATCGATTTGGGCATCCTCACCTGCTGGTCCGTAGAAGCCGCCGAAGCAGGGGTTGCTGGGCTCCCCCGGGGGCGAGCGGTCAGGGCCTGGAAAAACCGGATCAATCAACCGCACCGCCTGGGCCTGGGTTGCGAAGGCAAGGCCCAGTCCGAGCAGGGCAGGTCGCAACAAGGTGGGGGTCATGTGATTTCTCCAGAGCATGCCGGGTGGCAGTGATGGCAACGCCTCCGCCGCACTTCGGTTGACGCTGTTTTACAAAGCCTTGACAGGCGCTGGAGTAGCGTTGTCTCACGGCCGCCGCGTAATGGCAGCGGCACCTTCAATGGGAGTTTCCATGTTCCGCTTGCTGGCCCTGGCTTCAATAGCCCTTTGCATGCCCGCCATCGCTGCCGACGTGACGCAACTCGACCCTGTCCAAGTCACAGCCACGCGCACGTCGCAGCCCGCTTTCGACGTGCCGCAGCCGGTGACGGTGCTCACCGCAGCCGAGATCAGCGAGAAAACCCCGCAGGTGATGGCCGAGCTGCTGCGCGGCCAGCCAGGCGTGTTCGTGCAGCAGACCGGCCCCGGTCAGGGCATGGCCATCGTGCGTGGCCTGAAAGGCTCCGAGGTGTTGCATCTGGTCGATGGCTTCCGCCTCAACAACGCCTTTTTCCGCACCGCACCCTCGCAGTACATCGCGCTGGTAGACCCCTACAACATCAGCCAGCTCGAAGTGCTGCGCGGCCCCTATGCCACGCTCTATGGCAGCGATGCGATGGGTGGCGTGGTGCAGATCAGCACCACAGAAGAGCGATTCACCAGCGACACGCCGGACTACCGCACTCATGTGATCGGTCACTACGCCACCGCCGACCTCGCCAAGGTGGGCCGCATCTCGCACGCCATCGGCAACAAGAAGCTCTCGGTGTCGGGCGGCATCACCACCGCCAGCTACGGCAATCGCAAGGTTGGCAAACAGGGCCAGTTTGCCGATGGCAACGGCAACATCACCTTGAATGATCGCGTCGGCCCCACCGAATATACTGCGCGCAGCTACGACGCGAAGGTGATCTGGACACCCACCCTGGCGCAGGAGTTGATGCTGTCGTTCCAGCGCTACGGCGTGCCCTCTGGCTTCCCGCGCTACAACGAGGTGGTACCCGGCTCCAAGCCTATCGTGGCGAGCGAGAACCCGGCTCGCTTCGAGTCCAGCTATTTCAATGACCGCGAGTTCTACCATCTGCGCTACCGCCATTCGGCACCACTGGCCCTCGTCGACCGTCTCGAACTGCACCTGGGTCGGCAGATCATCGAAGACGACCGCTTCGACTTGTTCAAGCCAAACGCCACCATTGTTCGCCAGCAACTCGAATACAACCGCTCCACGCTCGATGGCTTCACCGCTGCGCTGACCAGCACGGCCGGTGCGCATCGCTTCACTTATGGCATCGAGCTGTACCAGGACAAGGTCGATAGCGCCATCCTGCGCAAGAACAACTCCGGTGCCTTCACACCCAGCAGCGCCACCAACCTCACCTTCAAGAGCCGCTTCCCGAATGGTTCGGAATCCGACAGCTACGGCATCTATCTCTCGGATTCGTTCAAGGCCAGTGATCGGTTGCTGCTCGATCTCGGCGTGCGCGGCAACCAGACCGAAACCACACTGCCCGCCGCTACAGAGTCCGATCGCCCCATCGGCTTCGATGCCAAGAGCACCGACTACTCCGCACAGCTGGGCTTGCGCTACGCACTCACGCCGATGCTCGCCTACACCGTCAACGCCGGGCGCGGCTTTCGCGCGCCCAACGTCAATGACCTCGCCGCCGTCGGCAGTCGCAGCAACAACCGCTACGTGGTGAGCAATCCTCAGCTCGACCCGGAGACCATCACCAGCGTCGATACCGGCTTCAAGTTCTCAAGCCGCGATGCCTACGCTGAACTGGTGGGCTTCTACTCGAAGTACGACGACCGCATCGACCTCATCAGCAATGCCGTGCCGCGCGGTACCGGCGAGTGTCCGGCAAGCGGCGAAACCAGCGACTGCTCGCAGAACCAGAACATCCAGAAAGCCGACTACTACGGCCTCGAAGCCGCACTGCGCTATCGCCTGATGCCGACGCTCACCACCTACGTCACGCTCAACTACGTACATGCCGAGAAGCAGGTCAATGGCGTGACCAGCCCTGGCAACCGCATCCCACCGCTGAATGGCGTGGTCGGTGTGGAATGGAAACTGATGCCCACGCTTGTCATCGAACCCTCGGTATGGATGAACGGCACCCAGACTCGTCTCGACAGCGTGGATATGGCCGACAACCGCATCGCCAACGGCGGCACGGCGGGCTTCGCGGTGGTGAACCTGCGCGCGGGCTGGACACCCAACGACAGCTACAAGCTGCAACTGTTCGGCGAGAACCTGCTCGACAAGCAGTACCGCGAACACGGCAGCGGCATCGATGGGCGCGGGCGCGGCGTGGGCATCACCGCGCAGGCCAGTTTCTGATCCCGCTGTGAAGCTTGGCGATTGCCCGGGCGCACTGGATGCCCGTTTTTTGCAGGCAGCGTCCAAATCAAGGCCCGCTTGCGCGGGCCTTGATTTGCTGCGGGAAACTGCAAACGCATTACATGCCGATGATGCCCCCGTCGCTCTTGGTGATGACGATCGTGGCCGAGCGCGGACGCGCGGTGCCGCTGGCGGCATCGGCGGTGGGGCTCGATCCCGGCCAGTGGCTCTGGAACGTCGCCGGCTTGGTGAGATCAACGCCCGTGATGACTTCGCCCGGATGCTGGATGTTGACGAACATGGTCTTGCCGTCCGGAGTCATGTCCACGCCGGTGATTTCGCAGCCCTTGGGGCCGACCAGGAAGCGCTTGATCACCGGCGTCTGACCCGGCTCGCCGGGAATGGTCACCAGCATCTGGTTGTTGGACAGCGCCTCTGACCCAGAACCCGCCGCACCAGTGCCGTTGGTGAAGCTCGAACCATCGTCGGTCTGGATCCACAAGAGGCCGCGCGGATCCACCCACAGGCCATCCGGGCTTGAAAAGTCACTGACGCTCGTGAGCAGCGAGACGTTTCTGGCGGCGTCGTCGGCGCGTGCACCGAACACCGTGATCTCCCAGCGGAAGCTGAGTGCGGAGTTGTCGCCAGCCGTTTCGAGCATGCGAATGATCTGGCCGTTGGGGTTGCCGACGCGCGGATTGGCGGCATCGACACCGATGTCCTGGCCGCCCTTGTAGATTTCCGGCAGCTCGGTGGCAGCACCGTTGCCACGACCCGAGTTGTTGGTGAGCGTGAAGAACACATCGCCGTTGATCTGGTTGACGGCCGCCCACTCGGGTCGATCCATGTTGGTGGCACCGGCGATGTCGCCAGCGCGGCGGGTGACGATGCTGATGTCAGCCTGGGTGCCGAAGCCGTTGGCAGCCGAGAGGCCATTCTGGCCGGGAGCCAGTTCCAGCCAGGTGCCGCTGCCATCGGCGTTGAACTTGGCGGCGTAGAGCTTGCCGCTGTCCATGTAGCTGTCGCCAGCCGCAATGCCACCGCCGACGTCGGCTGGGTTCCAGGCCTTGGTGGAAACGAACTTGTAGATGTACTCGAAGCGGCCGTCGTCACCCATGTAGAACACCACCGGTTTGCCGGCGACGAACTTGCCGGGCCAAGCGCCTTCGTGGCCCATGCGGCCCAGAGCGGTGCGCTTCTTGATCGGCGCGGCGGGGTTGAAGGGGTCGATCTCAACGACGTAGCCGAAAGTGTTCGGCACGTTGCGGAAGTCGGCTGCGGCATCGGCACCGCTGGCGGTGCAGTCGAAACGCTTGAACTCATCCTCGTTGCCGTCGGAGGTATCCCAGTTCAGGCCTTGGAAGCCAACCGCATCCTGCGTTGCGCCGGCTGGGTTGATCGTGCGGATGCCGTAGCGCTCGATGTCGTCGCGGCGGGTTTGGTCAGATTTGTTGCGGAAGAAGTAGCCCGCCCAGTTTTCCTCGCAGGTGAGGTAGGTACCCCAGGGGGTGTAGCCGTTGGCGCAGTTGTTGAGTGTGCCCTGCACGTTGATGCCGTCACCAAAGGTGCCGCCGTTGGCGGTGTAGCTCTTGTGCCGCAGGCGGGCATCGCCACGGGCAGGGCCGGAGATGAGCATCGGGGTGCGCGCGGTGACGCGGCGGTTCTTGGTGCCGGCGAGGACGTGGCTCATGCCGTTGCCGCTGGTGCCACGGGCAACTTCGATGACGCTGATGCCATGCGCCTCGACTTCCTTCAGTACCTGGGCGCTGAGCCGCTTGTTGCCACTGCCGCGACCGAAGTTGACGCCGGCCTGGTGCAGGTAGAACTCGGTCAGCGCTTCGTGGTTCATGCACAAAAGGCCACGGGCGGAGTTGTTCAGCTCGAAAGTGCCAGCCGCACTCATTCCGAAGTAGTACAGCGCGTCGAAGTGGTCGCCCGCGCGATTGGCGAAGTCGGTATCGGTGCCGTCGTTCTTGTAGGCCGGCACGGCCATACCGGCGGCATCGTTGGCGTTGGTGGGGTCGCCCAGGCGATAGAGTGTCGTTGCGGTGTAGCCAGCAGGGATCACCACACGATCAGCCAGGCTTTTGCTGATGCTGCTCACCGCCGGGACGGGAGCCACCAGATTGCCGGTGCCGTCAGAACAGGCCGTCAACACGGGGCCGCCGGCAACAACGGCTGTGGCAGCCGTGACGCCAGCCATCACTTCGCGGCGCGTCATCTGTTTTTGCATCACGTTCTGATAGAAATTGTTGCTGCTGTCATCGACGGCGAGGTTGTCGATGATTTCCGGGTGGTTATGCGACATGGAGCGTTTCCTTGCGTTTTTTTGGGGCTGGGAATGGAGCCCGCGTGAGCCTAGGTGCGCCTTGTGACGCTCCGGCGACGGTTTGGTTACAGACCT
>JAKFXK010000094.1 GCA_021731445.1 Nevskiaceae bacterium | reverse complement strand
GTTCGATACGGCTGGCGGTCAGGCCTTCACTCGACGCTGCGCGCTTTCGGCTTGAAGGTCTTCTTGGCAAACGCCGGCTTGGGGTTGCTGTCGCCTGCACCATGCTTGCTGATCTGCAGGCGCTGGCCCGCCACCCAGACCTTCTGCAGCTGCTCGAACACCTCCTTGGGCATGCCTTCCGGCAGGTCGATCAGGCTGTGGTCGTCGCGGATGTCAATACGGCCGATGTACTGGCTGTCGAGGTCGGCCTCGTTGGCAATCGCGCCGACGATGTTCTTGGGCAGCACGCCGTGCTGGTGGCCGACTTCGATGCGGAAGGTTTCCATGCCCTCGTCGGATTTGGCGCGCTTGGCCTTGGGAGCCTCGTCGCGGGACTCGAAGCTGGGACGCTCGGCACGTTCGGGCTTGGCGAAACGCTCGCTGCGCTCAGGGCGTTCGAAGGGCGTGCGCGGTGCCGCCGACTCGGACGGCGCGCGGAAACGCGGCTTGCCGCTCTCGACAGCGGCCGCCGCAGGCGTAAAGCTGGCCGGCGCGCTATCGCGGAAGCTGGGCTTGCTGAAGCGTGCGGGCTTCTCGCTGCTGAAGCGGTCGCTGGACGAGCGATCACTGTAGCTGCTGCGCTCAGCCGGCCGCTCGCTCGAGCGCGAATGGCGCTCGTAGGTGGGCGCAGCACGCGCGGGGCGATCCGATGAATGCTCGCGCACGGCTTGAGCGGCATCGCTGCCGCTGCTGCCGAGCAGCGCCTTGCCACCCTGCGCCATCTGGGCCAGGGCAGCGGCAATGTCGAGCAGGGAGACTTCCTTCTCGCGGCCCAGCTCGCGCTCGAGCTGGGTCACCAGCTCGCGCATGGGGTCAAGCTTCTTGTCGGTGGCGAGAGTATCGACCACCTTCTGCTGGAATTTGGCGACGCGGGTCGCCTTGATCGCAGCATCACTCGGCACCGACATGATCTCGATGTGCTTGCGCGTGGTCTTCTCGATCATCTTCAGGAGGCCCCGCTCGCGTGGCGCGATGAACAGGATCGCATCGCCCTCGCGCCCCGCGCGGCCTGTGCGGCCAATGCGGTGCACATAGCTCTCGGCATCGTTCGGCACGTCGTAGTTGATGACGTGGCTGATGCGCTCCACATCCAGACCGCGTGCGGCGACATCGGTGGCGACCACGATGTCGATCTGGCCGTCCTTCAGCTTGGCAACGGTGCGCTCGCGCTGCTGCTGGGCAATGTCGCCGTTGAGCGCAGCAACCGAATAACCACGCGCAGCCAGCTTCTCGGCCAGCTCCTCGGTCGCAATCTTGGTGCGGGTGAAGATCAGCATGCCCTCGAAGCTCTCGACTTCAAGCAGGCGGGTGAGCGCATCGAGCTTGGCCCCCGGCATCAGCACGATGCAGCGCTGGCGCACGGTGGTGGCGGTGCGGGTCTTGCTGGCAATCGCCACCTCGACCGGGTCTTTCAGATAGGTGTTGGCGATGCGCTTGATCTGCGGCGGCATGGTGGCGCTGAACAGCGCAACCTGCTTGGTCGCCGGCGTGGTCTTCAAGATGTTCTCGACATCGTCGATGAAGCCCATGCGCAGCATCTCGTCGGCCTCGTCGAGTACCAGATGCTTGATCTCGTCGAGCTTGAGACTGCCCTTTTCGAGATGGTCGATCACCCGCCCCGGGGTGCCGACCACGACATGCACGCCGCGCCGCAAGGCTGCCAACTGCGGCCCGTAAGCCGAGCCGCCGTAGATCGGCAACACGTGGAAGCCGGGCAGCTTCGCCGCGTACTTCTGCAAGGCCTCGGCGACCTGGATCGCCAGCTCGCGCGTGGGGCAGAGGATCAAGGCCTGCGGCTTCTTCTCATAGACGTTGATCTTGGTGAGCAGCGGCAGGGCGAAGGCGGCGGTCTTGCCGGTGCCGGTCTGCGCCTGGCCGAGCACGTCGCGGCCTGCGAGCAGATGCGGAATGGTCTCGGCCTGGATCGGCGAAGGGGTTTCGTAACCGACCGAGGTCAGCACATCGAGAATGGCCTGGGGAAGCCCAAGATCGGAAAAACGGAGGGTGTCGCCCTCGACGGACGAAGGAGTGACTGCGGTCATGGTGTGCGCCTCGCACTGATGAAAAGAGGGCGCTCGACACGTCATGTCACTGGCCCTGAAAAGCTGGTAGTTCTCACGAACTAATCAGACAACGGCGTGCAGAATAGTCTTTTTGTTGCGCCGCAGCAAATGAACTCACCTATTGGCAGCGGTCGAAATCGCTCACATCTGCCAATCTCTCGCGCATCACGCTCGCACAAGATCGCCACCGCCCATGAAAAACGCTGCTCTCATCACCCTGTCCACCCTGCTGGCAGCCGCGCTCGGCAGCTGCGTCTCTGTCGATGCCCGCAACGGCCCCTATGCGCCTACCACCGGCTCGAGCTATGAGCGGCAGGTGATCGGGGCACTGGGCGAAACCAAAGTCAGTGCCGAACAGCGGCAACTGGTGCTGGCCGCCTACGACCGCATGGCCCCGCTGTTGAAGCAGAACGATGCCGAAGACCTGCGCCTGCAGCGCAGCTGGGAGTCGCTTGATCCCCATGCGGCCGACTATCAGGCGCAGGTCGAGGCCGTCGCCCAGCAGGCCGCGGGCCTCGCAGCTGATCGCCTCAGGGCGCTAGCACAGTTCAACCAGAGCGTCGCCTCGACGCTCGACAGCGCGCAATGGTCGCGCTGGTCGCTGGCCATGCGCGACGAGCGCGCCGCATTTGAAAATGCGCAACGCCTCGACCCGACTTTCAGACCAGGCGAGCGATAGTCGTCGCCCTGTAGTAAGCAGCCGACGCTGCCTTCTAAAACGGCGCAGTGCTCATCATGTACGTAAACGATCTGGTCTTTTTCAATTTCACTTGTGGGTGAAAGTGAAGGCCCCATCCCACTGCGCGCCCGGCGGATTGGCCCGCAGGTATTGGATGCGCTCCAGGAAAATCTCGTAAATCCTGTGCGGCCGCCCTGAGCGCGAAAGATTGAACAGCTCCGCCTCGGCCTGATCCCAGAGCTGGCTGCGATAGAGCTTCATGGCGCCGCGATGGCGCGCGAGGTCATTGCGCAGATTGGGATCGATCGCGTCCTTCGGCCCCAGCGGTTCGTAGATAGCGACGGGTTCGTTCTTGCCCTTCACCTTAACGAAATCGAGTTCTCGGTAGGCCCAGTCCTTGGGGCCGGCGTTGCGAGTGGCGTCGCTGACAATGAAGTAGACACCGTATTCCTTGGTCAGGCTCTCAAGCCGTGAGCCCAGGTTCACCGGGTCGCCCATGACCGTGTAGGCGCGGCGGAACTCGGAGCCCATGTTGCCCACCGTCATGTCGCCGGTGTTGAGGCCGACGCCGATGTAGAGCTTGGGCCAGCCCCTGGCCTCGAAGCTGGCATCGAGATTGCGCAGGGCCTGGATCATGTCGAGACCGGCTTGCAGAGCGTGGGCAGCGTGCTCCTCGTCTTTCAGCGGCGCGCCCCAGAACGCCATGATCGCATCGCCCATGTACTTGTCGATGGTGCCGCGGTGCTGCTGGATCACCTTGGTCATCGGCGTCAGGAACTCGTTCATCAGGTCGCTGAGCTGCTCGGAGTCCATCTTCTCGCTGATGGTGGTAAAGCCGCGCACGTCGGAGAACAGCACGGTCATGTTGCGCTTCTGGCCCTTCATGCTCGCGGCGGCCGGGTTGGCGGCAAGTTCGTCCACCAGCTCTGGCGGGATGTATTCGCCGAACTGTTTCGACACCTGCCGGGCGTTGCGGGACTCGATGAAATAGCCGTAGAACGTCAGCAGCAAAAACAGTAGGGCGGTGAACAGCACCGGCGTGCCCAGCGGCATGACGAAATTCACGCTCCATAGCCCGAACGCCAGCGCCGTCACGGCCGCCATCAAGCCCAGTGCCAGCGCGCCATTGGCAAGCGGCGAGAGTCGGGCGGCACCAAAGCCGAGCACGCCAGCGATCAGCAGCAGCAACACCGCATGGATGCCGTTGTAGTACGGCGCCTTGTGCTTGACGCGGCCATCCAGCATGCCGCTGATGAGATTGGCATGAACCTCGACACCGGGGTCCGCCGCACCGACGGGGGTGACGCGCAAATCCTTCAGGCCCGGTGCGGAGGTGCCGACCAGTGCCACCTTGCCTGCGAGGGCGGCAGGGTCGGCGGTGCCGCGCATGATGTCGGTGGCGGAGATGTAGGTGAAGCTCGGTGTACGGCCGCGAAACGGCACATAGGCCTGCACGCGTTCATCGACCGGAATGCGCACGGGGCCGATACGCAGCGCTTCGAGGTACTGGGAAGAGCGGTTATCCGGCGGGTCGAACTCGAACTCGATGGGTGGGGCACCCAGGGCGATGCGCAGGGTTTCCAGCGACAGTGCCGGATACAGGGCGCCCGCATGCTTCTGCACCAGCGGCACGCGCCGGAACACGCCGTCTTCATCCAGCGCCTGGCTGTTGTCGAAGTTGCCGCCGCTCATCGCCGCCGACTGCAAGACGGCGAGGTTGCCGGTGAAGGCGGGATTGTCGAAAAAATCGATGTCGTAAAGCTGGGCGGCCTTGGCATCCATCACCGGCCTGGGCAGTGCAGCAATGGAATCAGTCACGCCTTGCGTGTTCTCGGCGCGCAGGATGTACCCCAGCACCACCGGCTTGCCCTGCATGGCCTCAGCGAAGCGCGCCTCGTAGTCGAGCGTGGGCAGCAGCGTCGTCAGGCGTTCGGCGAAACCGGGCAGATCCGCCAGCTCAGCTGCCGACAGCCGCTTGAGCGCATCGACACCGGAGGTGCCGGTGTCGGCTTCAGGAAAAGCGATATCGAAACCCATCGAGCGCAGCTTGTATTTGCCGAGCGCCTGATGGGTCAGCAGCGCGAACTTGTCGCGCGACCAGGGCCAATGGCCTTCCGCCGTGATGCTTTTCTCGTCGATGTCGATGATGACGACTTGTTGATCGACGGTGCTCGGCATGGTGAGCAGGATGCGGGCGTCATAAGTGCTGCGCTCCACCTGATCGACAAAAGGCAGCGGCACGGCCCCACCGATCTTCAGCACGAACAGCAAGAACATGGCGACCGCGATGACCAGCCGAACCAGCGTGCGTTGCTTGCCCATGACGCCCCCTTGGGTGGGTTTTCAGGCCGCACTTTCGGGTCGGCTCCATGTCTCAAAGTTAGCGCGCCACACCCCTTACAGCAATAAAGCGGCCGCCTCACGGTATGATCGCGCGATGACCGCTTCAACCTTACCCACCCTGCCCCCGCAGCTTGCTGCGCTGCTGATCCGTGTGAACGCCCTGTACCGCCTGCATGGCAGCCGCTTGCCACCGATTGCCGCGCTGCTGCTGTCGGCACTGCTGGCCTGGCAAATGGCGGGTCTGCTGTGGATGCTGATGCCGCTGCCTAAGTCTGCCGCATGGACACCCGCACCGGGCTTTGTCGACCCAGCACCCGCCCGGGCGGCATTGAACATCGACGCCATCGCCAATGCCCATCTGTTTGGCCAGTACGAGGTCAGCGCCAGCGCCGCCTCATTGATCAATGCGCCGGATACCCAGCTCAACTTCACCCTGCTCGGCATCCTGGCCGGCGCCAGCGAGCAGGAATCGCTGGCCCTGATCGCCAAGGACTCGGCCGACGAGGCACCGTATTCCATTGGCGATGACGTCTCGCCGGGGGTGAACCTGCAGGCGATCTTCCAGGACCGCGTGATCCTTTCCCGCAACGGCCGCCTCGAAACCCTGCGGCTGGACAAGGACGCGCCCAGCAACGCCCCGGTGTTCAACGCCGTCACCGGCAGCAGTGAACCGTCGGAAGGCTCGCCCGCCGCCGCGCAGATGCTGAGCGCCATCAAGGAACAGGTCATCACCGATCCCAGCAAGGCGGCCAATTTCATCCGGGTGCAGCCAATGACCGGCGACGGGGGCCTGAAGGGTTATCGGGTCTACCCCGGCCCAGAGCGCGGCGCGTTCAATGCTGCGGGCCTGAAACCCGGCGACGTGGTGACCGCCATCAATGGCACTCCCCTGAACGACCCCGCTCAGGCCCTACAATTACTGCAAAGCCTGACACAAGCCAGTTCGATGAGCCTGACGGTGGATCGCAATGGTGTCTCCCAGAGCGTCACCGTCTCGGCATCTCCCTGATCAACTTCCTAGCACCCCATACCTGCCCATGAAACTCCGTATCGCCTCACTACTCGTTCTCTCGCTTGCCCTCACCAGCGCGCGTGCGGCTGTCACGCTCAACCTGAAGGATGCCGAGATCAACACGCTGATCTCGACCGTCAGCGAAGTTACCGGCAAGAACTTCATCGTCGACCCGCGCGTCAAGGGCAAGGTGACGGTCATCAGCGCAGCACCCATGGACAAGCAGGCGGTCTACGAGACCTTTCTCGCCGTGCTGCAGGTGCAGGGTTTCGCGGCAGTGCCGGCGGGCAATGCGATCAAGATCATCCCGGAGACCAACGCCCGTTCCGACGGCGGCATACTGAACCGCAGCGGCGCCGGCATGCCGCTCGATGACTTGGTCACCTATGTCTATCCGGTGAAAAACATCTCGGCAGCCCAGCTGGTGCCGATCCTGCGCCCGATCATGGCGCAGTCGGCACACCTCGCCGCCTACCCCGGCAACAACATGCTGCTGATCGTCGACCGCGCCGGCAATGTCGCGCGTCTGGCCGATATCATCAGGAAGCTGGATGGTGACGGCGACCGCGAGGTGGAGGCCATCCCGCTCGAAAACGCGGCGGCCAGCGAGGTGGTGCGCATCATCACCACCATGATTCAGCAGGCCAAGGCCGCCGATCCTTCCGCAGCCTCCGCCACCGTCATCGCCGACGAGCGCAGCAATGCGGTGCTGGTCGGTGGCGACAAGGGCGAGCGCGCACGCGTCGTCAGCCTCATCAAGCGCCTCGACGGCCCGCTGAAGGACTCCGACGGCAATACCCAGGTGGTCTATCTGCGCTATGCCTCGGCGGAGAATCTCGCGCCGATCCTCGAAGGCTATGCCCAGCAGGTTTCGACGACCGCCAGCCCCGGTGCGGCGGCGACGCCGGCAGTGGCGAGTGGCGGTGGTGGCGGCTTCGAGAAAACCCGCGTGCTGGCCGACAAGGACAACAACGCCCTGGTCATCACCGCACCGCCCAAGACCATGCGGCAGATCAAGGGCGTGATCGAGCAGCTCGACATCCAGCGTGCGCAGGTGCTGGTGCAGGCAATCATCGCGGAAGTGTCCGCCAGCAAGAGCAGCCAGCTCGGTCTCGACTTTGCCGTATTCAACCCGGAAGGCGGCGCCATCGCCAGTGTCTTCGACAGCGCCACCATCAATGCGATCGGCAATGTGGTGACCACCGGCAATCCGCTCGCGGGATTGGCGGCTATCGGCCAGGGCATCAACATCGGCGGCGGCGTACTGCGCGATGGCGGCAAGAGCGGCACCAGCTTTGGCGTGCTGCTCAAGGCCCTGCAGGGCGACAGCGATACCAATGTGCTCTCGACACCGACGCTGACCTCGCTCGACAACGAAGAAAGCGAAGTCAGCGTGGGGCGTGAAGTGCCCTTCCTGTCCGGGTCTTTCAGCAATACCGGCACCACCACGACGGGCAGCGTCAACCCGTTCCAGACCATCGAGCGCAAGGATGTGGGCCTGAAGCTTGCCGTCACTCCGCAGATCAACGTCGGCGGTGTGGTGAAACTGAAGATCAAGCTGGAGTCTTCGAGTGTCGAAACCGGCAGCGTCGGCACCGCCAACCTGGTCACTTCCAAGCGCACCATCACCAACACGGTGAATGTCGCCAGCGGGCAAGTGCTGGTGATTGGCGGCTTGACCGACGACAACACCAACGAGGGCAAGTCGCAGATTCCCTTCCTCGGCGACATTCCGGTGCTCGGCGAGCTGTTCAAGTCGCGCAACGTGATGCGCATGAAGCGCAACCTGATGGTGTTCATCCACCCCACCGTGCTGCGCACGCAGGATCAAGGCGATTTCTACACCCGCCGCAAATACGACGACGTCCGTAATCTGCAACTGCTGAAAGCGGAGAAAGGTGAACTGCCGCTCAAAGTCGGCCAGCGTCTGGTGCTGCCTGAACTCGATGCCTACATCCGCGACAACGCCGCTCCTCAAGCCGCCATGCCGCCGCCTGCCACCCCGGCAGCCACACCGACACCATCGGCTGAGACCAGTCAATTCGTGCCGAGCTACGCGCCTGCCCCGCAGCCCATCCCTGCACCGCAAGCCGCTCCTGAACCGCAGCCCACCCCTGCACCGCAGGCTGCTCCTGCGCCACAGTCCGCTCCTGCACCAAGGGCTGCCAGTCCCGCACCCGCTTCAAGTGCTGAATCTGCACCGGCGGAACGCAGGAAAGTCGCCAACAACGTCATCGTCATTCCCGCCCAGCGCCCTGGCGAACCTGCACCCGTGCGCTGAGCCGCTTGCCCATGACTGAAGCTGCACCCGAGGCTCTGCGTCGCCCACCCTTTGCGTTTTCCAAACGCCATGGTCTCGTCGTAGGCGAGCTCAACGGCGAACACGTCACGGTGTTCGCCCGCCCCGGCGTGAGCGTCACCGCGCTGGCCGAAGCGCGACGTTTTCTGCGCAAGCCGGTGAAGCTCTCGACCATCAGCGTCGAAGAGTTCGACAGGTTGCTGCAGAAAACCTACGAAGGTGCGACGGGTGCGACTGCTGCGCTCGCCTCTGGTTTGAAAGACGAGCAGATCGAAATCGACGATCTCGCCGCGGCACTCAGCGAAGCACAGGATCTGCTGGAGAGCGACGACGACGCGCCGATCATCAAGTTCATCAACGGGCTCCTGGTGGAGGCGATCAAGGAGAATGCCAGCGACATCCACGTCGAAACCTACGAGCAGAAAGTGATCGTGCGTTTCCGCGTCGATGGCGTGCTGCGCGAGGTGATCAGTGCAGCGAAGGCGCTGGCACCCAAGCTGGTCAGCCGTATCAAAATCATGGCGCGGCTCGACATCGCCGAAAAACGGCTGCCGCAGGATGGCCGTATCAGCCGCGCCTTTGGTGGCCGCAAGGTCGACGTACGTGTGTCCACCATCCCGACCGGTACCAGCAACGAGCGGGTGGTGATGCGTATCCTCGACAAACAGTCGGAGCGTATTGACCTTGAGCTTCTGGGCCTCGACCCGACCCAGATCGAGACGCTGAAACGCATCATCTTCCGTCCGCACGGCATCCTGCTCGTCACCGGCCCTACCGGCTCCGGCAAATCCACCACGCTGTATTCGGCCTTGAGCGTGCTCAACGACAAGAGCCGCAACATCATGACGGTGGAAGACCCCATCGAGTACTACATGGAGGGCATCGGCCAGACCCAGGTCAACACCAAGGTGGAGATGACTTTCGCACGCGGCCTGCGCGCGATTCTCCGTCAGGATCCTGACGTGGTGATGATCGGTGAAATCCGCGACCTGGAAACCGCCGAGATTGCCGTGCAGGCCTCGCAGACCGGTCACCTCGTGCTATCGACTTTGCACACCAACACCGCCGTCGGCGCCATCACCCGCCTGCGCGACATGGGCATGGAGCCGTACCAGCTTTCATCATCGCTGGTCGGCCTGATGGCCCAGCGCTTGGTGCGTACGCTCTGTCCCAAGTGCAAGACGCCGTACGAGGCCAGCCGCACCGAAAAGGAACAGCTCGGCATCGACATCAAGGAGCCGCTCACGCTCTACAGGGCCGAAGGCTGCGCCCACTGCCGACACACCGGCTATGCGGGCCGCAGCGGCATCCACGAGCTGATCGAGGTCGATAAGAAACTCGAAGAGATGATCCACGATGGCGCCAGCGAGCAGCAGCTGGAAACTTATGCCCGTACCAACAGCCCCGGCATTCTGCAGAGCGGGCGCCGCAAGGTGCTCGCCGGCAAGACGACAATCCAGGAAGTGTTGCGCGTCACCATCGAGGATTAGGCCGGCATGGCCGCCTTCGAATACACCGCCCTCAACGCCAAGGGCAAGAACGAGAAGGGGCTGATCGAGGCAGAGACACCGCGTCAGGCGCGTGCCTTGCTCCGCGAGCGGGGCCTGATGGCCACCGAAGTCAAGGAAGTCGCCGAACGCAGCCGTGCAGGTACTCCCTCTGGCGCTGTGCGAAGTGATGGCCTGTTCAAGCGCAGCGGCAGCTCGCTCTCCTCCGCCGAATTGGCACTTTTCACCCGCCAGCTCGCCACCCTGTTCCGCTCTGGCTTGCCGCTCGACGAAGCACTCACTGTCGTCGCGCAGCAGAGCGAAAGTGCCAAGGTGCAGCGCATCACGCTCGGCATCCGCTCGCGGGTGACAGAGGGCGACAGCCTGGCCTCCGCACTCGAACAGTTCCCCAACGCCTTCCCGATCCTGTTTCGCTCCACTGTCGAGGCCGGCGAGCAGGCGGGCAAGCTCGACCATGTGCTGGAACGTCTCGCCGACTACGTCGAACGCTCGCAGGAGATGGCGGCCAAGGTCACCCAGGCAGCGATCTATCCCATCATCATGCTGGTGGTGGCAACAGGGGTGGTCATGGGCATGATGACCTACGTCGTGCCACAGGTGGTCGAGGTGTTCGAGGGCATCAATGCCGAGCTGCCACTGCTCACGCGCGGCATGATCGGTCTCTCGGATTTTCTGCGCAAAGCCTGGCCCTTGATCATTTTCGGCGGCATCGCGGGCGTCTGGCTGTTCCGTCGCAGGCTCAGCAACAACGAAGCATTCCGCCGCAGCTGGCACCAGCGGCAGCTCAAGTGGCCAGTGATCGGGCGACTGGTGCGCGGGGCGAACACGGGGCGTTTCATGCGTACGCTCGGCATCCTGTTCGGCAGCGGTGTACCGATTCTCGAAGCCATGCGCATCGGCACCCAGGTGGTGGAAAACCTGCCGATGCGGGAAGCCATCGAAGATGCCGCCAAGCGTGTACGCGAGGGCGCGGGCCTGGGGCGCAGCCTCGCTGCGAGCAAGCTGTTTCCCCCCATCGTGGTGCATCTGGTTTCGAGTGGCGAATCCTCGGGCCGGCTCGGCGAGATGCTGGAACGTGCGGCAGACAACCAGGAGAAGGAAGTCGAGCTGCGCATCGGCGTGCTGATGAAGCTGATGGAGCCGGTGATGACTGTTGTCATGGGCGGCATCGTGCTCATGATCGTGCTGGCCATCTTGTTGCCGATCTTCGATCTCAACACTCTGGTCAAGTAACGTTCACTGCTGATTCACCGGCGGCGGCCTAGCCTGCCGCCAGTCTTCCATCGCTGGACACCATGACCCGCTACCCGCTCCGCCGCCTCTGGCCGCTGCTGCCGCTGCTGGTCATCCTGCTGCTGATCATTTTCTGGGACTGGAACTGGTTCAAGCCCATCGTCGAGCGGCAGGCTTCGCAGGCGCTTGATCGGCGCGTATCGATTGACGATCTCGATGTCGATCTTTCCTGGTATCCAGACATCCGCCTGAGTGGCATCACGGTTGCCAACCCCCAGAGCTTCCCGGCCGAGGCCGACCCCGTAGTGACGGTCAGGTTGCTGGCCTTGCGCCTTGGCCTGCGCGCTCTGTTCGACCGTCGCGTGATGATTTCCACGCTGGAGCTCGACGCCCCTGTTGCCAGGCTGCACGCCGATGCGAAGGGTGTCCGCAACTGGCAGTTCACGCTGCCTCACAGGGATCCTGAAAGCGAACAACCCTGGCTCGTCCAGCTCGACAGCCTCACCATCCGCGAGGGCGAGTTCTCCTTGGTTGATCGCGCCCTGAAGGCCGACATCCGCGGCATCGTGCGCAGCGGCGAACCGAAGCTTGGCGAAGAACCGCGCGTGTTTGCAGAGGCGAACGGCCGTTATCGCGGCGAACCGTTCAAGGCGCGCTTCGTCGGCGGTTCGGTGTTGAGTCTGCGCACACCAGAGAACCCTTACCCTGTCGATTTCGATGCCCAGAGCGGCGGCACCCGTGTGGACTTGAAAGGGACGCTGCTCGACCCCCTGCAATTCGGCGGTGCGAAGCTGCGCCTGCTGCTGCAAGGCCCCAACCTCTCCAGGCTGGCCGATTTCACCCGGCTGCCGTTGCCCAACACACCACCCTACAAACTCGAAGGCAATCTCGACTATCGTTACCGCAACATCATCTTTCGCAACTTCACGGGCCTGATCGGCGAGAGCGACATGGCAGGCAACGTCAGCGTGCGCCTGATCAAGCCACGCCCTCTGCTCGAAGCCACAGTGCGCTCCAAGCAAGTGCGGCTGGCGGATCTTTCCGGCCTGATCGGTGCCGACCCCAATGCACCGCCTGCTGCCTCCCCTGCAGGTGACGGCAAGCTGTTGCCCGCCAAACCGATCAACGTGCCGCGTTTGCAGAACACTGATGTCCGCTTCAACTTCACCGGCGAAAGTATTCAGGGCGACAAGCTGCCGTTCGACCGTCTTGCCTTCAAGCTCACGCTTGACGACGGCGTGATGCGCTTCTCGCCCGCCGATTTCGGCATCGGCGAGGGCGCACTGCGCCTGTTTGCAACGCTCGACCCGCGCGGTAAGGAGCTGGGGCTGGAGGCGAAGGCCGAACTCAAGCGGGTGAACATCGCCCGCATCATGGAAAAGACCAGCTACAAGGGCAGTGGCCGCATCGGCGGCTTTGCCGTACTGAAGGCCAAGGGCCGCTCGGCAGCGGAGCTGCTCGGCACCGGCAACGGTGAGCTGAAGCTGGCGATGGTGGGCGGCGATTTTTCCTCGCTGTTGCTCGATCTGGTCGGCCTCGATTTCGGCAACGCCACATTGTCGCTACTCGGTATCACGCCACGCACCGAGGTGCGCTGCCTGGTAGGTGATTTCCAGCTGCAGGACGGTCTGCTCAACACCCGCGCCTTTATCCTCGATACCGGCAACACCAACCTCCTGCTTGATGGCGGCGCGAACTTCAAGGAAGAGAAACTCGATCTACGCCTGCGAACAAAGCCCAAACGCGCCAACATCGCGCGGCTGAAGGCGCCGATCCACATCAAGGGTACTTTCGCCGACCCGGACATCAGCCCCGACCTGCTGGACATCGGCGTGCGTGCAGGCGCAGCCGTGTCACTCGGTGTGTTGCTGACACCGCTGGCGGCGCTGTTGCCCACCTTGCAGCTCGGTCCTGGTGAAGATCGTGACTGCAAGGCGCTGCTGACCGAGGCCGAAGTCACCGCCCCGCCACAGCCAGCAGCAAAGTAATCAACCCGGCATTTCACCTGCTTCTTTGCCTGCCTGATAATCAGCACTCCCACTGCAATGCCACCTTGCTTAAGACCTCTATGAAGCCAATTTTCCTTGCTGTGACCACCCTGCTAGCGGCAATGCCGGCCCATGCCGCAACGGCGACAACGGATTGTTCAGCACAACGCAGCGAACTGGAAAGCCTGCGCGCCAGGGTACGCACACTCGAAGCAACGCTTTTGTCCGCGGCCCCTGCGCAGCCCAATGACACCGTGCTGCCCGGCACTGCCGCTAAGCCTGCGGCCAGGGCGACGGTGGTCGTCGAGGAACCCTACAGCCGCACGGGTTGCAGCAGGGGTCTGTTCAAGGGCGTCGCAGCTGCAGCCTGGCAAGACGCCGAACTGTGGAGTGAACTCGAAAAAGGACAGAGCCCGGCCCAGGTCGAGAAGCTGCTCGGCGTGCAGCACTACGACGAGCAGGGTGGCGATAACGTCATCTGGCACTTCGGCAAGTGCGGCGCATCGTCACGGGCGCAAGTACTGTTCACCAACGGCAAACTCGCCGACTGGCGCGCACCCTCAGGCTAAATGCCAAGGCTCGGGGGCTGCGAAACGTCCGCCCGCTTTATCCTGGCGCTGCGGCGGCGATGAGGCCACGCGTGCGGCCGATGAGATCATGTTCGACCGCATTGAGTGCCACCGCAATGGCGTTGGCAAACGAGGCGGCATCGGCGCCACCATGCGATTTGATGACCAAGCCATTCAGACCCAGCAGTGCGGCGCCGTTGTAGTTGCGAGGGTCGATGCGCGCAGCGAGCCGGGTCAGCACCGGCCGGGCGATGAGGGCGGCGAGTTTGGAAAATGGCGAGGCGAGAAACTCGGCCTTGATGAAATCGCGCACCAGCCGGGCCACGCCCTCGCCGGTTTTTAGCGCGATGTTACCGACGAAGCCATCGCACACCACAACGTCGGCTTCGCCACGGAAAATGCCATCGCCTTCGACATATCCGATGTAGTGCAAGGCGGATTGTTTCAGGGCCTGCGAGGCGGCCTTGATGGCGTCATTGCCCTTGATCTCTTCCTCGCCGATGTTGAGCAGGGCGACGCGCGGCCTTTCGACCTCGTGCAGCGCAGTGACGAGTGCGCTGCCCATCACAGCAAACTGCATGAGCTGCTCGGCGGTGCACTCGGCATTGGCACCGAGATCGAGCATGTACGGCCGGCCCTTTGACGAAGGCATCGGCGCGCAGATGGCGGGGCGATCGATGCCCGGCAGCGTCCTCAGCACGAACTTGGCGGTGGCCATCAGCGCACCGGTGTTGCCGGCGCTGACCGCACCCTGCGCACGGCCATCCTTCACCAGGTTGATGGCGACGCGCATCGATGAATCCTTCTTGTTGCGCAGGGCTTTCGAGGGGGATTCATCCATCGCCACCACTTCCGAGGCGTGGATGATCTCGATCCGGCCCCGTTCCGCGCCAGCAGCCTGCGCAAATGCAGTAGCGACCGCTTGCTCATCGCCCACCATTAGCAGGTGCAGCGCAGGTGCGGCGCGCAACGCCAAAAGGGCTGCGTCCACCGTCGTTTTCAGACCGTGGTCGCCGCCCATGGCGTCGATTGCGAGGGTGATCGTCCCGGCCATGCGTCAAGCGCGGTCGAGGCGAAACGTGGCTTTAAGCCCCGGCAGCCTCGTCGGCTGCAACTTCCTTGCCGGCCTTGTCGATCACCTTGCGGCCACGGTAGTAGCCCTCGGCGGTGACGTGGTGGCGCAGGTGCGTCTCACCCGAAGTCGGGTCGATCGACAGCGCGGGGGCAGAAAGAGCGTCGTGGCTGCGGCGGTGGCCGCGCTTGGAACGGGATTTACGGTCTTGTTGAACGGCCATTAGTAGCTCCGGTCGGTTCTAGGTGTTGCGGTGAACAGCGTGGCGTCAAGCAAACTTGCAGCCGTGAATCGATGCCATGCCAATTGCTTTTGTGATGAGCTAATCCTTGCGGAGCTGGCCCTTCAATGCCAAAAACGGGTTTGGACGAGTGTCGTCGAGCTGGAAATTATCGCTGATTTGACCGGGTTTTGTCTTGCTGTCGGGCTTTTTGGCTTTGACAGCCGCTGCGGCAGGTTCGCCAAAGGCTGGTATTGACGCATCCGGGGCGAGAGGAATCAGCGGCAAGGCCAGCAGTATTTCATCCTCAATGGCCTCGTGCAGCAGCAACTGTTCTTCCACCAGCATCACCGGATCAGCATCGGCCAACAGGCGCTCTTCCTCGGCCTCGTCACGCACCATGATCCAGTCAAAGGTGATGTCGAGCGGCCAGGGGAACACCTGCAAGCTGCGCTGACAGGTGAGCGGCAACAGCCCCGTGATGCGACCCTTGGCGCGGCCCACCGCGCGCGGATGGGTGCCGAACTCGGCACTGATCGTGAGTAGATCAGCGGGCGCGGACAGCGCCTCGGCGAGGCGCGGCAGCGAGGCAATCGCCAGCACACCGGTGAGTTGCTGACGGCGTGCTACGGCTTCGGCCGCCTTGAAGCGCGCCGGAAGCTTGTCGATGTGCTTCTCTGATGGGCTTGGGTCTTTCATACTCGCGATCTGATTTTGCGAGCGCCATTGTAGTGTCCCCTCCTCCCGTCTTGATCCTGGCTTCCGGCTCGCCTTACCGCGCCGAGTTGCTGGGGCGCCTGCGCCTCCCGTTCAGCCAACAAAGCCCCGATGTGGATGAAACCCCGCGCAAAGACGAAGCCGCCGCACCACTTGCCGCCCGTCTTGCCCTCGCCAAAGCGCAAGCCATTGCTGAGCGAGCGCCGGGCGCCTGGGTGATTGGTTCGGATCAGGTCTGTGCCTGTGAAGGGCGCTTGCTGGGCAAACCCGGCACGCGCGACAAGGCGATCGAGCAATTGCAGTTCTTGAGTGGCAAGTACGCGGCGTTCATTACCGCTGTGGCGCTGCACCAGCACGCCGGTGCGACACATCGGGATTTCGACACCACCGTCGTCAAGTTCCGCAAGCTGAGTGACGGCGAAATCGTCCGCTATGTCGATGCCGAGCCTTCGTTCGATTGCGCCGGCTCTGCGAAAATAGAGGGTCTGGGCATCACACTGACCGCCGAAGTGCAAAGCCGCGATCCCACGGCACTGATCGGCCTGCCGCTGATCGCCACTGCAAAACTGCTGCGCAAAGCGGGCTTCGCCCTGCCCTGATCCCTACCCATGAACCACTCCCACGCCCACGAGCAGCCCTCTCACGCCGAACATGCGCATCACCCGCATGAGCACACAGGGCATGACCACCACAACCACGCCGCCCACGCTTCGCACCGGCGTCTGGCCTGGGCGCTCGCCATCACGGTCTCGGCGATGATCGTCGGCGTTGGCGGCGGCATCATCAGCGGCTCGCTGGCGCTGATCGCCGATGCTGGCCACATGCTGGCCGATGCCGGCTCCCTGGCGCTGAGCCTGCTCGCCGCCCGCCAGGCGCTGCGCCCCGCCGATGCGGGTCACAGCTTTGGTCACGAGCGGATGCCGGTACTGGCGGCCTTCGTCAATGGCACGCTGCTGCTGCTGGCCAGCGGCTGGATCACCTTTGAAGCCGTGCAGCGCTTCATCACACCCGCGCCGGTGCATGCCCAGACGATGCTGATCGTGGCGGGGATTGGTCTCATCGCCAATATCGCTTCTTTCGCACTGCTCCACGGCGGCGATGCTGAGGACCTCAACCGACGGGGCGCAGCAGCGCACGTGCTGTCTGACCTCTTGGGATCGGTCGCCGCGATCATCGCCGCCTTCATCATCCTCAAAACCGGCTGGCTGCCAGCCGATCCCCTGCTGTCGCTGGTCGCTGCGGGGCTGGTGCTGCGGATGGGCATCAAAATTGTCCGCGAGTCGGCGCACATCCTGCTCGAGGGTACGCCGCGCGGCCTTGATCTCCTCCGCATTGCCGCTGAACTGCCGCAACAGGTGCAGGGCATCAGTGGTGTGCATCATTTACACGCTTGGTCACTATCGCAAACCAGGAAACTGATGACGCTGCATGTCACGCCGGATGGCAGTGTGGCGGTGCCCGAGCTGATTGCCGCCGTGCGCATGGCGCTGGCGCGCTATGGCATCACCCATGTCACCGTACAGGTAGAGCAACTGGTCGCCGACGAGTGTCCGGATGCCGGATGTTGCGAAGCATCGCCCGACAGTCACTAGCGCGGCTGTCAAACCTAAAAAGCTCCCTTGCGGGAGCTTTTGCTCGCAGGGCGAACCTTAGCGGGGTGAGTTGCCGCTGTTGACGACTGGCGCAGGAATGCCGCCCGGATTGCCGTTCAGCCGCTCCGTGCTGCCACTGCCGCTTACCGTTCCACCATTGCCATTCGCATTGCCACTACCGCTGCCACTGACACCAGCACTCGGTTTGCCGTTCCCGTTACCGCTGCTATTACCAGTCGCGGTCGCGCTGACGCTGGCATTGCTGCGGCTGTTGCTGGTGGCCGCATTGCCACTGGCCGAACCATTGCCGCCATTGCCATCCATCGAGATCGACCCGGACCCGGTCGCGTTGATGTTGCGTCTGTTGCCGTTGCGATCTCTGCTCGTCGCGCGATTGATGCGATTGTTCAAACGGCGATTGCTCCGATTGCGCTCTGCGCCGGTGACAACGCTATTGTTGACGCTTGATTGCGCATTGTTAAGGGCTGCCGGCTTGCCATCCGCACCCGTGAGCGGATTGCTGCCAACATTACCCAGTCCACCCACGCCCTGCGCGTTGGGAGTCAGTGCAGAGCTTGCCGAGTTGGTCAGGCTCCCGCTATTTGTGGCGTTGACAGTATTACTGCCAGCGCTGTTGTTGCTCTGGCTGTTGCCTTGGCTACGATCAATAGGCAAGACGTTGCCAAGCGGATTGGCAATGCCGCTGGGCGATTGTTGCCCGGTGGAATTGCCATTTTGCGCGGAATTACCACCAGTTTGCGCAAGGAGTGGCAAGGAAATGGCCAGAGCGAGGGCGCCAAGGGTGAGGTTCTGCTTTTTCATTTGAAGCTCCTGATGATTGCAGCGGATCGCTGCGATGCAGCACGGTGCTGCTCAATGTGTGCCGCTGTTTTCAACACGCGGCATCATTGCGTCCTGCTCTGAACCCTTGGTTAAAACCCCCCAATCCGGTTCCATGCTGGTTGATTCAGCGTGTGGCAAGCGCAAATTTTTTAAAGCTGGCATCACACTTCATAAATAGGGAACACTTACGCCATGGCGATCTCGACGCTGCACAGCAGCCCATGCGCGACAGCGCCGCTTTACGATCCTCGTGGCATATCGCGTACGCGCGGTGCAGGCAGGACATGGCACTTATGCCACCTGGTAACACTGCTGTTGCTGCAGGTCGGTGTTGCTTTGGCCCAACCGACGCAATCCTCGTCACAAATCGCCACACTTCAAAGACTGGTCGAAACCCAGCCCGGCAACATCGACGCTCGTCTGCAATTGGCACAGCTGCTGCGCCAGTCTCCCCAAGAGGCTGCGGGTGCGGAGGCGCTGTATCGACAAGTGCTGGTCTTACAGCCGGGCAATGCGCTGGCGCAGAAGGGTTTGGCTCAGGTGCTGAAGTTGCCCGACAACGCCAAGGAAGCCGCCGAACTCTATGACGCGGTGCTGCTGGTCTATCCCCGTGATGTCGATGTGCTGCTCGGTCGCAGCCAGATCGCCCGCATCGACAACGACAACGACAAGGCCAAGGAGTTGATTGATCGCGCGCTGACAATCAAGCCCAAGGATGCCCGTCTGCTGGCCGAGCTGGCTTTTTTTGAGTTGCAGACGGACGACAAGTCCAAAGCACTTGAAAAACTGCGACAGGCGCGCGCTATCAATCCCAGGCTGCCGGTGGTGCGGCTTGCTCAGCGTGCGCTCGATGAAGCCACAGCACCCAGTGCCGAACTCTTGGTTGGCGGCAGCAATGACTCCACAGGTTTCGACATCAAGTCGGCAACTCTGCGCTTCGAAAAGTTTCTCCGCCCCGACACCAGGCTCAGGCTTGAGCCAAGCTTCTCCCAGTTTCAGGATGACGTCTCAGACATCAACCGTCCGCGTATCGGTGTGGGCTTAAGGCAATCACTGCCCTATGGCATCGCGGCCAATCTGGTCTACCGCGCGAGTTTCCCCGATCGCATCGAAGTCACGCATGAAGTCGATGGTGAACTCGGCTGGACACCCTTCGACTGGCCCTTGAGCATCGCGGTCGGCCAGCGCCGTCGCGCGGTCGTCGACAACCCCGCCGGCAACGAGGACGTCGGCGATCTCGGCAGCATCGGTACTGGTGGCACCACGGTTGCGGCAATACGCCAGCGCTTGCAGGTAACCGAATCGGTCGCAGGCTTCGTGACCACGCCCGCGCCCGGTTTCTATGCGTACGGCGAGGCCTCCATTGGTGAGTTCAGCAATGGCAATCAGCGCGAATCCCTGGTCGCTGGCCTTGGCCTCGACGTGTTTCGCAACCAGGAAGGATTTTCCGAGCAGTCGCTGACGTTCAAATACGATTTCTTCGACACCCGCTTCGACGACCGCAACGTCGAGTTCTTCACGCCTGTGCGGTTTCAGGTGCATACCGTCGGTATCGACTATCGCTATCGTCGACCGGGCCTCTATCTGGCCGGCTTCGAGGCCGGATATCCGATCCAGTCAAATGGTGACACCGGCTATCTGGTTGGTGGGTTTGCCAGCGTCAGGCTTGCCAACAAGCTACAACTTGAGGCGCGTGTACGGCGGCTCGATGACACTCAGTTCAAAGTGACTTCCGTCATCATCGGGCCACGCCTGGAACTGTAAGGAAGCTAGATTCTAAACACGCGCCCCTAGCCACTCCGGCAGGGCGCGCACTGAATCCAGCACTGCGATTGCCCCTGCCCGCTGGATGCGCGAAGCATCGTGCACCCCGGTGGCAACGCCAATGCAATCCATGCCGATCGCTGCTGCCATCGCAGAGTCGTATTCGGTATCACCGATCATCAGGGCTCGCGAGATCGGCACCTTCAGCTCGCCCAAGAGCTGCAACAGCATGAGCGGATTCGGCTTGTCCGCCGTTTCATCCGCAGTGCGGCTGGCCATGAACAGATCACGCACACCACGATGCCAGACTAGTGCCCGATTAAGCCCTGCACGGGATTTTCCGGTCGCCACCGTCAGCACATATTCGGCATCGAACAAGTCGTGCAGCACTTCTTCGGCACCGGCAAAAAGCGGTGCCTCTGCCTGCCCGGTGCCAAGCGCCATCCATTGCTGCCGGAAGCAGCCGAGCAGCTCGTTGACCTGCGGCTGGCCGATGCCGGGATAAAGCTTGTACAGCCCGTCGCTCAGGCCTAAGCCAATCAGCTGGCCGATTTCGAGATCGCTGCGCGCATCCCATCCCAGCTCGGCAATGGCGATCTGCATGGAGCGGACAATCTGGCCGATGGAATCGGCGAGCGTGCCGTCCCAATCGAAGATCAGGAGGTCGTAAGGGCGCGCAGGCAAACTCATGGCAGTGTCAAGACGAGAAAGGCGCGCATGGTGCGGGATTTTTCCACAGGCGGGCAATTTCCCGTCGGAAGGCTGCAAAGACACGACTTGCGGGCTTGCTGAAGTATTTGGATACTGAATCACATGTTGATGCCACGAATCGGGGCCATCCACCGCCCGGATTTCTCCACGAACCGGAAAACCGCCATGCAGAACTCAACGCAGTCCACGTTCACCCGCTCCCTTGCTGTCAGCGCCGCGCTGTCGGCACTGTTGGTTAGCGGTGTCGCTGATGCACGCGGCAAGAGCCAGAGTTGTCAGAGCTTCAGCAGTACCAACGCCAAGGTCACGGCCACCATCGCGAAAACCTGTGTGGCCTGCTCCGTCAATGGAGCAACTCTGTCCGCCGATGGCAAGCCCGAGACCGCAGCGAAGCTGTTGGTGAACGGCTCTGGCGGCTTCCAGACCTTGCCCGGCGTCAGCCTGAGGGCCACCGCCCAGCGCGGCATTGCGCTGCCGGCAGGGAGCAAGCCCGGTGTCTTGCTCCGCCTGCCGGCGGAACCGGCGCAAGCTTACAGTGCCTCCCTGGCTACCCTGCTCAGTGGCAAGGTGCAGGAAAGCGACGGGGGACAATACGTGCTCAATATCAAATATGTCGGCATCGGCTCGCCGGATCGGTTGATCAGCATGGAGACCACAAAACCCTTCGACGCACTGGAGCTGACCATCACCAACAGCCAGCCGGACGACGCCCCCGTCTTCGAGGTCTTCGAGTTCTGCAGCGATCTGCGCTGAGCGGCCGATTGATTTCCCCGTAACGAGGTAGATTCGGTCACGGTCAACGGTTTCAGGATGCATCGGCGTGCGATGCTGGAAGTTGGCAGCAAAAAAGACGGCTCAAGTCGCTGAGCCGCCTTTTTTGTGCTCGCCTACTGCGTCATCAAATCTTCGCCAGGAAATTACGCAAGTCATCCGGCATCGGCGCATTCAGCAGCAACTTGGGGAAGTCGCCCTCGGCCTTGAGCTGCAAGAAGTGCGCATGCAGGAACATCCGCTTCAAGCCGCGCTCGCGCATCGGGTGGTTCTGGTCACGTTCGCCGTATTTGGCGTCGCCGACAACCGGGTGGCCGAGGGCGAGTGCATGGACGCGGATCTGATGCGTGCGGCCTGAGAAAATCTCCACCTCGCAGAGCGTCGCATCCTTGTACTTGTTGCGTGGCGAGAAGCGGCTTAAGGATGGCTTGCCCTCCTCATCCAGCTGCACATGGTGCTGATCACCCAGGCGCACCTTGACCAGGGCTGCATCGCAGTCGCGGTCCTCGCCTTTCCAGCGGCCGTGCACGAGAGTGAAGTAGCGCTTGGTGATTTCGTGATTCTTGAACGCCTGCTGCGCGCGCAACAAAGCCTTTCTGCTCTTGGCCAGCAGCAGCACGCCCGAGGTGTCGCGGTCGAGACGATGACAAAGCTCGATGAACTCGTATTTCTCCCAGGCGCGGATCGCTTCGATCACGCCATAGAGTTGGCCGGTGCCGCCGTGGCTCGACAGGCCTTCGGGCTTGTTGATGACGAGGTAATGCTCGTCCTCGTGGATGACCGATTCGCGCAGTTCGTTGAGCACACGGTCGGGCGGCCGCACGGCTTCAGCCGGGTCTTGCAGGCGCACGGGCGGGATGCGCACGCTCTCGGCGGCAATGAGCTTGCGCTCCGGTTTGGCGCGGCCACCATCCACCCGCACCTGGCCTGAGCGTACCAGTCGATACACCGCCGACTTCGGCACGCCCGGCAGGTGCTTCATCAGGAAGTTGTCGATGCGCTGGCCATCGCTGTTGGCGTCCACCTTGACGTGACGCACCTCGTTCCACTCCATCGGGCGGGGCGCTTCGGGG
>JAKFXK010000033.1 GCA_021731445.1 Nevskiaceae bacterium | reverse complement strand
CCACCTCGCGCGCCACGCGCGTCACCTCGTCGGTAAACACACCGAGCTGCTGGATCATGGTGTTGACGATGGTTGCCGAGCGCAGGAACTCACCCTCTAGCGGTCGCCCATCCACATCCAGTCGCACGGCGGCAAGTAGATCGCCGCGCGCCACTGCCGATACCGCGCGGGTCATTTCAGAGGTGGGCCAGAGCAGATCCTCGATCAGGGCATTGACGGAGCTCTCCATTTCGCCCCATGACCCGCTGTCTCGCCCGAACTTCGCGCGTCGGCGGGTTTTCCCCTGTTTCCCCACAATCTGCCCTACCCGTTGCAACTCGAGCGCCATGCGCTCATTGCTCGCGACAATGTCATTCAGCGTGTCGGCGATCTTGCCTTCGAGGCCCGTGTAATCACCACGGAGGCGAACCGAAAAGTCGCCGGCACTGACGGCTTGCAAGGTCGTCAAGAGCGAATGTGAATCCAATAGTCGTGGCTGCTTGGATGCGCTAGCTGAAGGCGGTTTCGGTTTTGAAAGCCGCGCCGTTTTGACGGTACTCATGCAGTCCCCCAGCGATGGTGAATCGGCGTCAGGGACGTCGATTCTCAAGTTTTATTTCAGATTGGGTAATTTCAGTCCCAAATACTCCAACACCGCCCGCGTCCTATAAACGTTTCGCTTTTTACGCACACTTCGAACGCTCTATTACATGCAGTCGGATACCGGATATTGAGAACGATTCGTTAACGACCTTGATGTTGCAACTAAAAACTCACGCCAAAGGATACTGTAGAGACCACTGCACATCCCCATCGCTTTTGGCAGCAATGACCATCCACTTCAGCCCCTAATCCACTACAGTCAACTGCTTGAGCAAGATCTTGCTTGCCGCCAGACGCCAAGCTGCTAGCACATGGTGCTTGAGCGCCGCGTCGTCGATCAGCCTCAGGTGCAGACCAATCCAGCCGTAGGGACCGACATAGGGCGGCTTGAAAACCTGATCAGGTGAGGCTTCCAGCAGCAGTTCCAGCACGCCGGGCGGGGCCTTGAGCCAGACGGCGAGGCGGCCATCGCCGTGGTGGTTGTCGCTGAACATGGCGAAGATTTTCTTGCCGGCATAGAAGCAGGGCGTGCTCCAGGCCAGCTTCTCGTTGACGCCGGGCAGGGCCATGCAGAGTTTGCGCAGGCGCGTGAGCTGCGTGCCTTTTGCATCCAGGCCCTCGCCGCGCGGGATGTGGCTCATCAGCGGAAGGTGAGCAGCTTGTCGCCGACCGTTTCCAGGTGGCCGTGCTCGTTGAAGCTCTGCAGTGACATGCCGCGCGAGCCATAGAGCAGCTTGGTGATGCTGGCATTGGCGATATGCCAGTTGAAGCCGAAGGCCTGCTGAGGGCTGAGATCGAGCAGGCGCTGCACAGTGACGCCGATGTAACCACCGGAGGTGAACACCAGCGCGGTTTTGCCGTGGCCGAGATGCTGCACGAGGCGATCCAGCGCACCACCGCAGCGACTGTGAAATTGCGGCCAGCTCTCTTCGTACTCGTGATCGTGTTCGCCGCCGATCCAGCGCGCGACGGCAGCCTCGAAGAAGTGCTGGAAGGCTTTTTTGTGGTCGCCGCTTTTGGCGAGTTCCGCCTTCATCACGCTCTGGTCGTGAAAGTCCGGACGATGCGCCTTGACGATGGCCTCGAAGGCGTATTCATTGAAGTCGGCGTCTTCGATGATCTCGGTCTTCAGACCCATCGCGGCGATGGCGGTCTCAGCCGTTTCGCGGTGGCGGCGCATGTTGCCGAGGGCGATGGCATCGACCTGTTCGATGCGGCCTTTCAGGTGTTCGCCCACCACGCGCGCCTGCTCGAAACCGAGCGGACTCAAGCGGTCGTAGTCCGCACTGCCGAAGCTCGCCTGACCGTGGCGGACGAGATAGATCGCGCCCACTACTTCGAGTACCCGCGCTTCGCCAACTCGATGCGCGCGATGACACCCTTGTGCACTTCGTCCGGGCCATCGGCGAGTCGCAGGGTGCGCGCCTGTGCGAAAAAGCCGGAGAGCACGGTATCGCGCGATACGCCCATGCCGCCGTGCAGCTGCATCGCCATGTCCACCACCATTTGCAGCACATTGGGGGCGACCACCTTGATGGCGCTGATCTCGGTCATGGCGGGGATCGCCCCGACCTTGTCGATTTTCCAGGCCGCAAACAGCGTGAGCAGGCGCGCCTGGTCGATGGCGATACGCGCCTCGGCAATGCGCTCGCGGTTGCCGCCGAGGCTGAGGATCGGCTTGCCGAATGCCACGCGCGACATGCCGCGGTGGATCATCAGATCCAGTGCCTGCTCGGCGGCACCGAGGCAGCGCATGCAGTGGTGGATACGGCCCGGCCCGAGCCGGCCCTGCGCGATCTCGAAACCCTTGCCAAGCCCCGCGATGATGTTGGCCGCAGGCACCCGCACATTGGTGAAGTGCACCTCTCCATGACCATGCGGCGCGTCGTAGTCCCCCAGCACCGGCAGCATGCGCTTGATCTCGACACCCGGCGTGTCGAGCGGCACCAGCACCATCGTGTGCTGGCTGTGCCGGCCGAGCTTCTCGTTGGGCGTGAGACCCATGAAGATGCCGATCTTGCAACGTGGATCGCCCACGCCCGAAGACCACCACTTCTTGCCGTTGATGACCACCTCGTCGCCATCCAGCAGCGCGGTCGCCTGCATGTTGGTGGCGTCGCTGCTGGCCACATCCGGCTCGGTCATGAAGAACACGCTGCGGATTTCGCCCGCCAGCAGCGGCGTCAGCCATTGCGCCTTCTGCGCGGCGGTGCCGTACTTCCAGAGCACCTCCATGTTGCCGGTATCCGGCGCATTGCAGTTGAAGATCTCCGGCGCCATCAGGCTGCGGCCGGTTTCTTCGGCGACCGGCGCGTATTCCAGTACCGACAGGCCACCGCCCAGCACAGGGTCAGGCAGGAACAGATTCCACAGGCCTTCGCCTTTCGCCTTGGCTTTCAGGGCTTCGACGTGGTCGGGGATTTTCCACTGGGTCCAGTCACCGCCCCAATTGGCGTCGTGGATGCCATCCCAGTGCTGCTTTTCGATCGGCAGCACATATTCCTTGATGAAGTGCCGCACCCGCTTGACGATATCCCTGCTCTTGGCACTGGGCTCGAAATCCACGTTTCTCTCTCCTCGTTATGGGCGGGTGCAGTGTGCCGCAGCAGCCGACCAACGGCCATTGCAGTGTTGACTGACGAAAAATAGCATTCGTCACATGCGCAGCGCCTCCATTACCCAGCCCGAAGTGCGGACACAGATTCTGGCCACCGCCGAATCGTTGTTCCGCAGCTATGGCTATGCCAAGACCACCGTCGCTGACATCGCCCGCGAATGCAGCATGTCGCCGGCCAATGTCTACCGCTTTTTCGAGAGCAAGGCGGCGGTCAACGAGGCGATTACCGAAGTGCTGCTGAACGAGGTGGAGAACCGCGCCAAAGCCATCGCCGCCGAGCAGCGCCCGGTCGCCGACCGCCTGCGCAAAATGCTGCTGGAGATGCATGGCTTCGCGCTGGAACGCTATCTCAAGGAATCCAGCGTGCATGAGCTGTGCGCCAAGGCCATGCACGAGCAGTGGGGTGTAATCGAGGCACACATCCAGCGCGTCCGCGCGCTGACGCGCAGTTTGGTGGAAGAGGGCATGAAGAATGGCGAGTTCGCCCAGCGTGACCTCGATGTGACAGCACGCTGCGTCAGCAACGCCATGATGCCGTTCTGCCACCCGCAGACGGTGGCGGAAAACTTCGCCAAGGACCAGAAGCGCCAGGCGGCCCAGATGGGCGAGTTCCTGGTGGCGGCGCTGAAGGTTTGAAAGGCTTTTTCAGGTCGCGATAGTGACGATTGTGGAAAAGTGTCATTTTTAAGCTGGACAATCCGCAGCCACAGCGTGGCGGGGCAACACAGGAGCGGGGCATGAATGCGACGAAAACGATGGTCACGGTTTTTTCACTGGCGGCGCTGTCACTGCTGACAGCCTGCAAGCCCGCGCCGGTGCCGGCCGAAGACGTGCGGCTGGTGCGCACCATCACCGTGGGAGCCACGCCGACCACCACCGCCAATACCTACGCCGGTGAAGTGCGTGCACGTACCGAGTCCGCGCTGGCTTTCCGCGTTGGCGGCAAGATCGTGAGCCGCGCCGTCAACGTCGGCGACACGGTGAAAGCCGGGCAGGTGCTTGCCCGGCTCGATGCCACTGATCTCAAGCTCGGCGATCAAGCCGCCGTGGCGCAGGTGGCCGCCGCACAGGCGCAGTTCAAGGTCACGAAGGGTGATCTGGAACGGGTGCGGGGCCTGAAGCAGAAAGGCTTTGCCAGCCAGGGTGAGCTGGATCGCTTCGATGCCCAGCACGAGGCGGCAAAGTCGCAGTTGCAGTCGGCTTTGGTGCAGGCCGAGCAGGTGAAGAATCAGACCGGCTACGGCGTGCTCAGCGCCGATGCCGACGGCGTGGTGATGGCGGTGCTTGCCGAAGCCGGGCAGGTGGTAGCTTCCGGCCAGCCCGTGGTGCAGATCGCCCGCAGCGGGGCCATCGAGGTTGCCGCCGCCATCCCGGAGGATCGCGTCAACACCGTGCGCGAGGGCATGGCCGTGCAGGTCGCGCTGTGGACGGCCAGTGGCAAGACCTATCCCGGCACCGTGCGTGAACTCTCGTCCGCCGCCGACCCGCTCACCCGCACCTATGCGCTGCGGGTGGCGGTACCGAATGCGCCACCCGAAATGAGGCTGCGCATGACGGCCTCGGTCGTCATTCCGCTCGAAGGGCTGCCTGACCTCATCCACATTCCTGCGGCCTCGATGGTGACGCAGGGCGGCAAGGCTGGTGTGTGGGTGGCTCAAGCGGGTGTGGTGAAGTTCCGCGCGGTCGAGTTCGCCGGCGTGCAGGGCAACGAGGTGCTGGCCACTGCGGGCCTTGTTGCGGGTGATGTGGTGGTGACGGCCGGCGCGGCCTTCCTGAGTGAGGGGCAGAAGGTTCGGCAACTTTCAGCGCCCGTGAAACCGGCTCAGACCGCCCCCGCTGCTGCCGGCTGAAGAGAGCGGAAATGAACACATCAGAGCGCCGCGACGAGACCGACGACAAGGGCTTCAATCTTTCCCGCTGGGCCATCGAGCACGGCAATTTCACCCGCTTCATCATCGTGTTGCTGATGCTGGCAGGCGTGCTCTCGTACCTGAAACTGGGGCAGAAGGAAGACCCCGACTTCACCTTCCGCGTCATGGTGGTGCGGGTCTACTGGCCCGGCGCGACGGCGGCTGAAATGGCGCAGCAGGTGCTCGACCCCATCGAGGCCAAGCTGCAGGAGACGCCCTGGCTCGACAAACTGCAAAGCTATGCCAAGCCGGGCGAGGCGGCGATCCTGGTGTTCGTGCGCGAGAACACACCGGTGAAAGAAGTGCGCAACGTTTGGTACCAGGTGCGCAAGAAGGTCAGCGATATTCGCGGCACGCTGCCGCGCAATCTCATCGGTCCGTTCTTCAATGACGAGTTCGGCGACACCTACATCGCCATGTATTCGTTCACGGCGGATGGCTTTGACTACGGCGAGCTGCGCGACTACGTCGACCAGGCGCGCAACGGCTATTTGCGGGTGCCCGGCGTAGAGAAGGTAGAGATTCTGGGCGCGCAGGAAGAGAAGATTTTCGTCGAGTTCAGCTACCGCAAGTTTGCCCAGCTCGGCATCAGCTTCCCGCAGCTGCAAGCCGCACTCGCGGGCTACAACACCATGACCCCGGCGGGCACGCTCAACACCGATGACCAGGCCATCTTCGTCAGGGTGGCGGGTCACTACGACTCGGTGGCGGACATCGAGAACACCCGCATCCGCGCAGGCGAGCAGAGCATCCGCATCGGTGATTTCGCCAGGGTCTATCGTGGCTATGAAGACCCGCCGCGCAGCAAGATCCGCCATCAGGGCAAGGAGGCCATCGCCATCGGCGTGGTGATGCGGCAGGACGCCAATGTGCTGCACGTCGGTGAGGGCCTGAAAGTCGCCACCGCGCACCTGAAAAACGCCTTTCCGGTCGGCATCGAGATCAAGCAGTACACCGACCAGCCCAAAGTGGTGGACCAGGCCGTGGGCGGCTTCGTGCGCGCGCTGGTGGAGGCGGTGCTGATCGTCGTAGCGGTGAGCTTTCTTTCGCTTGGCCTGCGCACTGGTTTTGTCGTCGCACTCACCATTCCGCTGGTGATGGCGGTGACTTTTTCGATCATGGACGCGCTCGGCATCCAGCTGCAAAAGATCTCGCTCGGTGCCCTGGTGCTGGCACTGGGGCTACTGGTTGATGACGCGATGATCGCCGTCGAGATGATGGCGAGAAAGCTGGAAGAGGGCTACGACAAGCTCAAGGCCGCGAGCTTCGCCTACCGTTCCACGGCCTTCCCCATGCTCACCGGCACCATCATCACCGCGGTGGGCTTTCTGCCCGTGGGTATCGCCAAGTCATCCTCCGGCGAGTACGTGACCACCATGTTCCAGGTGATCGGCATCGCACTCATGGTGAGCTGGCTCGCCTCGATCTATGTCACGCCCTACATCGGCTATCACCTGCTCAAGGAGCACAAGCTGCCGGACGGCCAGCAGCACGAGCTGTTCGATACGCCGATGTACCGGCGGCTGCGCGCGCTCATCGACTGGTGCGTGCGCGCCCGCTGGACGGTGATCGTGTTCACAGCGGTGCTGTTCGTGGTCGGCCTGATGAGCTTCCGCTTCATCCCGAAACAATTTTTTCCGGACTCGATCCGCGTCGAGCTGATGGTCGATCTCTGGCTGCCGGAGGGATCCAGCTATGCCGCCACCGAGCGCATGGTGCAGCGCATGGAGGCAAAGCTCGCCAAGGACGAGGGCGTGCTGGACTACGTCGCCTATGTCGGCGTCGGCAGCCCGCGCTTTTTCCTGCCGCTGGATCAGCAGCTCAACCACACCAACTTCGCGCAGTTCATGGTGGTCTCCAAAGATCTCAAGGAGCGCGAGGGCCTCAAGCAGCGCATCAGCGGCTGGCTCGCCGATGAGTTCCCGGAAGCGCGCAGCAAGATCGACCGCCTGCCCAATGGCCCGCCCACCGGCTGGCCGGTGCAGTTCCGCGTGCAGGGACCAGACCCTGAAGTGGTGCGCCAGTTCACCGAGGAGGTGAAGGCCGTGGTGGTGGCGCACCCCAACGTGCGCAATGTGCACGACAACTGGCACGAGCCGATTGCGACCATGAACGTGGAGCCGGATCAGGAGAAGCTGCGCCTGCTCGGCATCACCAGCAACGACGTGCGCGGTGCCAGCCACACCATCCTCTCCGGCACCGGCATCGGCAACTACCGCGAGCGCAACCGCGATATCGAGATCGTTGCCCGCCAGCCCCTGGTCGAGCGCGACAATCTGGGCAGTCTCAAGGATGCCTACATGCCGACCCAGTACGGGGTGTCGGTGCCGTTCTCGCAATTCGGCAAGGCCACGCCCAGCTTCGAACCCGGCGTGCTCTGGCGGCGTGACCGGCTGTGGGCCATCAGCATCCAGGCGGAGGTCACGGCTGGCGTGCAGTCGCCGGATGTATCGATGGCCATCGACCGCCAGCTGGACGAGATCAAGTCGCGCCTGCCGGTGGGCTACAGCATCGGCATCGCAGGGCCCCTGGAGGCGAGCAAGATCGCCAATGACTCGATCAACGCCGAAATGCCGAAAATGATCGTCATCATCCTCCTGCTGCTGATGATCCAGTTGCAGCACTTCGGCCGTACCATGCTGGTGTTTCTCACCGCCCCGCTGGGGGTGATCGGTGCGGCGTTTGCGCTATTGGCGACACAGACCGCGTTCGGTTTCGTGGCACTGCTGGGCGTGATCGCGCTGGCTGGCATCATCATGCGCAACTCGGTGATCCTGGTGGATCAGATCGAGCAGGACATCAAGGCCGGATGCGACCAGTGGACGGCCATCGTCGAGTCCGCCGTGCGGCGTGCAAGGCCGATCATGCTGACGGCCGCAGCGGCGATCTTGGCGCTGGTGCCGCTCACTCGCAGCGTGTTCTACGGGCCAGCTGCCATTGCGCTGATGGGCGGCTTGTTCGTGGCGACGCTGCTGACCATGACCTTTTTACCTGCGCTCTACGCGGCCTGGTTCAAGGTGCGCCGACCCGACACTCTCCCGGAGCATGTGAGCTAACCCGACTGCAAGGGCTGCGCGAGAATCCACAGCCCCGCCACCGTGAACGCCATCATCAGCACCAGCATCGGCAGCTGGCTGATGAGGGCGGCGCGGCGGTTGCCGAAGAGGCGCAGGGCCTCGATGTGCGCAAGTGCCACGCTGGCGATATGGCCGAACAGGATCAGCCCCACCTGCGTGTGCCAGACCCAGGCCATGTCGGGCAGTAGAGGCCTGCCCCAGCGGGCGGTGCCGAACGTATCCCAGCCGCGTCCCAGTGGGTCGGAGAGCAGTGCGAGTGCTGCCGGGCCCTGCGTCAGCAGCAGCGTGAAGTAGTGGGTGAAGTGGTAGACGAAGGCGATGGGCAAGAGACTGAAGGTAAAGCGCAATGCCAGCTCGCGTAGCGGTATCGGACTGCCCAGCAGCCGCTTGGCGGCGGCGAGGCTGGCGAGATACGCGGCGAGATAAAGTAGCGGCGAGAGCAGCAGGCTGAGCGATTCAAAGCCGAGATGGATGCTGCGCAGCTTCAGATAAGCCTCGGTGGGATGCGTGCCCGCGAGTGCGCGCAAGCCAGCCAGCGGTTCGCTCCAGAACACCTGAAACCACGGCACCGTCGCGTGCAGGCCATCGAAGGCGGTGGACGAGAGCATGAACAGCACGAAGATCAGCAGGCTGAAATGTTCGGCGCGCGCTGCCAACAGGCCTGCAAAGGGCAGGCGCCAGCACAGGCGGCCGTGCTCGACATGCAGCGGTGCCATCAGTCCCAGCAGCCGCAGAAACACGGCGAAGAACTCGCCGTGGCGAAACCAGGCCAAAGCGCCGAACAGCCAAACGCCGATGAGGTTGATGACGGTGTAGGCGGCGAGCCAGAGCGAGAGTGAATGCGGGTTGGTGCGGCCGAACAGTTCGATCCAGATGAAGCCTGCGTACAAGGCCAACGCAGGCCAGTAGGCGAGCGCGGGTGGATAGCGCACGCGGCTCTCTGCAAAGCGGGGCCAGACGCGATCTACGACAGATGCCAGCACAGCCCAGGGGTTTGCATACGCGTAGACATTGCCCAGCAGCGCGGTGACATAGGCAAGGCCCAGCACGAACACGATCCAGAACCAGGTCATGTTGAAGTTGCGGTAGGCATCGCCATTGCCGGCGAGGCCAGTGGCGATGGCAAGCAGCAACAGCAGCACGCTGGCGAGGCGGATCAGTGGCAGGAGGCGTCTGGCGAGCTGCGTGCACCGCGCAGACAGGGCGCGGCTGGATACTGGGCGCTGCGAATGCGGCGTGGCGAGAAACCAGCCGATCAGCAAGAACGAGAGCAGCAAGGCCGCTGCGGCACCCCAGGCATAGAGCCAGAGCGGTACCGGCAGGTTGTAGCTACGCCCGAAGGAGTGTGCCCCGGCGGTGAGCGGCAGTGCGAGTGCTGCGCCACCGCAGGCGAGGCGGCTCACTTCCACATGTCATTGGTGACTCGCACCACGAAGAAGCCGTTGTAGCCGTCGGAGTACCAGATTTCCTTGCGCTCCGGCACGAAGTTGGGGCTGGACATGGCCCAGTTGCTGGCCTCGAAGAAACCCGCCGCCTGTCGCTCGCGGATCGGCGAGACGAAGTAGGCGACCTCTTTCGGGTTGGCCGGATCGCGGATGTCGAAGATGCGCAGGCCCGACATGATCATGCTGCAGGCGACGATGGTCGGATCTACCCGGCTCGGCACATTGCAGTAGTGACCGGCATAGCCCTGCGTCGGGTTCTGTGCGCCGGGGTCATCGGCGATGGCGGCGCGGTTTTCCGGCTGGTGCACTTCGAGCCGCAGGTTGGAGACTACGCGCGGCTTGGTCTCGTCGCTCAAGTCGATCATGCGGCCGGCGCCCACGCGCGCGCCGTGCGCCGCGATGTCGTCGCCGTTCTTGGAGTACTCGTCGATCTCGACGATGTAGGGCTTGCCCTTGATGGTGATGGGGATGGCGTTCTGCGGGATGGTGATGCTGTCCCAGGTCAGCCGTGAGATCACCCGTCCCTGCGGGTTGGCCTTGCGCGACTGGAAATCGGAAACATCTACCACCAGGAGGCCAGCGTCGTCACCGGAACCGGCCATGTAGGCGCGATTGCCATCGTTGCTGAGTGAGAGCCCATGCGAGTTGAGCCGCATCACGCCCAGCGGCGTCGGCGTGTTGAGATTGGTCAGATCAATCGCAGTGACGGCGGGGCCGGCCGTCCAGGCGGCGTAGAAAGTCTTGCCGTCGGGAGAGAAGCCGCTCTCGTGCCCGAAGTTGCCGACCGGCAGCGAGGCCTTGAGCACCGGGCTGCGGCAGTCCGGGGCGAGGTCGTAGACATCCACCACACCCGGCCCGAAGGCAGGATTGCCGAGTACGGCGGCGAGTACGCCACGCTCCTTGCTCACCACCAGCGACTCGTGCGGCGAGTTCATCGCCGGGGTGGTGAGGCGCGCCGTCATGCGCGGTTTGGTAGGGTCGGACATGTCCATCACGTTCACGCCCGCCTCGGCACCGCTGGCGTTGCTGGGGAACAGCAGCGTGGTGTCGTAGTAGGCGCAATCGTGTCCGGCGGCATCGGTGTAACGCTCCACCTTGAAGCCGCCGACCGTGCCGGCCATGTTGGGCGTCTGGTAGGCGCCCACCATCTGGGTGTTGCAGGTATAGCCCTCGGCAGCGGCGCCACTCTCGACCGCGGCGCGCGGCACACGGCCCTGCATTCCCGGTTCCGGCCGTGAGCCAGGGCCGCAGATGGCCTTGGGCGTGGCGGCGAGCACCGGCTCAGGGCCGGTGATCGGTGGTGGCACGGGCGTGGTGGTTGTGCGGCCCAGGGGACTATCACCACTGCAACCGCTGAGCAGCAGGCCGGTGCCCGCCAGCAGGGTGGCCCGTATCAAGGTGCATCTGCGCTGGATATTCATTGCCATTCTCTCAATGCCGCTGCTCTCATCGTGGTCGTAAGTATTCCGCATCCCCTTCGGCGAGCGCCAGAAAAGGCGAGGCCAATGGACTGGATTCTCCATCGCTTGTCTGGATTAGCCCCAGCCCAGCCGATAAACTGCGCGTCCGCAAGAATCCCACCCCGACGAGCCCCCTATGAACGAAAAGATCCTGAACGACATCGCAGTTGCCATGGTTGCCAAGGGCAAGGGCCTGCTCGCAGCTGACGAGTCCACCGGCACCATTAAGAAACGCTTCGACAAGATCGGTGTCGAGAACACCGAAGGCAACCGTCAGGCTTACCGCGACATGCTGTTCACCACGCCCGGCTTCGAGCAGCACACCTCCGGCGTGATCCTGTTCGAGGAGACGCTGTTCCAGAAATCCCTCGCTGGGCCGAGCTTTGCCGAGCTGCTCAGCAGCAAGGGCGTGATCCCCGGCATCAAGGTGGACAAGGGTGCGCAACCGCTCGCCGGCGGCGGCCTGGAGGAAACCATCACTGAGGGTCTCGACGGCCTGCGCGAACGCCTCGCCAAATATCACGCCGCCGGTGCGCGCTTTGCCAAGTGGCGCGCGGTGATCACCATCAACGACGAGGCGCCGAGCGACTACGCCCTGCACGTCAACGCCCATGCGCTGGCCCGCTATGCCGTGCTCTGCCAGGAGGCCGGCATCGTGCCGATCGTGGAGCCGGAAGTGCTGATGGATGGCGACAACTCCATCGAAGTCTGTGAGGAAGTCACCGATGTCGTGCTCGACTCCGTGTTCGGCGAACTCAATGCGCAGAATGTGTTGCTTGAAGGCATGATCCTCAAGCCCAATATGGTGGTGCCCGGCATCCAGTGCACCGAGCAGGCCAGTGTGCAGGAAGTCGCCGAAGCCACCCTGCGCGTGCTGAAGCGCCGCGTGCCGATTGCGGTACCTGGCATCGCCTTTCTCTCCGGCGGCCAGAGCGATGTGCTGGCCACGGCACACCTCGATGCGATGAACAGGATCGGCGGCTTCACCTGGGGCCTCACCTTCAGCTACGGCCGTGCGCTGCAAGCGGCGGCACTCAAGGCCTGGGGTGGCAGCAATGTCGAGGCAGGCAAGACCGCACACCTGCACCGCGCCAGGATGAATGGCCTTGCAGCCCAGGGCCAATGGGACAAATCTCTCGAAAAGGCGGCCTGACACCGCCTCACGTGATGATCTCGCAGGTAAAGCCCGCTCTCCGCAGCGGGCTTTATTTTTGGCTCTCCACCCGTTTCGGAGAGATGCCATGAAACCGCTGCTTTTTTATCTCGGTCTCGGCTTCATCAGCACCCACGAGCTGGATGCCGTCACCCAGCATGAATGGCGATTGCTCTATGTGCTGCGTGGCCTCGCCGAGCCCCTGGCGGAGCAGCTGTTCGTCAGCCTGCATGTGCCGCTGTTCGCGGTACTGGTCTGGATCACCCATCACCCGGTGCCACGCTGGCGTGAGAGCGCAAGGTTGGTGTTGATGGCTTTTCTGGTCATCCATGTCAGCCTGCATTGGCGGCTGTCAGGGCATCCGCTCTATACCTTCCACTCACCGCTGTCCTGGGCGCTGATCCTGGGTGGTGGATTCTGTGGTCTGCTTTACCTGTCCTTGTCGCTGCGTGAGCGGCTCAAGCCCTAAACTTCGTCTCTTTCGATCGAAGCCCGACATGACACAGCTCAAAGACAAGGTGGTTTGGATCACGGGTGCCAGCAGCGGCATCGGCGAGGCGCTGGCCGTGGAGGCTTCGGCACAGGGCGCGAAGCTGGTGCTGTCGGCGCGGCGCGAGACGGAGTTGCAGCGGGTGAAAAACGCCTGTGCCAATCCCCAGGCCGTTGCCATTCTGCCGCTCGATCTCACCGATTTCGATGCCGATGCGGCCGCGCGCGACGCCGTTGCGTTTTTCGGTGCCATTGACCTCTTGGTCAACAATGCCGGCATCAGCCAGCGCAGTACCGTGCTGCAAACCGGGATGAGTGTCTACCGCCGCATCTTCGAGCTGGATTTCTTCGCCTGTGTCGCGCTCACCAAGGCGCTGTTGCCGGACATGATCGCGCAGAGGTCCGGCCACATCGTGACGATCAGCAGTGTGGTGGGCTACGTCGGCACGCCGCTGCGCTCCGGCTATGCGGCCGCAAAGCACGCCCTGCACGGTTTTTATGACGCGTTGCGTGCCGAGGTGTGGCGCGACGGCGTGCAGGTGACTCTGATCTGCCCCGGTTTCATCAAGACCAATGTCTCGCTCAACGCCATCACCGGTGATGGCGGCAAGCACGGCCTGATGGACGATGGCCAGCTGCGCGGCATGGCACCCGAGGAATGCGCACGGCAAATCTGGGCGGCGGTGGCAGCAGGACGCGAGGAGGTTCTGATCGGTGCGAAAGAGGCGCTGTTCGTGCGCATCAAGCGGTATCTGCCGGGCTTGATGAGCTATGCCATCAAGCGCGCGAAAGTCACCTAGTCACCTAGTCAAGCCCAGCCGCCGCTGGTCGCGTGCCAGTGCATTGAGCGTCTGGCGCGGAATGCGCGCGATGAGCTGTTCGCGTTGCGATTGCAGCCGCAGCCGCTCCTGTTCGCTCAGGCTGGAAAGACGCAGGCCCGCATCCACCTGCGTCAGTGCCGCCCTGAGGTCGCCGCGTGAAAGCTCATAGTTGGCCATTTCGAACTGTGCATCGCCGATGTTTTTCAACTGGCGGCTGGCCTCCGACAGCAGCCGGTGCTGTTCGGACAGTTCGCCGTGCGCGGGGTCGAAGCCGAGCAGCAGCTGGCGGGCTTCGAGCGGCTTGCCGGTCTCCAGCAGGGCGCGGGCGTGCAGCACCACCGCAGGTGCGGAGCGCGGATTGAGCTGCGTGGTTTTCTCGAACAGAGCGATGGCCTCGCCGGGTTTGCCGGTGGCCAGCAAGAGCTGTGCTTGCAGCAGGTTGATGTTGGTCTGTCTCGGCAGCTGAGCGAGTGCAGGTGCCAGGGCATCGAGCGCCTCGCTTGCACGACCCGCCTTGTAGAGGGCAAAGGCGTAACCGTACTGGTTGCCGGGGGACTTCCTGTCGCTGCGAAGGCGCATGCCCATTTCATCGACGGCAGCAGTGGGCGTGCTGGCCATCAGAACGATCGTGCGCGCCTTCATCAAGGCGAACTCTGGATTGGCTTTGAGTACGGGCTTGGGCAACAGGGCAGCGCGGGTGCGCGCCTCGGAGATGCGCGAGGTGTTGACGGGATGGGTGCGCAGGATGTCCGGCAGCTGCGAGTTGTAGAGCCGCGACTGCTGCTCCAGCTTGCTGAAGAAGCTGGCCATGCCTTCGGGGTCATACCCGGCTGCCGACAGGGTCTGGATGCCGATGCGGTCGGCCTCCTGTTCGTGCGCACGGGTGTAGTTGACCTCGCGCTGTTGATTAACGGACTGGCCGATGGCGAGCGCGCCGATGATCACGTCCGGGTTGGCGGAGCCTGCGATGATTGCCGCCAGCATCGCGGCATAGGTGGCGAGATTGGCGGCGCGGGTGTCGTTGACGGTACGCGCGAGATGGCGCTGGGTGACATGCGCCTGTTCGTGGCCTATCACCCCCGCCAGTTCACTCTCGGTGTCGGCATGCAGCATCAGGCCCGCATTGATGCCGATGATGCCGCCGGGTACCGCGAAAGCGTTGATGCGCGGATCGCCGATGACAAAGAAGCGGAACTTCGGTGGATTGGCCGCACCCTTGGCGGCGAGCTTCCAGCCCATGGAGTCGATGTAGTCGCTCAGTTCGACGTCTTCCACGGTGTAGTCGCCGCGATACAGCTCGGCGGCGACTTCGTCACCGATCTTCGCTTCCTGCAGGGGAGAGAGCGAGAGATCGGCCGGTTCGCCCATCTCCGGCAGCGACAGTGAGGCCGGGCTGCCGGGCTGTGCGCTGGCGGCAGCCGTCAGGGCCGACAGGGCAACCATGAAAATGGGCATCAGCAATCGGATGGGGCGGAGGCTTTGCACGACTTGGGTTTAGGGGGGTGCGAGTGTCAGTAGAGTGGGGCGGCGTGAATTAGTTCGTCGATGCGCTGTGTTCAGGAGTGCCGATGATAAAATGCGCGCCTCCATCGTGGCGGCCACCGCAATCGCAAGCATGAACTGGGCGGACTACCTCATTCTCGCAGTCTTCGCGGTGTCGATCCTGATCGGCCTCTTGCGCGGCTTCACGCGTGAGGTGCTGGGCGTGGTGGGCTGGGTGCTGGCGTTCTGGGTGGCCTTTACCTTCACGCACCAGACTGCCGAGTGGCTGACGCCGCACATCGCCACACCCTCGGTGCGCCGCGCGGCGGCGTTCGGCGGCTTGTTTCTCGGGGTTCTGCTGCTCAGCTCGCTGCTGACCTTCTTTATCGGCAGGCTGGTGCGCGAAGGGGCACTGGCCGCTGCCGACCGCACGCTCGGTGCCGGCTTTGGTGTGCTGCGCGCGCTGGTGGTGGTGGCTGCGCTGCTGTGGGCGGCGGGCAGCACCGCCGCGCGGCAAGACCCCTGGTGGAACGAGTCGGCGCTGATCCCCCGCTGCGAATGGATGGCCGATGTGCTGAAAGCCATCGTGCCTGACCGCTGGATTCGCGTGCTGGAATCCCCATCATCTGTGGCACCACCCGCAGCAGTAAAACCAAAGCAAGGACGCTCCTAGCCATGTGTGGCATCGCCGGTCTCGTTTCAAAATCGCCCGTCAACCAGGATTTGTTCGACGCGCTGACCATGCTCCAGCACCGTGGTCAGGATGCCGCCGGCATCATCACCGCCGACGGCGACCGCTTGCATCTGCGCAAGGACAACGGCCTGGTGCGCGATGTGTTTGCGGCGGATGAACACATGAGCGCCCTGCGCGGCAACATGGGTATCGGGCATGTGCGCTATCCGACGGCGGGTTGCACCACCAGCGCCGAGGCACAGCCGTTCTATACCAACATGCCCTTCGGCGTGTCGCTGGCGCACAACGGCAATCTCACCAACACCGATGAACTCAAACAAGCCCTGTTTGAGGAAGACCGCCGCCATCTCAACACCGAGTCGGACAGCGAGGTGCTGCTCAACGTGTTTGCCCATGAGCTGGCGCAGCTCGGCAAGCTGAGATTGAAACCGGAAGACATTTTCGAGACCGTCGCGCGTGTGCACCACCGCATCCGTGGCGCCTACGCCTGCGTGGCGATGATCACCGGCTACGGTGTGGTGGGCTTCCGCGATCCCTACGGCATCCGCCCGGTGGTGGTGGGGCGGCGCAATGGCATCAACGGGCCGGATTACCTGATCGCCTCCGAGTCGGTGGCGCTGGATGCGCTGGGCTTCGAGGTGCTGGGCGACATTGAGCCGGGCGAGGCGGTGCTGATCACGCTCGACGGCAAGCTGCACCGCCGCCAGTGCGCGGCGCATCCGCAGCACTCGCCCTGCATCTTCGAGTACGTCTACATGGCGCGGCCGGATTCGATGATGAACAACATCTCGGTGCACAAGGCGCGTCTGCGCATGGGGGTGAAGCTGGCCGAGAAGATCAAGCGCGAGTGGGGTGAGGATCACGGCATCGACGTGGTCATCCCGATCCCCGACACCTCGCGGGTACCCGCCTCGGAGCTGGCACAGGTGCTGGGCGTGCCCTACCGCGAGGGCTACATCAAGAACCGCTACATCGGCCGCACCTTCATCATGCCGGGGCAGGCGCAGCGCAAGAAAAGCGTGCGCCAGAAGCTCAATCCCGTCGATGTCGAATTCCGGGGCAAGAACGTGCTACTGGTGGACGACTCCATCGTGCGCGGCACCACCAGCCAGGAAATCATCCAGATGGCGCGCGACTGCGGTGCAAGGAATGTCTACTTCGCCAGCGCCGCACCACCGGTGCGCTTCCCCAATGTCTATGGCATTGACATGCCGAGCGTGCATGAGCTGGTCGCGCATGGCCGCACCGAGGAAGAGCTGCGCGTGCTGCTGGGTGCCGACAAGCTGGTGTTCCAGGACCTCGAAGATTTGATCGACGCGGTGAAGCACAAGAACGCCAACATCGAGAAGTTCGACTGTTCGGTGTTCACTGGCGAGTACGTGACGCAGGACGTGGACGCCAAGTACCTCAACCAGCTGGAACTGTTCCGCAACGACGCGGCGAAGGAAGCCCGGACCCGCTCGGCATCCACGCCGCTCGATCTGCACGCGGCGTAGCCATGAGTGAGTTCGACGACAGCTGGGGTTTCGGCACGCTTGGCATCCGCGCTTTCGAGCCGGCACGCCACGAGGGCGAGCACTCGGCGGCCATTCACCCGACTTCTTCTTTCGTCCACAGCTCAGCTGCGCATGCGGCCAAGGTGTTTGCGGGCGAAGAGCCGGGCAATGTCTATTCGCGCTTCACCAATCCCACGGTGCAGGCGTTTGAAAAGCGGCTGGCGGCGATGGAGGGTGCCGAGGCCTGCGTGGCAACCGCCAGCGGCATGGCGGCGATCCTGACGCTGTGCATGAGCGTGCTGAAAGCGGGCGATCACATCTTGGTGTCTAAGAGCGTGTTCGGCGCGACCATCAATCTCTTCAACAATGTGCTGACGCGTTTTGGTCTGAGCGTGACGTATGTGAAGCTTGGCGATGTGGCGGCCTGGAAGGCCGCACTCACACCGCAGACCAAGCTGCTGTTCGTCGAAACCCCCAGCAATCCGCTAGCCGGGATTGCCGACATTGCAGCACTTGCCGATCTCGCCCATGTCCACCGTGCCTGGCTGGCGGTGGACAACTGCTTCCTTACGCCCGTGCTGCAACAGCCGATCAAGCTCGGTGCCGATTTCGTCATCCACTCCGCCACCAAATACCTGGACGGGCAGGGACGTTGCGTCGGCGGTGCGGTGTTGGGTGATGCGCAGAAAGTCGGCAAGGATGTTTTTGGTTTCATGCGAAGCGCCGGCCCCTGCATGAGTCCCTTCAATGCCTGGGTGTTTCTCAAGGGGTTGGAGACGCTGGCAGTACGCATGCGCGCCCACAACGAGTCGGCGCAGCGGCTTGCGGAGTGGCTGCTGACGCAGTCCGGAGTGCAGCGGGTGTTCTATGCGGGCTTGCCCTCACATCCCGGTCACGCGCTGGCCAGGCGCCAGCAGAGCGGCTTTGGCGGCGTGCTCGGCTTCGAGCTGGCGGGTGGCCGCGAGGCGGCCTGGAAGCTCATCGACGCGACCCGGCTGTGCTCGATCACTGCCAATCTCGGTGACACCCGTACCACCATCACCCATCCGGCCACCACCACGCATGGCCGCATCACGGCCGAGGCAAGGGCGGCGGCGGGCATCACCGAGGGCCTGGTACGGGTGGCGGTGGGCCTTGAGGATTTCGACGACATCGCCGCCGATCTCGCGCGCGGTCTGGCATGAGTGCAGCGCTTGAGGCACACCTGCGCAAGGCGCTGGCGGGGACCAGCGAACAGCATCGTCCGCTGGTCGATCTCGAATGGCCGAAGCTGGTGCAGCGGGCACTGAAGCCACTGCTGACCAATCTGCGCGAAGCGGCGGTGCTGGTGCCGATCCTGATGCGGCCTGAGGGTTACAGCGTACTGCTCACCCGCCGCGCCGATACCCTGCGCAACCACAAGGGGCAGGTGAGTCTGCCGGGCGGTCGGCGTGATCCGGAAGATTCGAGTCTCGCCGCCTGCGCCCTGCGCGAGGCGCAGGAAGAGGTGGGCCTGCCGCCGGAGAATGCCGAGATCATCGGCTATCTCGATGACTACCCGACCACCACCCGCTATCGCGTGACACCGGTGGTGGCGCTGGTACAGCCGCCGTCGCAGTTCGCGTTCGATGCGGGCGAGGTTGCCCAAGTGTTCGAGGTGCCACTGTCGGTGCTGCTCGACCCCTCGCGTTACGAGTCACGGATCTTGAGCAAGAATGGGCTCAACGTGCCCTTCTTCGAGGTCAACCACGGCGGGCAGCGCATCTGGGGTGCGACCGCGGGGATGCTGCGTGATTTCTGCCGCAAGGTCGTCTGACACCGAACAGCAGGAAGTCCTTGGCCTGAATCGCTATCATTCCTGACAAATAAAGAGGAGATGTCATGAGAATTGGAATCGTGGTCGATTCAGCCTGCGATCTGCCGCAGTCGTTCATCGAAGAGAACAAGATCGTCATCTTGCCAATCACCCTGCATCTTGACGGGCGGCAGATGATCGACACCCGCGATGCCGAGACGACGCTGGAGTTCTATCGCCAGCATGTGGCTGCCGCCTCGCAGGCAGAAACCACTGCGTTCAGTGTCGAGCAGACCAAACAGCTGTTCCTCGAACGGCTGGTGGTGGACTACGACCTGGTGTTCGTGTTCACCATCGCCAGCTCGCGCTCGCCGATGTACGACAACGTCAAGCAGGCTGCGCTCACCATCCTCAACGACTACAAGCCGATCCGCGCTGCGGCGGGCATCAACACGCCCTTCGCGATGCGTATCATCGACACCCAGAACTGCTTTGCGGCACAGGCGATTCCGGTGATCGAATGCGCGCGGATGATCAAGCAGGGCCTTAGCCACAACAAGATCCGCGAGCGGGTCGAGTATCTGGTGCAACACACCTTCGGCTATCTGTTGCCGCGCGACCTGAAACAGCTGCGCGCCCGTGCGCAGAAGCGCGGCGACAAGAGTGTCGGCCTGGTGCAATACCTGATCGGCTCCGCACTGGATGTGAAACCACTGGTGCGCGGCTACCGCAACGTCACCGGCCCGGTGGCGCGTGTGCGGCACTTTGAAGAAGGCTCGGCCAAGGTCTGGCGCTACGTCGAAAAGCAGATCGAGAAAGGGCTGCTGACCAACATCCTGGTACTCGAATACGGCGGTGATCCCGTCAACCTGGAAAAGCTGCCCGGCTATGGCGAGATGATCGCCACCGCAGAGCGCAACGGGGTTGAAGTGTTCACCTGCATGATGAGCATGGTCGCGGGCATCCACGTCGGTGAAGGCGCGCTCGGCGTGGCATTTGCCGCCGAGGAGCATGAGGTTGATCTCGGCTGAGGTCTTTACGTCAGTCGCTTCAAACCGTTGTGCGTGGCCACCCCATACGTTTCGGCCCCACGGGATCGCTTGCGATCCAGTTCAATGATCATTTTCGATGATGGCCGTACGGGGTTGTTTCAGGCGAGCCGGTTCAGCCCATTGTGCGCGGCCACCCGATAGGCCTCGGCCATCGTCGGATAGTTGAACGTGGTGTTGATGAAATAGCGCAGGCTGTTGAGTTGTGCATTGGCCATGACCGTCTGCCCGATGTGGACGATCTCCGAGGCGCGGTCGCCGAAGCAGTGCACGCCCAGGATTTCCAGCGTTTCGGCGTGGAACAGGATCTTCAGCATGCCTACGGTTTCGCCCGTCATCTGTGCGCGTGCGAGGCTCTTGAACTGCGAATGGCCCATCTCGTAGGGCACGCCCCGCTCCTGCAGTTCACGCTCGGTGGCACCCACGCTGCTGATTTCCGGAATCGTGTAGATGCCGGAGGGCAACAGCTTGAAGCGCGCGGCATCGGCGGCGTGGCCGAGAATGTGTTCGACCGCGAACCGGCCTTGGTCATAAGCTGCCGAAGCCAATGCCGGCGGGCCTGCGATGTCGCCCACGGCATAGATGTGCGGGGTCTCGGTCTGGAAGAAGGCATTGACCTTCAGCTGCCCGCGCGAATTGGGTGCCAGGCCCACCGCAGCGGTGGCCAGCGCATCGGAGTTGCCGGTGCGGCCATTGGCCCAGAGCAGCACGTCGGACTTGATCTTGCGGCCTGATTTGAGGTGCAGGATCACATCGTCCTCGCGCGCCTCGATGCGTGCGTGCTGTTCGTTGTGGCGGACGATCACGCCCTGTTCGCGCAGGTGGTAGCTGAGTGCCTCGGTGATCTCGTCATCGAGGAAGGACAGCAGCCGATCCTGGGTGTTGATGAGGTTTACCTTGCAGCCGAGCTTGACGAAAATCGACGCATATTCGCAGCCGATCACACCCGCGCCGTAAATGCTGATGGTGTGCGGGGTGTGGGCGAGCTGCAGGATGGTGTCGCTGTCCACCACGCGCGGATGGCTGAAATCGACATCGTCAGGGCGGTAGGGGCGCGAACCAGCGGCAATGACGATGTGGCGGGCCTCGATGTGGCGTGGCGGCTTGCCACTGCTGCTGACCTCGAGCACATGGGGGGCGATGAAGCGCGCCTGGCCGGCAATTACCGGCACCTGGTTGCGCTCGTAAAAGCGTCGCCGCATGGCCACCTGCTGCTCGATCACGCGATGGGCGTTGCCGAGCAGGCGCGGATAGTCGACCTTGATCTGGTGCCTGAGCTCGCGCAGCAGCGGATCCTGGCCAAAGTCGCTGAGCACTTTCACCGCGTGGCGCAAGGCCTTGCTGGGGATGGTGCCCCAGTGGGTGCAGCCGCCGCCGACATCGTGGTGACGCTCGATGACGAGGGTTGCCAGTCCGCTTTTGGCTGCCATCATGGCAGCACCTTCGCCGCCGGGGCCGCTGCCAATCACGGCGAGGTCAACTTTGTCTGTGATAATCATGTAAGGGGGAAATTGGCAGCAACGACAGCAAATCGGCAAGCCTAAAGCCTCGATGGAGGATTGCCGGACAACGGTATGACGCAATCAGTAAGAAATCTTTATTGAAATCATTGATTTCTCGGCTTACTTTAAGGCACATCTTAACTTCGGGTCCCGCATATGGGGCTGCTGCAGCGACTTGAGATACAGACACCAGGGAGTTTCACGATGTTGGATGCAGAACAAGGAAGCCTGAGTTACTTCATGTCGCGGCCGGTCGAGGTGCGCTGGGCCGGCTTGCTGAGCGCGCTGGCAGAAGAACTGTCGGCACAGATGCCGGCTGCTGAAATCCGGGCTTTCTTTGCGGTGCTGGGCCGTCGCTGGGCACGTACCATGCCGCTGCCCGCCGGTGGTGGCTTGAAGGAGATGGAACAGTCGATGAATGCCTCGCTGTCCGCCTGCGGCTGGGGCTGGGTACGAGTGCGCGATCTCGGCAATGCGGTCGAGTTCCAGCATTCCTGCGCGCCCCTGCGTACGGCTTTTGGTGCGGCGGCGATGGAATGGGCGCCCGGTCTCATCGAGGGTCTCTACGAGGAATGGCTGCGCGAACAGGGTGCGGGACGCGGATTGACGCTCAAACAGGTCGGTACTGCCGAGGGCGCGGTGGACACCCTGCGTCTGCGTCTGGCTGCCGGTGATTATTTCAGCTGAGCGGCACACTTTAAGTCGAACCAGCGGTAGTCAAGGAATCAGCGCATGCCCGAAAAAAGCGATGACATCAAAAACCTGTTCATGAACCTGGGGCTCAACCCCAGTGACTATCACGAGATCCGCAGCGCACCCACCGCCAGCGCCACGGTCAGCGAGGCGCCGCGCCGCTGGGCGCTGTTGCAGGCGGCGGCACCGCTGCGCAACCTCAACATTCCCTCCGCCATGTCGCCTGTCGCGGCCCCGGCTGCCTTTGCAGCGGCACAGCCCGCCCTGCCGGTACCTGCCCCCGCCATGCCCAGAGC
>JAKFXK010000052.1 GCA_021731445.1 Nevskiaceae bacterium | reverse complement strand
GTGCCAACCATCGAACGGTTGTCGGTTTCCGGGCTGTAGGTCGAGAACTTGCTGCCGCCCTTCAACACGCCGGAGATGTCCTGGTCGGCGATTCTCACCGAGTCGACATTGCCCTGTTTCACCTGCTCCAGGAAGTCGGAGTAGGCCAGTGGCTGATCGCCCGCACGGCGGCCGGAAAAACTCTGGAACACCGTCATCAGCACTACCAGGATGACTACCCAGAGCAAGATATTTTTTGCGAGATCGTTCAACGTCGGCGCCTCAGTAAATGACCACTTTCGGACTGCTTTTTGACCTTACACGGGCGAGAAGTTCTTCGCCACCAGATACACCTCGCTGGAGCGTGGGCGGCTGGCCTTGGGCTTGCGAATGGCAACCGAGGCAAACGCGGCACGCACCAGCTTCAGATACGTCTCGAAGCCCTCACCCTGAAACACCTTGACGGCAAAGGTGCCGCCAGGCTTGAGGTGAGCTACAGCAAACTCAAAAGCCAGCTCACACAGATACAGGCTTGCGGCCTGATCGGCGCTGTCGATCCCGGAGATGTTGGGGGCCATATCCGACAACACAAGGTCTACCGCGTGCTCGCCCACCAGCGCCTCCACGGCCTTCAGCACGGACTCCTCGCGGAAGTCCCCCCTCAGGAAGTCCACTTCGGGCAGCGCCTCCATATCCAAGATGTCGGTAGCGATCAGCCGCCCCTTCTTGCCCAGCAGCGGACGCGCAATCTGGCTCCAGCCACCGGGGGCCGCGCCCAAGTCCACAACGGACATACCGGGTTTGATGAGTTTGTCTTTCTCGTTCAGCTCGATCAGCTTGAACGCTGCGCGCGAGCGGTAACCCAGCTTGCGCGCCTCCTGCACATAGCGGTCGGCCTCGTGTTCGGCCAGCCATTTGGCTGAAGAGGCGCTGCGCTTCTGACTCAAAGGTAATGCACCGCCACAATTTCAAGCTCGCGGGTGCCCTTGGGCGTGGCGACGCCAACGGCATCGCCCTCGGTCTTGCCGATCAGCGCACGCGCGATCGGCGAGTTCACCGAAATGCGGTTGGCCTTGATGTCGGCCTCGTCCTCACCCACGATCTGATAGCGCAGGTTCTCGTCGGTATCGACATCGGTGAGATCCACCGTCACCCCGAACATCACCTTGCCATTCCTAGCGAGCGCCAAGGGGTCGATGATCTGGGCATTGCTCAGCTTGGCCTCGATCTCGGTGATGCGGCCTTCGTTGAAACCGTGCTGTTCGCGGGCGGCGTGGTATTCGGCATTTTCTTTGAGATCACCATGCGAGCGGCCTTCTTCCACCGCCGCGATGATGCGCGGGCGGTCTTCGGATTTGCGACGGCGGAGTTCTTCGCGCAGCAGATCAGCGCCGCGCAGGGTCATGGGGGTTTTGGTCATGGTCACGCGGGAGACAGAGGGGCTTAAAAGTCCGGTCAGGGCCGAACTTGGGAGGGTGTTCTGGAATGCCATAAAGATAACATTTCCGGCCCCGGCAAGGCTCGTGTGAGGCTTGCTGAACCGTTGGGCAGGACAGCGGGGACGCCAGTCGCCAGAATGCTTCCGAGGCCGGTTACGATGCCGACAGTGACAACAAGAAGTTTTCGGGAACCTTTCGATGCCTGCATCAGCCCCCTGTCGCCCCGTTCGCAGCGGTGAAATCCTGCTGGTGGAGGACAGCATCAAGGATGCGCGCCTGATCCGCGAGGTGCTCAGCGAGCAGGGCCACAAGTACCAACTGCACGTCGCCCGCAATGGCGAGGACGCTTTGCGGATGCTGCGCGGCGAAGCGCCGCACCAGGATCACCTTCGCCCCGACCTCGTGTTGCTCGATGTCAACCTGCCGAGCCTGAGCGGTATCGAGGTGCTGCACTGCATCAAGAGCGATCCGGCATTGAAAACCCTGCCCGTGCTGATGCTCAGCACCTCGCGCGCCGACCGCGACGTGAGCGACTGCTATATGCGCCACGCCAACGGCTATCTGGTGAAACCCGCGAGCTACGATGCGTTTGTCGAGCTGATCGAGCTCACCCTGCATTTCTGGCTTGAGCGCAGCCAGCCACCGCCCAGGCCGGAAGTGTCATGAGCACCGCACTGCGGCTGCTGCTGGTCGAGGACGCTCCGCTCGACGCCCGCGCCTTGCGTGAGATGCTGGCCGATGTCGACGGCATGGCGCGCCCCGAGCTGCACCACGTCACCAGCCTGGCGCAGGCCGAGGCGGCACTGGCCAGCGCAGCCTACGATTGCATCCTGCTCGATCTGCGCCTGCCGGACAGCGAGGGTGTGTATGGGGTTGACCGCATCCGCGAGCGGCATCAAGAGGTCACGCTGGTAGTGTTGACCGGCAACAGCGACCAGGAGGCGGCGCTCCTGGCCTTGCAGCATGGCGCGCAGGATTACGTCCTCAAAGGCTCACACGATGGCGAATCGCTGTTGCGGTTGCTGCGCCACGCGGTGGAGCGCAACCGGCTGGTGATCCAGATGGAGCGCGCGCGCCAGCAGGAATACCACCGCGCCAGCCACGACATCCTGACCGGCCTGCCCAACCGGCAGCTGTTCACCGACCGTACCCGCACTGCCCTCGCCCAGCGTTGCCGCGAGCGGCTGGTGCTGTGCTTCGTCGATCTCGATGGCTTCAAGACCGTCAACGATCTGCATGGTCATGCCACCGGCGATGCCCTGCTGATCGCCGTGGCTGCCGCCTTGCAGGACTCGGTGCGTGCGGGTGACACCGTGGCACGGCTGGGCGGCGACGAGTTTGCGGTGCTGCTGACCCAGGCGCGTGATGCCGATGAGGCAGCCCTGGTTGCGGAGCGCATGGTGCAGCGAGTGGCGGCACTCACCCGCATCGACGGCAAGGGCATCCGGATCGCTGCCAGCATCGGCCTTGCCATGCATCCCGCCCACGGCCGCGATGTCGATCAGCTGCTGGCCAGTGCCGACCGCGCCATGTATCGCGCCAAGGCCGCTGGCAAGGGCCAGTGGCGGTTCTCACTGCCGATGGAGGAACAGGGCCAGAAGCTGCTCCGCCCCGATTTCGACATGGGCGCGCTCAGGCTCTGGTACCAGCCTTGGTTCGATACCCGGAGCCTGGGCTGCATGGGACTCGAGGCACTGATCCGCATCGATGGCCACGCCGCAGCCGACACGGCGCTGGCACAGGCTCACGCGCAGCAGGCACTGCCACTCTTGGGCAGCTGGGTGCTGGAGCAGGCCTGCCGCAACTGGCTGGCGCTGGCAGCGGGCAATGTCGCGCCGCCGCAGGTGGCAGTGAATGTTTCTGCTGCCGAACTCGTCACCCCTGACTACCCTGCCAGCACGCTGCGCCTACTCGACACCCTAGGCATGCCCTGCGCTGCGCTGCAACTTGAAGTTGCGGAGGACGATCTCGCCGACCTGCCAGAGGGCAGCACCCTTCTGCAAAACCTCGGTCGCCTGCGCAGCCACGGCGTCCGCATCGCGCTGGATCGTTTTGGCCGCAGCCAAGCCGCACTTGGCAAGCTTGCCAGCCTGCCGGTGGATGTGGTCAAGATCGACATCCGCCACGTGCGTGAGCTGCGCACCCAGCCGCAGGCGCGTGCCTTTCTCGCTTCGGTGATCGGCTATGCCACGGCACTCGGGTGCGAAACGGTGCTGTGCGGGATTGAGACCGCCGCAGATCTCGAAAACCTCGGCAACCTGGCACCGGCGCGGGTGCAGGGTTTTGGCCTGGCCCTGCCACTCCAGGGTGGCAGCGCGCAAACCTGCTTGCTGCCGTGCTGAGTGAGGCTCGACACCAAGTGCCCCCCACCTCCAACCGGCTATTGCAATTCCTGCTGGTGGCTGTGGGCTATTACCTGAGTGGCAGGCTGGGTCTGCTGCTGGCCATCCCGCCCGGTTATGCCACGGCCGTGTGGCCCGCTTCCGGCATTGCCCTTGCGGCCACCCTGCTGCTGGGCCGCAATGCTACGGCCGGCGTGTTCGCAGGGTCTTTTGCCGTCAACATCAGCAACGGGCTGGATACCACCAGCTGGTACGCCCTGCTGCAAGCGCTGCCAGTGCCAGTCACTATCGGTGCCGGTGCCGCCGCGCAGGCCTTGGTGGGTGCGATGCTCATCGAACGCTTCGTCGGCTACCGCAACCTGCTGGTGCAGGAGCTGCAAGTGGTCTGGATGCTCGCACTCGGCGGCCCGCTGGCCTGCCTCATCAACGCCATCATCGGCGTCGGCACGCTGTATCTCGCGGGCCTCATCCCCGCCGACAACGTGCTGTTCAACTGGTGGACCTGGTGGGTGGGCGACAGCATCGGTGTGCTGGTGTTCGCGCCGCTGGTGCTGATCTGGAGCCTGAAACCCGGTGCGCCCTGGCGGCGGCGGCAGCTCACCGCGACCCTGCCGCTGGTGGTGATGTTCAGTGTGGTGGTGTGGCTGTTCGTGTTCGTCAGCGGGCAGGAGCAGGGCCGTGTGCGCAGCGGGTTCGAGGACAAATGCCAGGATTATCTGGTTCGCTTCCAGCGTGATCTGAGAGACGACTTTCAGGCTCTGCATGCCATTGCCGGCTTCATTCGTGAAAACAGCGATCCGCAGCGCCAATCCTTCGAGCGCTTTGCCAACGGCCGGCTGGATTCGCTGGTCGGGGTTACCGGCCTATCCTGGAATCCCATCGTGCTGGCGTCCGAACGCGCGGCATTTGAACAGCAGATGCGCTTGCAGGGCATGGGCAGCTTCGAGATCCGCGCACTCAGTGCGGATGGCTCACTGCGGCAGGCCCCGGCAGCCGCTAGCCATGCGCCAGTGGCTTACATGGTTCCGGCCACGGAGAAAAACGCACCCGCAATCGGCTTCGATGTGCAATCCGAGCCGATCCGTGCGGCCGCATTGAGCCTGGCAGCCCGCAGCAACAAGCCCACCGCCAGCGGCGTCATTACCCTGGTTCAAAATGGCAGACCAGAGGCCATGCTGATCGTACTGGCACTCAAGCGCGAGGATGGCACCGTGCATGGCTACGTCACGGCTGCGGTGCAGATCGATCAGCTGATCGAAGCCTCCCTGGGTGGTTTACGGACACAGGGAATCAAGATCGCGGTGTACAAAAGCGATCCACTCAAAGGTGAGGAACTCCTCTATGGAGAGCCGGTGACCGGCAGGGCGATGCAGCTCAAACTGCCCATCAACGTCGGGGGCCAGGACTGGAACCTGCATTTCTGGCTGTCCAACGAATATCTGCAGGCAAATCGCTCCTGGGCGGTGTGGACGATGCTGGCTGCCGGCATGTTGTTCACGGGCATGACTGGCATGTTCCTGCTGCTGGTAATCGGGCGTGGCTCGCGGGTGGAGCAGCTGGTGGTCGAGCGCACCCTGGCACTAGCCCATGCCAACAGCCTGCTGGCGCAGGAGGTCGAACGCAGCCACGCGCTCGAAAAGGAGACCCAGCATCGCGCCGAGCAGCTCGGCGCCAGCAACCGCGAGCTGGAACAGTTCGCCTATGTCGCCAGCCACGATCTGCAGGCGCCCTTGCGCAACATCGCCAGCTTCGCGCGCATCCTGGAAAAACGCTACCGCGACAAGCTGAGCAGCGAGGCCAACGAGTTTCTCGTCTTCATCCGCGAGAGTGTCAGCGAGCTGCAGCAGCTCATCGACGATCTGTTGTCACTCTCCAAGGTCAATCCGCAGAGCGCACAGATGCAGCCGCTCCCGCTGGGCGAGCCGCTGCGGCGTGCCACCGAACAGCTGCGCACCGTGCTCGACGAAAGTCATGCCGTGCTCACCGTCGAGGCGCTGCCGCCGGTGCGCGGCGATGTCCGGTTGCTGACCCAGCTGTTCCAGAACCTCATTGCCAACGCGGTCAAGTTCCAGCCGGCAGGCCACATCCCGCAAGTCCACATCCGCGCCACCCGCGAGCCCGGCGGCGACTGGCGCTGCGAGGTCGCCGACAACGGCATCGGCATCGCCCCGCAAAACCACGACAAGCTGTTCCAGATTTTCCGCCGTCTCAACGCAGCGGATCAGTATCCCGGCACTGGCATCGGACTGGCTCTGTGCCACAAGATCGTCGGCCTGCATGGCGGGCGGATCTGGGTGGAATCGACGCCCGGCGAGGGGAGCCGTTTCCTGTTCCTGCTACCCGGGGCGTGAAGTGCTTCAAATCACCATCGCAAGCTCTGCCGCCTGCCGGATTGCGCGCTTGGCATCCAGCTCGCCTGCGGTGTGCGCGCCGCCGATCAGGTGCACCTTCACGCCTGCCGCTTCGAGCGGCGCTTGCAGCGCACGGAAGGGTTCCTGCCCGGCGCAGATGACGACGTGATCCACCACGAGGGTGCGCGGCTGATCCTTGATGGTGATGTGCAGTCCGGCATCGTCGATGCGGTCGTAAGAGACGCCCCCCATCATCTGCACTCTCTTGTCCTTGAGCGTGGCGCGGTGCACCCAGCCTGAGGTTTTGCCCAGGTTCTTGCCGAGTGATTCGTCCTTGCGTTGCAGCAGGAACACCTCGCGTGCGGGCGGCGTGGGCTGCTTGGGCACCAGGCCGCCGCGTGCGCTGAGGGTCGCGTCCACACCCCACTCGCGGTACCAGTGTTCGGCATGCAAGGTCGGGCTTTCACCTTCGTGGACGAGGAACTCGCTCACGTCAAAGCCAATCCCACCCGCGCCGATCACGGCCACCTTGCTGCCGACTTGCACCTTGCCATCGAGCACGTCGATGTAGCTCACGGCCTTGGCATGGTCGATGCCGACGATGTCGGGAGTGCGCGGCAGCACGCCGGTCGCCAGCACCACTTCATCGAAGCCCTCGGCCTTCAGGCTTGCGGCAGTCGCCTGCGAATCCAGCCTGAGCGTCACGCCGGTGGCCTTCAGCCGCTCGCCGAAGTAGCGCAGCGTCTCGTGGAACTCCTCTTTGCCGGGCACGCGCTTGGCAAGATTGAACTGCCCCCCGATCACAGCCGCCTTGTCGATCAACGTCACCGCATGGCCGCGCTCGGCGGCGTAGCAGGCAAACGCGAGACCGGCAGGCCCCGCACCCACCACCGCGAGCCTTTTGGCAGCCGCCACCGGCTTGAAGACAATCTCGGTCTCATAGCCCGCACGCGGGTTGACCAGGCAGGTCGCACGCTGGGCCTTAAAGGTGTGATCGAGGCAGGCCTGATTGCAGGCGATGCAGGTGTTGATTGTCTCGGCCTTGCCGGCTGCCGCCTTGTTGACGAAATCAGGATCGGCCAGCAGTGGCCGCGCCATGCTCACCATGTCGCAGGCACCGCTGCTGAGCAAGCCTTCGGCGATCTGAGGCGTGTTGATGCGGTTGGTGGCGATGACCGGAATCTTCACCTCGCTGCGGATGCGCTGCGGCACGAAGGCAAACGCCGCGCGCGGCACGCTGGTGACAATGGTGGGGATGCGCGCCTCGTGCCAGCCGATACCGGCGTTGAGCAGGGTTACACCCGCATCCTCGACCGCCTTGGCCTGGTACACCACCTCGTCCCAGCTGTTGCCGCCCTCGACCAGATCCAGCATCGAAAGCCGGTAGACGATGATGAAATCCTTGCCGACCGCCCGGCGCACGGCCTTGATGATTTCGACCGGAAAGCGGCAGCGGTTCTCGACCGAACCGCCCCACTCGTCATCACGCCGGTTCACCTGCTTGGTCGTGAACTGGTTGATGAGATAGCCCTCGCTGCCCATGATCTCCACACCGTCATACCCCGCCTCGCGCGCCAGCAAGGCACAACGTGCATAGGCGGCGATGGTGCGGCGGATGCCCCAGCCCGACATCGCAAACGGCTTGAAGGGATTGATCGGCGACTTGTGCGCCGAGGCCGACACCGACAAGGGGTGATAGCTGTAGCGGCCCGCGTGCAGGATCTGCAAGGCGATCTTGCCGCCGTTTTCGTGCACCGCATCGGTCACGGTGCGGTGGCGCGGCACCTCGCTCTTCGAGGAGAGTTTGGAGGCGAAGGGATAAAACCAGCCCTGCATATTGGGCGAGAAGCCGCCCGTCACCATCAGCCCCACTCCGCCCTTCGCGCGTTCAGCGAAGTAGGCAGCGAGCTTGTCGAAGTCCTTGGCCTTGTCTTCGAGGCCGGTGTGCATCGAGCCCATCAGCACGCGGTTCTTCAGTGTGGTGAAGCCGAGATCGAGGGGTTGCAGCAGGTGGGGATAGGGCTGGCTCATGGCTGGCGGATCAAGTGGAGAACTTTGGAACTCACCAGCTGCGCGGCTGGTAGGGCAGATCCGGCTTGCCGGTATTGCGTGCACTGGCAATGCGCTGGTTCTTGCGGCCGATGATGCGCCGTTGCCAGCGACGTTCGGCCGCCAGCGCGCCGTAATCGCTGGCATCCCAGGCTTCGCGGAACAGATGCTTGGCAGCGGCGGTGGCATCCGGCGAGCGGTTGGCGATTTCGGCAGCCAGAGCCTTGGCAGCCGCGAGCGGATCGGGCTCGACGCGGGTGATGAGGCCCAGCGACAGGGCCTGCTCCGCGCTCAGCACGCGCGCCGTGGTCGTCAACTCAAAAGCCACATCACGGGGCAGCAGCTCGCGCAGCAGCACCATACCGCCCATATCGGGAATCAGTCCCCACTTGGCCTCCATCACCGACACCCTGGTATCGGGGCTGGCGAGTCGGATGTCCGCGCCCAGCGCGATCTGGATGCCGGCTCCGAAGCAGTTGCCGTGGAGTGCTGCGATCACCGGCACTGGCAGCGTGCGCCAGATCAGCGAGACGTTCTGGTACTTGTTGGCAGCGGGTTTGAACAGCGGCAAAAACGCCAGGGCCATCTTCAGCGGACCACCCGTCAGCATGCTCTTCACGTCGATGCCGGCGCAGAACGAAGGACCTTCGCCGGAGACGATCACGGCCCTGATGTCGCGGCGGCGCTTGAGCGTTTTAGCGGCTGCAATCAGTTCGGCAATGGTTTGCAGGTCGATCGCATTGTGCTTTTCCGGCCGGTTGAGCCGCACATGGGCGACAAGGCCCTCGATGCTGACGGTGATGCGTTGATTCATGGCGGACGGGTAGGCATTGAGCGAAGCGAATCCTCGCATTGTGCCTCGCCGGAGCAGCCTATGAGTGCCCCGCGGCGTCACCAAAGGCCGCACTGACCCGTACGGTGTTTCGGCCCTCCTGCTTGGCGTCGTAAAGCGCGCTATCGGCCCGCTCCAGAAGGGCCGATTCGGTTTCGTTGTCCTCCGGCAGGGTGTGTGCCGCGCCGATGCTGACGGTGAGGTGAAGAGCGACGGCTGAATCCGCATGCGGGATGCGCAAGTCAGCGATGCCAGTGCGCAACAATTCTGCCAGCCTTGGCAGATCGGCTGCGCTGACACCGTAAGCAATGGCGAGAAACTCCTCGCCACCGAAGCGCCCCAGCATGTCCATCGGGCGGCGCAGTTTTTCAGCCAGTGCACGGGCGACGCGCACCAGGCATTCATCGCCGGCGATGTGTCCGTAGACATCGTTGAACTGCTTGAAGTGATCGACATCCACCATCAGTACTGCCAGCGGCTCGCGCTGCCGTCGGCTCTGCGCCAGCAGGCGGCGCAGGTGCGTCATCAGCGCGCGGCGGTTGTAGACGAGTGTCAGGGGATCGTGCTCGGCGCGGAAACGCGAAATCTCCCCGTTGAGCCAGTTCTCGCGCGCCAGATGTTCGGCGAGGTAGAGGCCGATCACGCCGATCACATTGGCGGTCAGCAGATAGAACCCTTGCAGCAGCGCCACTTTTGCGGTCTCGCCCAGCCAGCAGCTGAGCACCATGTAGATCGGGACCAGCGGCACGCACACCAGCGCGGCCAGCCTCAGCCGCAGGCCGAGCATGAAATAGACGAAGAACAGCACCAGCAGCAGGCCCTCATAGGGCAGTGCATGACCCAGCACGCGTGAAATCAGCACCGCTGCCAACAGCCCGTACAGTCCCAGCATCGCGCCAACGGCGAGGCCGAATTGCTGGCGGGGATCAGTACTGAGGCGTTCCAGCTGGAAGAAGAGAAACAGGGTGGCGGGGACAATTACCAGCAGACGGATGCCTGCCGTCCATTGCCAGACTTCGTTGGGCAGGGTGAGGATGTCCCTGATCGCGAACAAGGCAAAAAACAGCGCGCCCGCAAACACGGCCAGCCGGTTGCGTACGCTGATCCGCGCCTGATAGGCGGCACGAAAATCCGCCTCCAGCACAGGCTCGAACTGCAGGCGTGCAAAACCCCGCGCGAGTTGCGCGGCATGCGGCGATCCCTGGGCTTCGTGATCGAGCAAAACGGATTTTGAGCAGGAGAACAGCGAGCATTTCAGATGAACGGCGCGTCAAAAGCAAGCACTGGATGCCGCACCGCATTTCATGAGGGCTAGCGGTCTGTTTCTATCGGCAGATAGCGATGGATCAGGTAAGCACCAGCCGCCGCCACGGCAGCGGCCATGAGAAAGCTGGCCTCTGGCGACAGGTGATCCCAGGCCGCCCCTGCCCAAAGGCTGCCCAGCGAGCCGCCGATGCCATAGGCGCTGGCGTTGTAGAGAGCCTGCCCGCGGCCCTGCAGGCGCGCCGGAAACAGGCGGAAGATGTAGTGCATCGCACAGGCGTGATAGGCGCCAAAAGTGATGGCGTGGCTGATCTGGATCATCACCAGGGCTGTGAAGGAATCCGCCAGCAGCACGGTCAGTACCCAGCGCAGGCTGGTGACGATGAGTGCGAGCAGCAGCAGGCGACGCGCCCCCAACCGGGCAATGATGCGGCTCATGTAGATGAACAGGATGATTTCGGCGACCACGGCAATCGCCCACAGCACACCGGCCAGGCTGCGGGCATGGCCATGGCGTTCCAGAAACAGGGTGAAGAAGTTGTAGTACGGCGCAAACGACATCTGCGAGCAGAGGCAGGCGATGAAGAGTGCAATGACCTCCGGCCGCCTGACCACGCTGGCGATGCCAACGAGCGGCATATCGGGGTCGTGCGGCGGGTTTGTGGTCTCCGGCACCAGGTAGCTCGACACCGCCATGCCCGCGAACAGCACGCCGACCAGCCAGGGCAGCGGCAAGATGCCCCACAAGTCCAGCAGCGGCCCCAGCGACAGCACCGCCACCACGAAGCCCACCGAGCCCCACAGCCGTACGCGCGAGTAGTCGCCACCGCTCTGGGCGAGGTGGGTCATCGTCACGGTCTCGAACTGCGACAGCAGGGCCTGCCAGAACAGGTTGTAGGCGAGCATGGCCAGCGTGATCGCCCACACGCCGTCGACGAAGGGGATGGTGAGAAACAGCGCCAGCGAGGCGATGCTGGTGATGCGCACGAGATGGATGCGACGACCGGAGTGGTCGCCCATCCAGCCCCACAGGAGGGGCATGGTGGCGCGTGAGACGCCCGACAACGCAAAGGCGATGCCGATCTCGGTGGCGGTGAAGCCGCGCGCCTCCAGGTAAGGCGACCAGTACGGCATGAACGCGCCGACCGTCGCGTAATAGAAAAAGTAGTAGCCGCCGAGGCGGGCGTGAAGGCTGGCGGGGGTCATGAGCGGCGAATCTTAAAGGTATGAAGCGGAGATGCGGGGCTGGGCAAGGGCAGATAAGTGCCTGCCCGTCCCCAGGTTTGATCCCCTGCCCCGCCTCCCGCATCCGGCATATGCTCAGCGCCCGCCCGCAGACAGACTAAAAGCCATGCCGCCGATCATCCTGCACCACTACCTGGCCTCCCCCTTTGCCGAAAAAATCCGCGCCGTGCTGGGCTACAAGGCACTGGCCTGGCACTCGGTGCTGATCCCGTCAGTGATGCCCAAGCCGGAGCTGATGCCGCTGACCGGCGGCTACCGCAAGACGCCGGTGTTGCAGCTGGGCCGCGATGTAATCTGCGACAGCAGCCTGATCGTGCGGGTGCTCGACCGCCTGCACCCGGACAAGCCGGTGCTGCCGCCCGATCAGCGCGCCAGCTGTCTTGCCTGGGCTGCGCTGGAGCAAACCCTGTTCTTCGCAGCGGTCGCCACCAACTTCGGCCCCGCCGGCATCAAGGCGATGGCCGAACGCATGGGGCCGGAACTGCTGCAGGTGTTCGGACAGGATCGCAAGGAGTTCTTCGTCGGCGGTACTGCCCGCCGCCCCAACGCCGAGTTCGGCAAGCTCAACTTTTTGCCGCACATGCACGCCATCGATGTGCAGCTGGCTGGCGGCATGCCCTTCCTGCTGGGCGATGCACCGACGCTGGCCGACTTCGCGGCCTACCACCCGACCTGGTTCGTGCGCAGCAACAGCGGCACGACTTCGACGCTCGACCCCTTCAAAAACCTGCTCGCCTGGTTCGAGCGCATCAAGGCCTTCGGTCACGGCAGGCCGGTGGAAATGCCCGCCTCGGCCGCACTCGATATCTCTTTCAAGTGCGAGAGCTGGTTGCCGCTGGATGGCCCGCTGCTGGAGCCGGAGGGCATCAGCCTGGGACAGAAAGTCATCGTGCGCGCCACCGACTACGGGGTTGATCCGGTCGAAGGTGCCCTCATACATGCCTCTGTGTTCGAGATCGTCATCGCGCGCCACGACCCTCTGGCAGGCGACGTGCGGGTGCATTTCCCGCGCGCCGGCTTCAGCGTCGTACCCGCACAAACCCATTAACCGGAGTCACCCATGCCGCTGTCGATGTCCCAGGCCTCGCTGCCCGTTTTCACCCACGCCCTCAAAAACCTCTCTGCCGTGCTTGCCAAGGGCAAGGCGCATGCCGAGGCTAAGAAGCTTGATGAGTCTGGACTCGTCAACTTCCGTCTGTTTCCGGACATGCTGCCCTTTGCCAGCCAGGTGCGCATCGCCTGCGACATGGTCAAGGGCGCAGGCGCACGCCTGTCAGGCATCGAGCCGCCCAAGTTCGAGGACAACGAAAAAACCTTTGACGAACTGCTCGCCCGCGTCGAAAAAACGCTGGACTTCATCAGCACGCTGGCTGCCAGCCAGATCGACGGCAGCGAAGCGCGCGAAATCACCCTCACCTCGCCGCGCGGCACCATGAAGTTCACCGGCCAGAACTACCTGTTCCAGTTCGTGCTGCCCAACCTCTACTTCCACAGCGCCACCACCTACAACATCCTGCGCCACAACGGCGTGGAGGTGGGCAAGATGGATTTCCTCGGCAAGATTCAATAAGCAAGCTGCTGTCATCGACGGGCCTCCTTGCGGGGCCCGTTTTATTTCTAGCGCAGCGTCACCACGTCGACCTGCGCGCTGCGCTCGCCATCGCTGAGCCAGAGCTGGCCATCCTGCACCGTGCATTGCAGCTTCATGTTCTTCTGCACGAAGGCCGTGAGCGGCGTGTCGCCACTGACCACCAGGCGTCGCACGGAAAGGTTGCGGGCACGTTCCAGCTTGGGCGCAATGCTCTCCCACCAGATGGGGGCGGCATTGCCATAGGTGATGACCACCACCTGCCGCGAGCGCCCGCAGGCTTTCATCACCCGCTTCTCGTCTGGCTGTCCGAGGTCGATCCAGGCATCAATCGCGCCGGTCAAATCCTTCTGCCAGAGATCCGGCTCGTCGGGGTCGGAGAGGCCCTTGGTGAAGGCGAGATGTTCGTGGGCATACAGCGCGAAGGCGAGCAGGCGCAGCATCAGGCGCTCGTCGTTCTCGGAAGGATGCTGCGCCAACGTCAGCGCATGGTCGGCGTAGTAGCCGCGATCCATGTCGGCGATGTTGAGTTCGGCTTTGCAGATGGTGGCTTTCAGCGCCATTCAATTTCTCTCGGGATCAATTCGGGATTGCGGCTTCAGCCGGTGGCGCGGGCTTGCGCTCGCCCTGCACCGCCAGCACCACACCCGTGACCAGCAGCATGGCACCGAACCACGCGGTCATCGGCCAGGGCTTGCCGTCGTACGCCCAGGCGCAGGCGAGTCCGCTCAGCGTCTCGAAGGCAATCATCGGCCCCAGCACGGTGGAAGGCAGGCGGGCGCTGCCCAGGTTCCACAGCACATTGCCGATGCCGGAGCAGAAGAGACCCAGCACCAGCCACACCGGCACCAGCTCGGCGAACAGGGGCTGCGTGAAGCCGCCGTTGAAGGCGAACAGCACACCACCGATGGGCAGGCCCACCGCGCCCTGCAGGCTGGCCCAGAGAAAGGGCTGGCCGGGCGCGAGCTTCTGCATCGCCCGCTGGTTGAGCAGCGCATAGGCCGACCAGCACAGCAGCGAGGTAACGGCAAAGGCCACGCCCGCCACATTGGGCGTGCCGTCGAGCGGACGCCAGTTGGCCAGGAGTATCCCCGCCGTCATCAGCACCAGCGCTGCCCACAACCAGTTGCCAGGCCAGCGACGGGTCCAGAGACAGGCAATCACTGGCACCGTCACCGGGATCATTCCCACAATCATGGTCGGCAGTGCCACGCCGATGCTTTGCACTGCCGCCGAGACGCAAAGGAAGTAGACAAAGTTGCCGAGCAGCGCGAGGTACACCGCCCGCCGCCAGGCACTGGCATTGCGCAGCACCGGTGTTGCTGCCGGGGCACGCCGCCACACCCAGACGAGGCAGAGCGTGGCGAAAGCGCCATAGAAGAAGTAACGCCCGCCAGTGATCTGCAAGGGTGTCGCGCCCGGCACCCAGACGGGGCCCAAGAAGACCAGACCCCAGATGAGGTTGGCAGCGATGGCGTAGAGGAGGCCGAGATTCATGTGTTCTTGTCATTCCCGCGCAGGCGGGAATCCAGGTGTGTTTTGACTTCTGACCGTGCGGCGCTTCGCTACCTGGATACCCGCTTTCGCGGGTATGACATTTCCTTGAAAAGTTCAGGCTTGGCCGGGGATGCGCGGCGTCTTCGGCACGACATCCGCGTTCTGCGCGCGGTGTCTCAGCGCATGATCCATCAGCACCAGCGCCAGCATTGCCTCGGCAATCGGCGTGGCACGCACGCCGACGCAGGGGTCGTGGCGACCGGTAGTGCGCATCTCGGTCGCCTCGCCATCGGCATTGATGGTCTTGCCGGGAATCTGGATGCTCGAAGTGGGCTTGATGGCAAGGCGTGCGTAGACCGTCTGCCCCGTCGAGATGCCGCCGCTGATGCCACCGGAATGATTGGCGAGAAAACCCTGCGGCGAAAGCTCGTCGCGGTGCTCGCTGCCGCGCATGCTGACCACCGCAAAGCCATCGCCGATCTCGACACCCTTCACGGCGTTGATGCTCATCAGCGCCTGTGCGATGTCGGCATCGAGGCGGTCGAACACCGGCTCGCCGAAGCCTGGCGGCACATTCGTGGCCTCGACATAGAGCAGCGCACCGCAGCTGTCACCGGCCGAGCGTAGTTCGTTGATGAGGTTCTCCAGCTCCGGCACGCGGGCGGGGTCCGCCGCGAAGAAAGGGTTGTCGTTGACCATATCCCAGCTCGTGCGAGCGACCTTGATCGGCCCCATCTGCTCCAGACAGCCGCGGATCACGATGCCGTATTTCTGCTGCAACCATTTCTTGGCGATGCCACCGGCCGCCACTCTTGCGGCGGTCTCGCGCGCCGAGCTGCGGCCACCGCCGCGATGGTCGCGGATGCCGTATTTCTGGATGTAGGCGTAGTCCGCATGGTTGGGGCGGAACACCTCGACGATCTTGGCGTAGTCGTAGCTGCGCTGATCGGTGTTCTCGATCATCAGAGCAATCGGGGTGCCGGTGGTCAGGCCCTCGAACACACCGGAGAGAATACGAACCTTGTCCTCTTCCTTCCGCTGCGTCACGAACTTGCTGGTGCCGGGCTTGCGGCGGTCGAGATCGGGTTGCAGGTCGGCTTCGCTCAGCGGCAGACCGGGCGGGCAGCCATCGACGATGCAGCCCAGCGCAGGCCCGTGGCTTTCGCCGAAGGTGGTGACGATGAAATTGCGACCGAAGGAATTGCCGGACATGTTGATCTCTCATTAAGCCGTCCCTGGCGGGACTTTAGTCTCTTGAACAGGCCCCAGCCCGGCCATCCATGGCCGGGCGCTCAGCGGGCTTGACTGCCATTCAAGGCAGTCAAGCAAGGCCCCGTTTCGCCCAGCCCAGCAACTCGCTGCGGCTGATGACGAACACACCATCACCACCTCGCTCGAACTCAGGCCAGGCGACCGGCAGATCGGGGAAACGGCTCAAAAACTCCTCCTGCGAGCCGCCGATCTCGCAGACCAGCAGGCCATCGTCGCTGAGGTACTGTGGTGCCTCGGCGAGGATGCGCGCGACGATCTCCATGCCGTCGGCGCCGGCCTCCAGGGCCAGGCGCGGCTCGTGACGGAACTCAGGCCCGAGGGCATCAACCTCCGCTGTCGGCACATAGGGCGGATTGCTGACGATCAACTGGTAGCGCGCATCGCGAGGCAGACCCGCGAACAGGTCAGACGCATAGGCGTGGACCTGGGCATCGCAGTGGTGCCGCAGGATGTTGCTGCGGGCGACCTGCAAGGCGCCCTCGTCCAGCTCGCCCAAGTCCACCTCGGCGTCAGGGAAGACATGGGCGCAGGCGATGCCGATGCAGCCGGAGCCGGCACAAAGATCAAGGATGCGCGCCGGCTCGCTGGCTAGCCAAGGCTGAAACTGCTTGCCGATCAGCTCGCCGATGGGCGAGCGCGGGATCAGAACGCGCTCGTCGATGGTAAATGGCAGTCCGCAGAACTGGATTTCGCCCATCAGATAGGCCGCAGGCTTGCGGCTTGAGAGGCGATGATTTAGCAGCTGCCAGACCTCTGCGCGTTCGGGCTGGGTAAGTGCTGCTTCGAGGTAGATCGCGGGCAGATCGGGCGGCAGCTTCAGGGCCCAGAGCGTGAGGTGGAACGCCTCGTCCAGCGCATTGTCGGTGCCCTGCGCAAACACCAGTCCACCGCGCGCAAAGGCCGAAGCGCCCCAGCGGACGAAATCGCGCAGCGTCGCCAGTTCGGGTGGCGCCGAGAGCAAATGGGTAGCAGAGGCAGCGGCAGAGATAGGCATTTCAGTATTATCGTTGCTCACCACCCCCGTGTGCTCATGCTCAACAAAATCCCCGCACCGCTGCGCTTCGGCCTCATTGCCGCCATTGCCGCAGCCCTTGGCCTCGCACTGGGCATCGCCTTCATGCAGCCGAAGGCGGTCAGCATCGAGTCCGGCACGCTGCTGCAACCGCCACGCGCGCTACCCCCGTTTGCGCTGACCGACTTCGATGGCAAGCCCTTCACCAATGCCAGCCTGCAAGGGCACTGGACGGTGGTGTTCGCGGGCTTCACGACCTGCCCGGACATCTGCCCGGGCACGCTGACGCTGATGAAAGGCGTGATGGCCGATCTCGGCCCGCTGGCGGGTCAGGTGCAGATGCTGCTGCTCTCCATCGACCCGGAGCGCGACACACCGGAGCGGCTCAAGAGCTACGTGCAGTACTTCGACCCGCGCTTTGCGGCCGCGACCGGCCCCAATGCCGAACTCGACAAGCTGGCGCGGGCGATGAGCTTCGTCTACAGCAAGGTGCCGGGGGCGAGCCCCGAGACCTACACCATGGATCACTCCGCCGCCCTCATGCTCATCAATCCTCAGGGGCAGCTGGCAGGCTTCTTCACCGCGCCTCATCGCCGCGAAGCCCTGGCGGCAGACCTTTCTACCTTGCTCAAAAAAAAATGACCGACGCCAGCCTTGGCGACCGCATGTTCGCGGCGATCCAGCAAATCCTGCCCACCCGCGCGCTCAGCAGCGGCATGCACGCACTTACCCGCATCGAAGTCCGCTGGTTCAAGGACGCCTTCATCAAGATTTTCATGCGGCTGTTCAGCAGCATCTCGCTCGACGAGGCCGTGGTGCGTGACCCCACTCAATTCAAGAGCTTCAATGAGTTCTTCACCCGGGCGCTCAAGCCAGGGGCACGCAATGTGGATGCGGCGGGCGCGGCGTTCGTCAGCCCCGTCGATGGCACTGTCTCGCAGTTCGGCGATATCGCGGGCGGCGAGCTGATCCAGGCCAAGGGTCACACTTATTCGGCGCAGACCTTGCTCGCAGGGCGAGAAGACTGGGCGGCAGAGTTCGCAGGTGGGCAGTTCATCACCATCTATCTCGCACCCTACAACTACCACCGCATCCACATGCCGATCAAAGGCAGGCTGCGTGAATGGGCCTATGTGCCGGGGCGCCTGTTTTCGGTGAATCACGCCACCGCGCGTGCGCTGCCTGGTGTGTTTGCGCGCAACGAGCGGGTGGTGGCGATGTTCGATACCGAGTTGGGACCGATGGCGATGGTGCTGGTCGGTGCACTGTTCGTCGGCAGCATGGAGACGGTGTGGGCCGGCGAGATCAGCCCGCCGCATGAGCGTAATGATCAGCCTCGCATCTACGGCCAAACCGAAACCATCACCCTCGAAAAAGGCATGGAGATGGGGCGCTTCAACATGGGCTCGACCGTGATCCTGCTCACCCCGAAGAAGCTCGACTGGGCCGGCAGCCTGGCCTCCAAGCTGACCCTGCGCATGGGCGAGCGGATTGCAACCATCCAGCCCAGATGACTGTCCTTTCCGCGGTGAGGAACCTCCTCTCCAGTCTGCGCACACCCTGATAGTGGATTCCTCCCCCGCCTTCGCGGGGACTAAAGACTAATTCGTTCGGAATGACATTGCTGATGAACCTTGATCTGAATCGCACCCTCGACTCACTCGGCACCATCGTTCTCGGCAAGGAGCGTCAGCTCAAGCTCGCCCTCGCCTGCCTGCTCGCACGCGGCCATCTGCTGATCGAGGACGTGCCAGGTGTGGGCAAGACCACGCTCGCACTCGCGCTCTCCAAGGTGCTTGGTCTCTCCTTCCAGCGTGTGCAGTTCACCAGCGACCTGCTGCCGGCGGACATCCTCGGTGTGTCGGTGTTCGAGCGCGATGCCGCGAGCGGCAATTCCCACTTCCGCTTTCATCCCGGCCCGATCTTTTCACAGGTAGTGCTGGCGGATGAAGTGAATCGCGCCAGCCCCAAGACACAATCGGCGCTGCTGGAGGCGATGGAAGAGCGGCAGGTCAGTGTCGAAGGCGCAACCCGCCCCCTGCCTGATCCCTTCTTCGTGCTGGCCACGCAAAATCCCGCCGATCAGATCGGCGTGTTTCCGCTGCCGGAATCGCAGATGGATCGTTTCCTCATGCGCATCTCGATGGGCTTTCCGCCACGTGCCGCAGAGCGTGCGCTGCTTCTGGAGCAGGATCGCCGCACCCTGCTGGCCGAACTGCAACCGACACTCACCCCTTCGCAGCTGCGCGAGGCGCAGAGTCTGGTCGGCAAGGTCGTCACCACGCCCGCACTGGTCGACTATCTGCTGGCGCTGATCGAGGCGACGCGACGCCATGCGGGCCTGAAACAGGGACTGTCGCCGCGCGCGGGCTTGGCACTGCGCCGCGCCGCACAGGCCTGGGCGCTGCTCGAAGGCCGCAGCGGGGTGATCCCGGAGGATGTACAGGCAGTGTTCGCGGCTGTCGCTCAGCATCGTCTGATCGCCGCCGAGCGTGAGCGCGCTGCGCCGACGGCGGAAGCGATTCTCGAAGCCGTGGCGATTCCCTGATCAGGCCGGGCGATGCGCATCCGCCCCATCCTCGACACCACAGCCGTCGCCTTCAACGTCGACGGCCGCGATCCATTTCTGGCGCGCATGGGCATGATCGTCCTGCACCCGCTCAAGGCCGCGCGCCAGCGCATCAACCACTGGGTCGCGTCGCGCGTCACGCGGCAAGCGGGGCCGGTTGCCATCCCGCGCCATCGCATCTACATCGTGCCGACGCGCTTCGGCTACGGCTATGGCGCGCTCTTGCTGGTGATGCTGCTGGGGGCGATGAACTACTCCAACAGCATGGCCTTCGCGCTCACCTTTCTGCTGATGGGTCTGGGGCTGCTGGGGATGCACCATACCCATGCCAACCTGCTGCACCTGCGTTTGCGCGTCGGCAAGGTAGACAATGTTTTCGTCGGTGAGGAGGCGCGCTTCGAGGTGTGGATCGAGAACCCCTCACCCACCGCGCGCTACACCATCGCACTCGGCTGGCCCGATGACCCGCCCGCCGTCTGGCTGGATATACCCGCGCAGGGCAGTACTGCGGGCCGCTTGCCGTTCGCTGCCCGCAAGCGCGGCTGGCTACGCGCCCCGCGCTTTGCGGTGGCGACCGAGTTTCCGCTCGGCCTCTTGCATGCCTGGACCTGGATCGAGCTGGACATGAACACGCTCGTCTACCCCGCAGCGGCCACCCACGGCCGCACACCGCCGGTGGCGGCTGGCGACAGCGGCATTGCGGCCACCAACCGGCCGGGAGTGGACGAGTTCGTCGGCCTGCGCCGCTACGCCGCAGGCGACACGCCGCGCACCATCCACTGGAAAAGCTTCGCCAAGCTGGGCACGCCGCTGGTCAAGCACTTCGGCGAGACCATTTCCAGCGAGCGCATTTTTGACTGGGATGCGCTCACGGGCCTCGATACCGAAGCGCGCCTCAGCCAGCTCACGCGCTGGGTGCTGGATGCCGAGGCGGCACGCGAGCCCTACGTGCTGGTGCTGCCGCAGGCCACACTCGGCCCTGCGCTTGGCGAGGCACACCAGCACGCCTGCCTGCGCGCGCTGGCGCTGCATGGTCAGCCCACATGAGTGGTGCGCCCAAGACAACCGTCACCAGCTATCTGCACGTCGCCACGCTGCTGCGTCTGCTGGTGGTACTGGTGCTGGTACTCGCACCCCACATGACGCGGCTGCCGACATGGGAAGCCGCTGCCGTGCTCGCTGTCATCGGCTGGCGTGCCTGGGCGGCGCGGCGGCACTTCACCATGCCCAGCAAGTGGATTCGCGGCGCGCTGGCGCTCGCGGCCTTCGCTGCCGTCTACGTGAGCTATGGCCGCATCAACGGCCAGCACGCGGGCGTCGCCCTACTAGTGGTGATGGCCGCCCTCAAGCTCACCGAGATGGATCAGCGCCGTGATGTGATGGTAATGATGTTCCTGATGTACTTCGTGTGCAGCACGCATTTCCTGTTTTCGCAGGAACTCTGGACGCTGGTCTACCTGCTGCTCTCGACCGTCGCGGTGACGACGATGCTGATCGAGAGCAATCATGCTGGCGAGCCGCTGCCGCTGAAAGTGACGGCGAAGCGCGGCGGTGCACTGGTGCTGCAAGCCTTGCCGCTAATGCTCTTGATGTTCGTGCTGTTTCCGCGCATCCCCGGCCCGCTCTGGGGCCTACCCTCGGATGCCGGTGCTGCGCGCTCGGGCCTGTCAGATCGCATGGCCCCCGGCGATATCGCTGCCCTCATCCTCAGCGACGAACTCGCCTTCCGCGTCGATTTCGACGGCGAGGCGCTGCCACAGAACCAGCTCTACTGGCGCGGCCCGGTGTTCTGGGATTTCGATGGCCGCGAATGGAGCGAGGGCGGCCCGGTCTACACCGCGCCCTATCCGGTGATGCTGCAAGGCGCGGCCATCGGCTACGAGATCACACTCGAACCCAACCGCACCACCTGGCTGTTCGCGCTCGATACCATCGATCAGTCGCAGCTGCCACCGGACTCGCTGGTGACGGTGGATGGCCGCCTGCTTGCCAGCAAGCCCGTCCGCGAACGCATTGCCTACCGCGCCGTCTCGCACCCGCGCTATCTGGCGGTGGCCGAGCTGCCCGATCAGCACCGTCGCATGGCCACCCGCCTGCCGCGCGCGCGCAATCCACGGGCAGTGGCGCTGGCGCAGCAGTGGCGCACAGAGGGCCGGGATGATGCGGCGATGATCGCCGCCACCCTGCAGATGTTTCGCGAGCAGCAGTTCTTCTACACCCTCAATCCACCCATCCTCGGTGGTGGCGATCCGGTGGATGAGTTTCTGTTTTCCACCAAGCGGGGTTTCTGCGAACACTACGCCAGTGCCTTTACCACCCTCATGCGCGCGGGCGGCATCCCTGCCCGTGTCGTCACTGGCTACCAGGGCGGCGCGCGCAATGCCATCGGCGACTACTACACGGTGCGCCAGTCCGATGCCCACGCCTGGAGCGAGGTCTGGCTGGCTGGCCGGGGCTGGGTGCGTATCGACCCCACTGCGGCGGTGGCACCCAATCGCGTCGAACAGAACCTGGCGTCCGCGCTGGGGGCGGAGGAGTCCCTGCCCTTTGCCCTGCGCCGCAGCGGCAGCCGTCTCTTTACCCAGCTCGAAGCGCGCTGGGACTGGGTCAACGCGCAGTGGAACCGCTGGGTGCTGGCCTATGGGCCGGATTTGCAGCGGGAGTTCCTGAGCCGCTTCGGCCTCGAAGGCTGGCGTGATCTCATGCTGGCGATGATCGTCGCACTCTCGCTGGCGACCGGCGTGTTCGGCCTGATTGCGCTGCGCCGTGCTAGACCCAAGCGCATCGAGGACGAGGCGCTGCGGTTGTGGCGGCAGGCGATGCACCGATTGGCGCGCGACGGGTTGATACAGCGTCCGCACGAGGGGCCGCAGCATTTCGTGGCGCGGGTGATCGAGCAACGGCCTGAGCTATCAGCAGAGTTACAGGCTTTGCTGGCTTCGTATCTGGCAACACGTTACGCAGGCCATGCAGAAGCCCAGAGCGGCCTCGCACAGCAGGTTCGCGCCTTCAAGCCGCGGCGCATCAAGGCCTGACCCGCCATTGTCATTCCGAACGCAGTGGGGAATCTACGTTCCTACGGTGCGAGTCCCTCGTAGAAGATTCCTCACTGCGTTCGGAATGACAGGCTTTTGGGTCGACTCACGAAGCGCGTGGATCAAACGCAAAATGCTCGGCCATCCGCGCGTAGAACGTCTTGTCCTCCTCGCTGACAGCCGGTGGCGTCACCACTCGAATCTCGATGGTCTGGTCGCCTGGCGTCGCTCCCGGCAAGCCACGACCCTTCAAGCGCATCTTCTTGCCGCCCTGGATGCCCTGGGGCAGCTTCAGTTCCACCTCGCCACCCAGTGTCGGCACGCTGATCGTCGCACCCAGTGCGCACTCCCAGGGCGCGACATTGACCAGCGTACTGATGTCGCGGCCGGACACCGTGAAGCGCGGATGTGCAGCGAAGCGCATCTCCAGCAACAGATCACCGCCAAAGCGGCCTTGGCTGCTGAGGCGAATGGTCTGGCCCTCAGTAATGCCCTTGGGGATTTTCACGTCGAGCGTCTTGCCGCTGGAGAGCTGTACGCGGCGGCTACCGCCATGGAAGGATTCTTCCAGCGAGATGGTCAGCACATCGCGGCTGTCCTCGGCCTCCGGCGCAAAGCCGCCCCCGCCCCCCATGCCGCCACCGAACATGGAGG
>JAKFXK010000032.1 GCA_021731445.1 Nevskiaceae bacterium | reverse complement strand
GGCTGTCAGCACCGAGGTCTTCCACGAAAGCGGATTCCGGTTTGATCTGGTCTTCGCTAACCGAAAGTTGTTCGGCGATGATTTTCTTGACTTTGTCTTCGAGGCTCATTTGTTGTCCTTGGGGGCCATTGATGCGAGGCGGATTCTACGCGATGGTTCGTGACAGTCGCCACCGAGCCTGTGTTGCAGTGCAACAGCACGCCCGTGTGCGGCTTTAGGCCATGTGCAGACCGCCATTCACATGCAGGGTCTCGCCGGTGACATAGCCCGCCTGCCGGGAGGCCAGAAACAGCACCGCATGGGCGATGTCTTCCGCAGCACCCAGGCGTGCGGCAGGCACTTGCGCGAGCAGCGCGGTACGCGCGGCTTCGGGCAGGGCTTGCGTCATGTCGGTGTCGATGAAGCCGGGGGCGACGACGTTGACAGTGATGCCGCGCGAGCCGATTTCCTTCGCCAGCGCCTTGCTGAACCCAATCAGCCCGGCCTTGGCCGCGCAGTAATTGGTCTGGCCCGCATTGCCCATGGTGCCGACCACCGAACCGACCGAGACGATGCGCCCATAGCGCGCTTTCATCATGCCGCGGATTACCGCTTTGCTGAGGCGGAACACGGCACTGAGATCGGTATCAAGCACGTCGTTCCACTCGTCGTCTTTCATCCGCAGCAGCAGATTGTCGCGGGTGACACCGGCGTTGTTGACGAGGATGCTGATGGATCCCTGTTCCTTGGCGATGGCCTCGATCAATGCCTCACTGGCGGCAGCATCACGCACGTTCAGCACACGGCCCTGCCCGCCCTTCGCACCCAAGGCTGCGGTGATAGCGGCGGCACCCGCCTCGCTGGTGGCAGTGCCGATGACTTTCGCGCCTGCATCGGCCAGTGCCAGTGCAATGGCACGGCCGATGCCACGCGAAGCACCGGTGACGAGGGCGATCTGTCCTTCAAAACTCATGCTTTCTCCTTTAATGCAGCGCTAGCGAGTACAGCGGGGTCTTCGAGTGCAGCGAGTGCAGCACCTTCGACACTGCGTTTGACGAGACCGGTCAGCACCTTGCCGGGGCCGCATTCGAGCCAGTGGCTCACGCCTTGGCCAGCGAGCGCATTGATGGTGCGTGTCCACTGCACCGGCTGGTGCAGCTGGGCAGCGAGTGCGGCGCGGATATCGTCCGGTGATGTGCGCGACGCCGCATCGAGGTTGTGCAGAACGGGGATTTCCGGCTTTGTCACCGGCACCCTGGCGAGCGCCTCCGCCAGTTGCTTGGCAGCACCCGACAGCAGCATGCAGTGCGAAGGCACCGACATGCCGACGCGCATCACCATCCGCGCACCTTGAGACTTGCCATTGGCCAGCAGCCAGTCGATGGCGGGCGTCTCACCCGCCACCACCACCTGCCCGGGCGAGTTGAAATTGGCGGGTGCGAGCAACTCGCTGCCGGGATAGGCCTTGCACAAGGCTGCAACGGCCTCGTCATCCAGGCCGATCACCGCCGCCATGCCGCCCCGCCCTTCCGGCACGGCGGCCTGCATGAGCTGACCACGCAGACGCACCAGCTGGAGCGCATCTGCGAAAGCAATGCTGCCAGCTGCCACCAATGCGGTGTATTCACCCAGACTGTGGCCCGCCAATGCACCCGCTGGCGCCACGCCCTGGGCGCACCACACGCGCCACACCGCGATGCCTGCGGCAAGCAAGGCAGGCTGAGTGTTTTCGGTGCGGTCGAGCGCATCTTTCGGCCCCTCGCGCACCAGCGCAGTGAGATCAAACCCCAAGGCGCTCGATGCTTCGTCGAAAGTCTCGTCAACCAGCGGGTATGCCTCACCCAAAGCCTTCAGCATGCCGACCGTTTGCGAGCCCTGGCCGGGGAACAGCAGTGCGTAACTCAAGCCGATCTCCTGATTTTGTAATTTTCGCGAATCCGTCAAAGGGATTCACAAGCGATTCAGTGCGATGCCAGATTCTACCCACGCAACACGGACAGGCTCCAATGTCCGATTCCATCAAATCCCCTCCAAGGAGACCTGACCATGCTTCATTACGCCGCTGTCTTTCTCATCATTGCCATCATCGCCGCCGTGCTTGGCTTCGGTGGCATCGCTGGCACCTCTGCCGGTATTGCCAAGCTTCTCTTCCTCGTGTTTCTGGTGCTGTTTGTACTGTCACTGATCCTCGGCCGGAAAAAGCCTTCGATCTGACACGCCCATCCCATTTTTGCCGCACCGCTGTCGCTTTACCTGTCCCTTAACGGAGTAAATTCATGCAGAACCAAAACAACCCCCTTGTCCGCACCCTCATTGCTGCTGCGATACTCGCCAGTGCCTCGGCCGCCCATGCGATTTCAGTTGGTGCCAACGTCGGTGCAACGGTCGATGGCGTGACCCAAGCCGTGGTGGATACCGGGCTCACTGGCAGCGTCCAGGCCAAACTCGCGGCCGACACCCGCCTGAAAGGCTCCGACATTGCTGTCACCTCCGAGAACAATGTGGTCATCCTCACTGGCAAGGCGCCATCTGCCGATGCCAGGGCCGCTGCTGAGGCGGTCGCCAAGTCTGCCGTCAATGCCGATGTGCGCGTCGTCAACCGTATCGAAGCCCCTGGCGTGCTGAGTGCGATCGGCGGTGACGTGAAGGTGGCTGCCGACACCACTGGCGAGGTCATCACCGACAGCTGGATCAGCACCAAGATCAAGTCGCAATTGCTGGCGGATACCGCCACCAAAGGCACCGCGATCAAAGTGACGACCAAGGACAATGTCGTGTTCCTCAAAGGCACGGTGGCGACCAAGGCCGAAAGAAATCAGGCCATCGCGCTTGCCAAGCAGACCAAGGGCGTTGCCCGCGTCAATGCCAGCAAGCTCAAGGTCTCGACCAGGGTCAAGGCCAATGCGGATGTCAACGCACAGTAAGGTTTACTGGCGATGACAGGGCCGGGATGCTTCGCATCCCGGCCTTTTTATTTCCAGAAGGCCCATTTTTCCGGTTTCCAGAAACTCTGGAACATCAGGCCGTAGACAAGGCCCGAGATGGCACCCCAGAGGTGTGACTCCAGCGCGACCTTGCCGCCAATGGCCATCTCGTCCGACAGTGGCGCGCCCGCATACAGCTCATAACCGAGCTTGCCTAGCAGGTAGATGACACAACCCAGCGCGACGATGTCCTTCTTCACCACCTGCGGCATCAGTCCCAGCAGGAAAAACCCGTGCATCGCGCCAGACAGCCCCACATACCAGATCATGTCGGGGGCGAAAAAATAGAGTCCCAGGCTCATGCCGAAACACAGGAACAAGGTACGCCTGAGCCACACCAGCAGCGGCAGCCGCTCGGGGCAGAGCAGAACCAGCACTAGGAGGCCCAGCTCGTTCAAGAACAGATGCCAGGGGCCATGGAAGCTCCAGCCGTTCCATTCCACCGTATTGCCGGGCAGATGCACGAGATTGCCGGTGAGCAGGCGAAACCACTCGCCAGCCTCGATGGCGGCGCGGTCATAGCGCAGCGCCTCGATCCAGGACTCGCCACCGGCACCGAGCACGCCGATCAGCAGCATCAAAAACCCGGGGAACATCCAGATGCGCCAGTCCGTCCAAGGACTTTGTGCCGCGCTGTCATCGGCCGGCCGGTCTGATGCGTTTATCATGGTCAGCTAGTTCACTCTCAAAGAATCAAGGATTTTCAATGTCTGCTTCGATGCGCATGCGCCACCGCAACCCCCAGCACGGCTTCACTCTGATCGAGATCATGGTGGTGGTGGTCATCCTCGGCATTCTGGCCGCCGTGATCGTGCCCAACATCATGGGGGCTCCGGTCAAGGCGCGCACCACCAAAGTCCAGCAGGACATCCGCGCCATCGAGTCGGCGCTGAATTATTACAAGCTGGACAATTTCTTTTACCCCAGCACCCAGCAGGGTCTGGAAGCACTGGTGGCACCGCCGCAGGGTGAGCCGCCGGCCAAGAACTGGAAGGCCGGTGGCTATCTGCCCAAGCCGCCGAAGGATCCCTGGGGCAACCCCTACCAGTACCTGCAACCCGGCACCAAGGGCGAGTTTGACCTGTTCAGCCTGGGCGGCGACAACAAGCCGGGGGGTGAGGGCGAGGCAGCAGATATCGGCAACTGGGATCTGGGCAACTGAGCTCCATTGCCGTGCGGCCCGGCTTTCAGCGCCGCCAGCGAGGCTTCACACTGCTGGAAATCATCGTCGTCGTCGTCATCATCGGCGTGATGGTGACTTTTGCCAGCTTCTCGGCCTCAAGCCGCATCAACGAAGACAAGCTGGAAACCGAGGCACGGCGCCTAGAGGCCATCCTCAAGCTTGCCAGTGAAGAAGCCGAGGCCAAGGGCATCGAGATCGGCATCAGATTCACCGAGGGTGGCTACCGGCTGCTGATAGCCGACAGTGGACGACGCTGGCAGGACTACGAAGTCAGTGGCCCGCTGCGCCGCCGGGTGTTCCAGTCGCCGTTCACACTGGATCTGCGTGTCGAAGGCAAGCCCGTGCGGCTGCCGCCGGAACTGACCCCGGAACAGGAAAAACAACTGGCAGAAAGCCAGACTCTCAGGAGCGAACGCGAGAACGACGCCCAGCAGCTCACGCCGCAGGTGCTGCTGCTGTCCAGTGGCGAGATCACGCCGTTTTCCCTGCAGCTGAGTGCGCCCGGCATGGCGACGGGCTACCACATCGAGGCCGATGCACTGGGTCGCATCAAGCTGCTGCGCAAGGTGGCCACCCGAACATGAAGCACCATCGCGGCTTCACCCTGCTGGAAGTGCTGGTCGCAGTGACCATCGTCGCCATTGCCATGGGTGCGCTGATCAGCGGCTTCGGGCGCTATGCCGAGCAGGCCGCTTACATCCGCAGCCGCACGCTGGCGACCTGGGTGGCGCACAACCGCATGAACGAGCTGATGCTCGAGCCTGGCTGGCCCGCCACCGGCAGCAAGGAGGACGAGATGGAAATGGCAGGCCTGGAATGGCGCTACCGCATCCTCGTCAGCGGCACTGAAGACCCGCAGCTGCGCCGCATCGACCTCAGCGTGTATGCGCCGGGCGTGACCGACATCAAGACGGAAACCCCCCGTGTTGCCTCTCTCACCGCCTTTCTTGCCAGCACGGGACGGCAATGAACGGGCGCACGCAGGGCTTCACGTTGCTGGAACTCCTGGTGGTGCTGGCGGTGTTCGGCGTGTTTTCGGCCATGGCCTACGGTGGCCTCAACTATGTGTTGAAGGCGCGCAAAGCCATCGAGCTGCAGCTCGACCGCAACGCCGAATGGCAAAAAGCTTTCCAACGGGTACGCAACGATCTGGAACTGGCCGTGCCGCGCGCGGCACGCGATGGCTTTGGCCAGCCGCAGCCGGCTTTCGTGTTCGAGCAGTTCGGTGCGCGCATCGAGTTCACCCGGTCGGGCTGGCGCAATCCCTTGTCACAGCCGCGCGCCAGTCTCGAACGGGTGGTGTACCGCTACGACGATCGCGCCCGCGAGCTGGTGCGCGAAACCTGGCGGGTGCTCGACCGTGCCACCGACAACGAGCCGCTGAAGCTGGTGCTGCTGGGCCAGATCGACGATGCCCGCTGGCGCTTCATGGATCAGAGCCGTCAGTGGCAGGATCGCTGGCCGCCGCAGGCCACCGCAGGCACGGCAGCCAGCGCCCCCAACCTGCTGCCCAGGGCCATCGAGCTGACCCTGGAGAGCAAGGATCTCGGTGAGACCGTCTGGCTGCTGCGGCCAGGTATCGAGCCTCTCGCCAGCGCCGGGGCGCCAATCACACCCGCACCCTGCCCGCCTGGCCAGGTGCCCTCGATCGGTGGCGTTGGCGGCGGGAGCGGCTGTGTCAATCCATAAGCACCCCCACCGCGCGCGTGGCGTCGCACTGATCACTGCGATGCTGGTGATGGCACTGGCCGCCATTGCCGCTGCCGCCGTGCTGGTATCGGCCAACAATGGCATCCGCCGTGCCGCGACCCTCATCGACGGCGAGCGTGCCTGGTGGTACGCGCAGGGCTTGGAGTCCTGGGTGCAGCGCATCCTCGCGCAGGACGCCGAAAAAGACGCCGCTGTCGATTCGCTCGGCGAGCCCTGGGCGAGGCCGGTCGACTACCTGCCGGTGGAACAGGGCGCGCTGCGCGGCAGCATCACCGACCTGCAGGGCCGCTTCAACCTCAACAACCTCGCCACCGCACAGCCACAGAAATACCAGCAGCAGCTGCTGCGGCTGTTCCAGAACATCCCCGGCCTCGATGCCGCACAGGCACCACCTCTGGCCGAAGCCATCCGCGACTGGATCGACGCCGACCAGATTCCCAGCGGTGCGGGGGGCGCGGAGGACAGCGACTACATGGGCTTGGCCCAGCCCTATCGCGCGGCGAACCAACCCATGGGTTCCCCCACCGAACTGCTGGCTATCAAGGGCATGACGCCTGCCATCTACCGGCTGCTCGCACCCTATGTCTGCACCCTGCCCATCGGCAGCGGCCGCGCGCCCACCCGGATCAACGTCAACACCGCCAAGCCGCCGGTGCTGCTGGCCCTGTCGGCCAATATCGATCGTGGCAAGCTGGATGATTTCCTGAGCAAGCGCAGTAAAGAACCCGCGAAGACCGTGCAGGAACTCCAAACCAAGGGTGTGCTGCCGGCCGATGTCACCGCCGACCTGGTCGATGTACGCACCCAGTTTTTTCTGATGAGTGCCGAAGCCTTCATTGGCAGTGGCAGGGTCGCGCTTTATAGTGTCATCCAGCGCGCCGGCTCCGGCGCCCCCCAAGTGATTGCCCGCAGTCTCGACACCGAGTAGCTGAAAGAAAATGCGCGAGACGCTGCACATCCGCTTGCCGGATTGGAACCAACCCCAGATTGAAGACCGCGCCAGCCGCGTCGATGCCTTCGTGGTCGCCTATGCCATCACCACCACCGAGCCGCCGATCAGCGTGCTGGTGCGGCAGGCCCCGCTGAGCGAGGTGCTCGACCAGGCAGAGGGCAAGCTGATCCGGCTCTATGCGCCAGCGCAGGACGTACGCCTGCTCGCCGCCGCCGTGCCTGCCCGGCAGGCCAGCAAGGCCGCACTTGCCGTGCCCTATGCGCTGGAAGACCAGTTCGCCGAGGATGTGGAAACGCTGCACTTCGCCATCGCCGGCAGTGTCGATGCGCGCGGCGAATGGCCGGTGGCCGTGGTCGCCGCCCAGCACATGAAAGATTGGCTGGCTCCCTTCCATGCGCGCGGCCTGGTGCCGGAGGCGTTGATCCCCGAAACCCTCGCCCTTCCCTGGCGCGAAGACGACCGCTGGACAGTGCTCGCCGAGCCCGGCCACCTCACCGTGCGCACCGGCCCCACCGCCGGTTTCGGCTGCCTTGAAGAAGACCTCGAATTGTTTCTGGGCCTTGCAGAAGGCGAAACCAAGCAAGCCCTGCGCATCCTCATCACCCACGGTGTGGATGCCGATTTCACCAAGCTCGAACGCGATGTTGAGCTGCTGCCGGGACTGAGCCATCCGCTGGAGGCGCTCGCCCGCCACTACCGCGCTTTGCAATCCATCAACCTGCTGCAAGGCCCGTTTGCCATGCGCCGTGCGCTGGCCCGCGAGTGGCGGGCCTGGAAACTACCGGCACTGCTGCTGGCCGCCGTGTTCGCACTGGGTGCGGTGGGCAATGGCCTCACCGCACTGGCACTCAAATCGCAGGTCACGAAGCAGGAAAAAGCCAACGAGGAACGCTTCCGTGCACTGTTTCCGGCCGAGCAGCGCATCGTCGACCTGAGGGCGCAGGCCGAGCAGCAGTTCACCGCGCTCAGTGGCGGTGCGCGCGCAGGCAGCGTGCTCAGCCTCATCGATGCTTTTGCAGCTGGCCTGAAAGCCGCGCCCACCCTGCGCATCGAAGGGCTGCAATACCGCGAGGGGGCGCTGTTCCTGAGCCTTTCCGGCACCGATCTCGCCGCCCTCGACCAGCTCAAGAACCATTTCGCCAGCGGCCAGCGCGGCGCGCAGCTGGAAGTGCAGTCCGCCAACAGTGGTGACGGCGGCGTGCAGATCCGCGTCAAGTTGAGTCCCGTATGAAGAAGCTGCTCGATGAAGCCCTGCAAGTCTTGCAGACCAAGGCAGCGCCCCTGCTCGAACGCTACCGCGAGCTGCAAGCGCGTGAGCGCTTGTTCGTCTCGGTGGGTGTGGTGGTGGTGGCGTTGACGCTGATCTATGCCGTGCTGTGGCAGCCGTTTGCCGCCGCACGCAATCGGCAGACGGCCGCGCTGGCGGACCAGCGTGCGCTCGCCGAGCGGCTGGAAACCATCGGCGCCAGCGTGCAGAAAGCGCGCGCCTCAGGTGTCGGCACGCTGCAGGGCCAGGGACAATCCCTACTGACCCTGATCGACCAGCAAGGTAAAACCCCCGAACTCGGCAAGCCACCGACGCGGCTGCAACCCGAAGGTGAGAAGGAAGTGAAAGTGTGGTTCGAGGATGTCCCCTTTGATGCCCTGATGCGCTGGATGGCGATGCTGGAAAGCCGCTACGGCGTGCAGATCGCCGCCCTCGAAATCGAGCGCCGCGCCGGTGGCGGGCTGGTCAATGCGCGGCTGGCCGTGACGCGCCCATGAGCGCGTCCAGATTGCTGGTGCATCCATGAGCCTCCAGACCACTGTTGCGGCCATGAGCGCGTCCATCAGCCTCAACCGAAAGACCCTGCTGACTGTCGCCGGCGTGGTTTTCGGCCTGACCTTGCTCAGCCGCATCCCTGCCGCCCTGCTCTACCCGGCTTTCAAGTCCAAGGACTCGCCGCTGCTCGTGCATGGGCTGCAAGGGGCCTGGAGCAGCGGCTCGCTGTCCGGCATCAGCCTCAACGGCCGCCTGGTGGCGCAAGACCTGCACTGGGATTTCAAACCCCTGCAACTGCTGCTGGGACGCGCCGCCGTCGCCCTTTCGGGGGGTGGCCAGATCGTCACGCTCGAAGGCGGCGTGGCCACCGGCCTGGGCGGCCTGCGCCTCACCGATCTGCGCTTCGCCGGCGGCATCAAGGCCCTGGCGGCAGCTGCTGGTTATCCTTTTGTGCCGGTCGATGGCCGCGCCGGCGGCGAGATTGAGAAACTGATTCTCAAGCAAGGCACGTTGCGCTATGCCGAAGCCAGCCTGGACCTCAAGAGCCTGGCCTGGACACTCGCCCGCGACCCGCTGCTGCTGGGTGATTTCCACGCCGACATCAGCACCACGCCGGAGGCCATCACCGCCACCATCAGTTCGCCCGCCGGCCCGCTCGAAGCCAGCGGTTTTGCCAAGCTCTCGCCCGATCAGAGCTATGACGTGGACATCCTGGTCAAACCCAAGCCGGGTGCCTCCGAGATGCTGCTCAACTACCTCAAGACGCTCGGCGCACCCGATCCGCAGGGTTTCTACCACCTGCGCCAGCGGGGCAAGCTGTGATGAAGGCAGTGCCATGAACCAGCCTCGCGTCTGGATGCCGCATGTCACCGTCGCCACCATCGTTGAACGCAATGGCCGCTTCCTGCTGATCGAGGAGGAGATCAACGGCGACACCGTCATCAACCAGCCCGCCGGACATTGGGAAGAGGGTGAGACTTTCGCCGAGGCCGCCCTGCGCGAGACGATGGAAGAGACCGGCTGGACCGTGGAAATCACCGGTCTGGTCGGCATCTACGAATACAAGCCGGCCGAACTGGATCACGCCTTCGTGCGCTTCGCGTTCTCCGCCAAACCGGTTTCACATGACCCAGCCCATGTGCTGGAACCCGGCATCCGCCGCTGGTTCTGGATGAACCAGCACGAGTTGCAGCAGGAAATTTACCGCCACCGCAGCCCGATGGTGCAGCAGTGCGTCGAGGACTATTGGATGGTTAAGCGCTGGCCGTTGTCGGTCATCAGCCATCAGACCTTACGGCAGCCCCAGCGTGAGCTGCTTGACCCTGACGACGGTGACAACGGGCTTGCTCTGCGCAAGGTCTGATACGGCCGTGTCCTCGGCGCATGTGTTTGTGGGTCTCTCCGGCGGCGTCGATTCCGCCGTCACTGCCTGGCTGCTGAAAGAACAGGGCTACCGTGTCTCGGCCTTGTTCATGCAGAACTGGTCAGAGGATGAATCCGGCTATTGCACCAGCGCTTTGGATTACCAGCAGGCACGCGCGGTGGCCGATGAACTTTCCATCCCGCTGCACAAGGTGGATTTCTCGGCGCAATACCGGCAGCGCGTGTTCGCCGCTTTCCTCAAGCAGCTCGGCGAGGGCAAGACGCCCAACCCGGATGTGCTCTGCAACCGCGAGATCAAGTTCCAGCCCTTCGTCGAACATGCGCAGCGCCTGGGGGCCGATTGGGTGGCGACCGGCCACTACGCGCGCATCGAGCACCAAGCCGATGGCCCGCACCTGAAACGGGCCGCCGACGAAAACAAGGATCAGACCTACTTTCTCGCCGGCGTCGCGCGCCAGCACTTTGAGCGCGTGCTGTTTCCCCTGGGTGCGCTGACCAAACCCGAAGTGCGTGCGCTCGCCAGCCAAGCCGGGCTACCCAATCACCAGCGGCCGGATTCCACTGGCATCTGCTTCATCGGCGAGCGGCCCTTTACAGCGTTTCTGGCCGAGCATCTGCCACCTGCGCCCGGCCCCATCGAGACGGATGCGGGTGAAGTGATTGGCGAGCACCAGGGCTTGCAGTTTTTTACGCTCGGCCAGCGCAAGGGTTTACGTATCGGGGGCCGCCAGGGCGCTGCGGAAACGCCCTGGTACGTGGTGGACAAGCTGCCCGGGCGTCGCGCACTCGTCGTCTCGCAGGATGCCAACCATCCCCGCCTCCACCATCACACCGTCGTCACCGAAACCTTCCACTGGCTGCAAACGCCACCGCCAGAGAACGTCGCCATTCAAGCGAGGCTGCGGCACCGCCAGCGGCTGGTGTCTTGCACAGTCCAGTACCTGCCCGATGGCGGCGTGGCGGCGCACTTCGAGCAGGCCCAGCGAGCCGTCACGCCAGGACAGTTCCTGGCGCTGTATGCAGGCGACGAGTGCCTGGGCTGCGGCGAGATCAGCGCGCAGCCATCTAGCGTAGCGGCGTTGCTACCACCCTGAGCGGGAAGCGCGCGACGTTGGCATAAGGCTCGCCAACGTTCTGCGGCTGCGCGGTCGGCACCATGAACTGCCATTGCTGGCCGTCGATCTCGTTGATCGGCTTGCCGAGCAGGAAGGCGTTGTCGACATCACCGGTGGCGAAGTAGTGGATGCCATGCGCGGCATATGCACCCTGCTTCTCGTCGCAGCTCACCTGCCCGTCCTGGTTGCGGTCGGTATAGCCGGCGATCACCCTAGAGTCGGTGCTGGCCTCGCCGGGATACGGGCGCTGCACGGGGTCGTCGCCGGTGCCATCGTCGAGACAGGCGTCGTCGCGGTAGTAGGGCACCACCAGCGGGGTGGCCAGCGAGGTCGCACCCTTCAGCTCGAAGGTGTAGACCATCGAGCCCAGGTCGCCCTTGGCCGCCACCTGTTCCCAGTTGTCGAACGCCAGTGGCAGGTTGAAGGTGCCATCGGCGACATCGAGAAAGGCCGGGCAGCGGCCGTTCTGCGCTGGCCTTGGCCCCTCGGAAGTCAGGCATTGACCCGCGACTGGCGCCACGCTGTCGACCTGCCCGAACTCGTCGTTGATGCCATCCACCGGCACGCCCTGCGGCCTGAGCGCGGTGTAGTACCGGCCGGCCTGCACGCCCCTGGCTTTTTCAGCCGCCGTCGGCAGCATCGCAGCGCGGTTGTAGTCCCAGCTGGTGTAGAGGCCGTCGGGCGGGATCGGATGCACGCGGACGTGATAGCGCGAGATCACCGCATCCCGATAGAAAGTCTCGGTCTTGGTGACATTGGTACCGCTGTCGGCACCCCAGACTTCGCGCATGCAGCGCACCGGGCCGCAACGCTCGCCGAGCAGCGAGGAGTTGGCCTCCCAGTTCACCTGCTCGTCCTCGAAGCCGACCAGCGAGATGGTGGAATCCGGCGACTGTTGGAAAGCACGGCCTTTCCAGCGGTCGATGAGGTCAGCGCCGTAGACGCCGGGCTGGTCGGGCTTGCGGATGCTGATCTCGCGCACCATCCAGCGGCCTGTCGCCTTCCACAGATAGGTGTCGGTGCTGACACTCACACCATCGCGGGGGAAGCGATCGGTCGAGTTCTTCTTGACGCCGTTCAGGCACACCGAGCCGGACAGATTGGCGCCATAACCGGTGTTGCTGGTACCGAGTTTTTCAGGATCGTCGTCGGCAAAAAAGCTGCGGTCGATCCACTGGTCGGCATTGGCTTCGCGGTTGTAGCTGACGTATTTCTGGCTGCCCTTGAACACGGAGCCACCGGGCTTGCGGAACAGGTAGACGAAGCGCGGCGGCAGTGTGTTCTGCGCGTGCGCCAGCGGGTCAGCCAAGGTCAGCATCTGGCCCGCACTGCCCCCAGGCACGCCCGGCGGCAGGCTGCCCTGCGGGGCCATCGCACCGGCATCGGCGGCCATGAACACCAGCTCGTCGTCGTCGTCCATCCCGCCCACCGGATCCGGCACGCCGGGCGGCGACACGGCGAAGCAGCCGTCGGGCGAGTTGCCAGGATTCCAGGTCTCCCGATCCCAGGCGTAGCTCAGCTCCTCGTCGGTGCCGGAGTACACCGAAAAATCGGAGCCGGAATTGGCGAGGAAGTACGGGTACCGCTCGTCAATCTGCACCGGGATTTCGCGCCATGCGTTGCCGCTGTAGGCATAGGCGGCAATCTCACCGACGGCGGCACCGATGCCCGCGACCGGCGCATCACCCGGTTCCCAGCCAGCGGGATAGAAGAACACCCCGTTGTGGGCGTTGCGCACCTGGCCGGGGACGGGCGTGGGATCGAAGATCGCACCAGTGATGGTGGCCCCCGATGGATAGGGATAAGGCGCGCCCTGCGCCGCAGGGGCTGACCAGCCCAGCAGCTGCGCACCAGTCATCACCACCGCTTCGACGTTGCGGGCCGCACTGGCGCTGCGCTGCACGGCGCTGGCGAGGTCGGTGTCGAGACCGACAAACGCACCCAGGTCGTCATTGGCCTGTCCGGCAGCGGCTTCAGGATCACCATTCGCCAGGTTTTCACCCAGATGCGTGAGCACGGCGACCAGTCCGGTTTCGCCCGTGAACAACGCCTCGGCCAAATCCTCACCCAGCGTCATCAGCGCTGTCTGCAACTGCGCGCCCGCCGTGGCGGGGCCGCCGTTGGCAAGGGCGGCGATGGCCGAGTTGACGCTGGCGAAGAACTCGGCGAACACCGCCAGGAGGCCGCTGCCACGATTGGAACCGGAATCCGCCACCGGTGGCGTACTGCCGCCTGGGGTCACGTTGCCGTAGATATCGCTGCCACTTGCGGTGACGGTGCCCGCCAGCACGGCGCGATAGATCGCCACCAGCCGGCCATCGCGCACGACGATGTCGGGCGCGGCATCTTCGACCATGCTGCTGCCATTGCTGAACAGCACGCGGCCCTGCCGCACCGGCGCCGGCTGATCTGCCGGCACCAGCGCGTCGATGACCCGATAGTTGTCGGGGCGGGGCGTGTAGGCCAGTGTCACTTCAATGTTGCTGCCGCTTGCCACCGGCGCGGACAGCGCGAGGCTGCTCGACGGTGCCACGCTGAAAGGCTGCGAACTGAGCGCATAGGGCGCATCAGCCGCCCGTCGCGCAGTGCCGCTGACGCTGAAGCGATAGCGCCCCACCGGCCAGTCTTTCGGTGCCTCGAAGTCCAGCGCCCAGACATGCGCGCCGCTCAGCAGGCGGTACTTGAGATGCATCTCGAACAGCGTGTCGATGGCCTCGCCATTGGCGCGCCGGGCAGGCTGCCAGAGGCCGTTCACCTCCCGCTCCAGCAGCACTTCCGGCGAGTCGATCACCGGGTCGCCGCCCTCCCAGGCAAAACTGGTCGCCGCAAAGCGGGCGATATCCGCAGGCTCTCCGACCACGCGCGCTGCGCGTGGGCTGGGGATCACCGGCGCACCCGGCTGCTGCTGGTAGAACTGCTCGTAGAAATAATTGACCTGGAACTCGTCCGCCGGAGCCGCCTTGCCATCGCGCAGGGCAGCCAGCAGCTCGCGCTGCACATCGAGGAAACGCTGACCCTGTTTCCAGCCCCAGAACGTCGTGGTGCCTTCGGTGCTGCCCATGGCCCAGTCGTCTTTCTCCGGGGCCAGGATGTAGCCGACGTGGTCTTGCGAATAGCCCCAGATGAAGGTGTCGTCCTTGGCGTAGCCCTCGTCACCGGCCACGTTCAGCAGGCGCACGCCGTACTCGGTGAGCGGCTCGCCCGGCTGTGCCAGCAGGGTGATGTCGCCAATCTTCGCGGCCGTCAGCCGGGTGTCCTGCGGCACGAGGGCGCCGTTCTCGCCGACGCCGTTGTCAGCCAGGTCGATGGCATCGGGTGGGGTGGCCGGGATGCACTGCGTCAGCTTGCCCGGCAGGCCGGTCTGCTCATAACCCGGGATGTCGCCCGGCCCACCGCCGACAAAGGGCACGGCGATGTCGTTGTTGCACTGCGCAGCACCCCAAGCGTAGGGATATTCGCCATCCTTGTAGCCCAGCCGCTCACGGTTGAGGATGATGCGCTGCGACACCGTGCGCAGGTCGGGTGCGGTCTGGAAGTTGTTGATGCCGCCGTAGATCGCCTGCACCTGCGGCGCGAACAGCTCGCCGAAGCTCTCGATGCGCTGCAGCTTGTTGTCGTTGTCCACTCCGCGCGGGCTGATGTCACCGCCGGTGTTCTGCACCATCATCGCCAGCGGCAGGTTCAGCAGCTGCTCGGTGGAGCGTTCCAGCGCGCCCGGCACATCGCCGCTGAAGTACTGGTTCTCGACATCGAAGGCGATGCCGTGCACGGCAAAGTTCATCACCACCGCCAGCGGCGTGCCATCGAGCTTGTCGATGCGCAGCAGGCCGAGGCGGCGGCGCACGTCGTCGTTGTCCGCCAGGTTGTAGGAGGGCAGGCGCGAACGGCGATAGCCGTTGAGCTGGGTCGCCCCCTTGACCGGATGTTCGAAGCCTTCACGGCCCATCGCGTGGCCGATCTTTGCCGGTTGCAGGTTGAGCACCGCGCGCGTCACCACCTTGGCGAGGTCATCCACTGCGCGCCGGTACACCTCCGGCTGGTAGGCGTCGATGGCCAGCCAGAAATAGCGGATCGAGTGATTGCCCACCGCGCCCGGCCCGTCATGGCTGTGGCTGGCGGACATGATCAGGCCATCGTGGATGTCGATACCGGTGTCGGCCTGCACCTTGTTGGCCACGCCCTGCACCAGCTCGTCGAGCATGCCGATGAAGTCGGTTTTGACCAGCACCACATAGTCATTACCGTCGTACAGCGCAATCGCCTTGGCCACCAGCGAGTCGTAGTAGCCGCGCGAGGGCGGCGAGTAGGTGGCGTAGGGCGAGTGCAGCTTGCGCAGCTCGTCCGGCAGTGCCGCCAAAGGCGCCCCGTCGTGATCCTGTTCGGTGGGCAGAAAGTCGATCAGCTCGGCAAAGAACTTGCTGGGATCGCCACCGGCAAAAGCCTCCAGCCCCGGCAGGTAATCACCGCCCACGGGCGGACGCAGATAGCCACCCAGCGGCGTGCCGACCGGGATGCGCACCGCGCCCTTGGCGATGCCCGCCATCAGCGGCTGCGCTGGCGGCAGGGCAGGGTCAGGATCTTGAGCAGGGGGCGCCAGGGTCAAGCCCGCAGCACTGCCCACGGCGGCAGCAAGCTGGTTGAGCGTGCTGGCAGCGGCCTCGTTGCCACCGCCTTGCAGGATGGCAACGGCGGTTTCCACATCGCCGTCCATCAGTGCCGCGATGAAGGCATTGAAGGTGTCAGCGAAACCGCCGAGCAGTGCCAGCAGGCCATCGGCAAAGCCCGGCGCCGGCGGCGTGTAGGTGCCCGCAGTCAGCGGTGCGCCGCTGCTGCTCACAGCCGGGCAGCCACTGCCTTCGGCGGTGTCGAGCGAGCGGCTCGCCAGGGCCGGGTCGATCAGACGGCCGACGCTATCGCCTGGCGCCAGTGCTGCGCTGCGCTGCAGGAAGTTCGAGGCCTGGCAGCGCGCCTGCGGATCGCGGCGCGGACACTCGTGCGGGTCGTCACCGACATTGCCGGGCGGGATGTTGCCGATCGGCGGTGCCGGCGTGGTGTAGCCGTTGCAGCGGGTCTCGTTGCTGCTCAGCCAGGCTTCGTCGTAAGGTACCAGCGCCGAGCCTGCCGCGTGTGCGGGGTTGCTGTAGTCGAGCGGCTCGATCAGCGCGTACTCGGCACCATCCACCTCCGGTGCGCGGGCCACGTCGATGCGCTGGGCATCGATGCGCGCGCCGACGGTGCGGGCCATCACATCGGCCGTCCACATGGTGACCTGATGGTCGCCGAAGGCCGGGTGCAGCAGCACCTGATTGGCAGGGCCGCCGAGTGCGGTGTTGTCAGTGAGATGCGCGGCGTAGCCATTGTTCTCGCTGCGATCCCAGAGCATCTGCATCAGCGCGAAGTTGAGCGGACGATCCAGATCGTTCGGATAGGCGAGGTAGAACGGGATCGAGTAGATGGCGAAGTCGGTCGAGCGCGACAGCAGCGTCGAGTAGTTCATGCCGAGCACGCCAAGCACGCCACGGTTGATGTCCTTCGAGGCGGCGACCAGCGTGCCGCCCAGGATGCCGCCCTGCGAATTGCCGTGATAGAACACTTCGCGACGGTCGAACACCGGCCGTCCCTGCACCTGGAACGTCGGGTGCGCGGCAAGGCCATCCGGATGCACCGCGAGGCGCGCCAGGAACATCTGGTTGAGCATGCCCTGCTGCGAACCGTCCGGGACCACCGGGAAGTTCGACAAATCCGCCAGCACCGAGGCGACGTTGGGGATATCACCGGCGGCAAAGCCGAACCAGTCCATCGCGCAGGTCATCAGGCCATAGCGGTTGCCAAAATCACTGGCCTGGCCATTGCCTTCACCATGGCCGCCGAGCAGGCCGTGGCCGTAGAGCGTTGGCCGCACCGGGCGCACGTTTGCCGGCGTGGCGACCTCCATGCTGGCTGCGCCGCCGACCGCACTGCGCGGAATGTTGCAGGTGAAGTTGGTGGCGAGATCGCCGGTGGGGTTGCGATCCGGCAGGCCATCGCCATAGCGCAGGCCAGTGGGGTCTTCGCTATTGCTGGCGTCGGGCACCGGGGCGGCGTTGTCGGCGGGGCTGTAGAACAGGCGGTTCGGCGGCAGGCTGCCGCTGGAGACCAGCTCCAGTCCATCGCCGACACTGGCGACACCCGGTATGCCGCAATTGCCCTGGGTGATGCTGTTGCACTGTGCGGCGAGCTGCTGCAGCTGCGCCTGCAAGTCGCCCTGATCATCCAGCGGTGCCGGGTCGGCCGGAATCACATAGCTGGGGGTGGTCAGCACACCGCGAATGCGGCGCACGGTCTTGCCGGTAGGGCCATCCGGGTTTTCAGTGACTTCGGTGACGGTGAACGCCGGCGCGCGACCAGCCGGGTAGCCTGGCTCGCCGGGGTTCGGTGCGTCGGCGGGTTCGCCCAGCACGTTCTGGAAGGCGTCGTCGCGCATGTGACGCAGGCGTGCCACGTCGTTGGCGGCGCTGGCGATGGTGAAATCCCAGGCCAGATACAGCGACTCGTCACGCGCCACGCCGACATCCGGTCGTGCCAGCAGCGGGAACACTTTTTCTTCGAGTGCCGCGCAACGCGCAGCAACCTGCGGCAGCTGCGAGTAGGTGTCGTCGCCGTCGCGGCAGACCTGGAACGGGTGCTGCGCAGGGATGACATCACCGGCTTCGTTCTTGAGCTGGCGCAGCACCGCGATGTAGCGGTGGCCGGCCTTGAAGTTGCTGGCCGCGCGCACGATCAGCGCCGGCCGCTTGGGCAGCGGTGAGGCCTGGTCGGCCACGGCCGGCAGCAGCAGGCCGGCGTTGAGGTCGATCTCCGCCCACACCGGGTGGCGCTCGCCGGTGGCGGCGTCAATCACCAGGATCGGTGCATCGGCATCATCGAACTCGCGCAGGTCGGTGAGCGGCACCGCGCCCTTGATCGGGCCGGTGGGCTGACCGGCGGCGTTCTTCACCGTCGCCAGGCCTGGCACATAGGTGATCAGCATCGCGCCCGGCGAGAAGCCGTCGTTGCGGTTCCACTCGGTGGGGTCGATGCCCTTGCCGAATACATTGCGCGGCATCGCCAGCGGGTTGAAGTGGATGCGACGGCCGCTGCCGCCGCGCGCCGTGCTCTGGATGCTGCCCGCCGCTGCGGCCACCGTGAAGTGATCGCTGGGGAAGGGGTACAGGCAGTGCGCCGGGTCAAGCAGGTCGCAGCCGCGCAGGGTGGCCTCGGCGGCCTGCGCGATCAGCTGGGTGTCGATGCCGGCGCCGGACAGGCCGCTGGCATCCGCGAGCATGTCCACCACGCCTTGCAGCGGCTCACCTGCAACCGGCACTTCGCTGAGACAGCCGAGCAGCGGCGCGCACAGCGGCAGGCCGCTGCCAGCCGCTGCGGGCGGGCTGCCGGTGTTGATGGCATCCGTCACTACGGCATCGAAGTCCGGCTTGCCCTCGGCATTGCTGCCATACAGCGGCAGTTGCAGGTCGGCCTCGACATTCACCACTGGCAGGGTCGGATCGCGGGCGATGTTGATGAGGTACTGCGGGTGATAGCCATACACCAGCAGTGCCAGCGCATCGCCAGCGGCCAACCGTTCGCCGATGCCGACCATGCTGACGGCATGCGTGCCGAGGCCCCGCACCGGCAGCACCTGATCGTCGATCAGCGTGTAGCTGCTGCTGCCAGCCTTTTTCAGGCCCAGGCCGACAAATACCATCGCATCGCAACCGGTACGCAGGGTCGGCAGCCCGGCTTCGGCGCAGGCGAGGTCATTGACCATCTGCGGTGAGCTGAGACGGATACTGGCCTGCGGAATGCCGCCGAGGATCAGCGACTGCGCTTCTCGCACGGTCAACAGCTCTGCCACCTGCGGCACTGGCAGCGGCGCGCCATAGGCGAGCACTGCGGGTACGCCCTGCGGCACGGCAGTGAGCATCACATTGTCGATGGCGGTGTAGCTGCCGAGCAGCGGACGCTCAAAGCTTTCCGCGCGCGGGGCGAGGAACTCGTCGACTGGAATGTCGACGGCATCGCCGTTGGTGAGCGACAGGCAGACGGAATCCTCGGTGCCCTTGAGGATGTTGGCTTCCGTCGTACCGCGCAGCTTCTCGCCGAACCATTCCAGCGTCGCATTGCCCCGGTTGCGGCTACCGCAATCGTTGTTGCCAGCGGCTGGCTGGGCAATGGGCAACAGGTGGCCGGACTGGTGGGTGATCAGCCGAACGTCATCCCCACGCTTGGCCATGCACTGGTAGTTCCACCAGCTATCGTTGAAGTTGAACAGCGTATCGCGCATGCCCTGCGACAGCAGTACCGGGATACCCACCTGCCCGGTGCGGGTGTTGCTGCCTGGCAGTTCGTTAAAGAAGCCGGTGAGCATGAAGTTGGGGTCGAACGGTGCCGGCTCGTTGACGCCGTACGGCATGGTCGGCTGGCTGTTGAGGCCGCACCAATAGCTGGGGCTGTGGTAGCGGAACCACTCCAGCGCCTCGCGCGGGAACTCGGCTGTTGCGCCACCGCGCGCCAGGGTTTCGACGATGTATGGGTCAAGCCCGCGCTGTGCCGGCGACTCCCGGCTTTGCAGGCCCGGTGCATACGAACCGGCTTCGCCACCCGCCACCAGCAACAGATCCCAGCCGGTCTTGATGACATCGCCGGGGTTCAGGCTGAAGCGCAGGTCGTGCCAGGTGATGTCCGGTGCCATCGCATCGAGACGGTTCTTGGGATCGACGTTCTGCAACAGCAGCTGGTAGCCGCCGCCGTAGCTGCTGCCGATGGAGCCCACCAGCAGGTTGGCGCCCGCCGCAACGCTCACCGCCGGGGCGGGGCGTGCCACGAAGGGCTTCATCACCAGCGGGCTTTCGTCACGCCAGGCCAGGTAGTCGAGATTCTGCTCGGCCCAGTCGAGGATGCGGATCAGGTCCTTGCCCTCGAAGTCCGGGTCCATCACCCGCACCGTGCCGCTGCTGCCGCCGAAGCCGCGCAGGTCGATGGAGATCACCGTGTAGCCGAGATCGCGGTAGTTATCGAAACCGCCAGTGCTGCGCGAGCCACCAAAGCCGTGGCCGTGCAGCACCAGCGGATGCGCGCCCTGGGCGCGTCGTGCGCAGTTGAAGGTTTTCGGTTCCAGCACCTGGAAGCTGATCTGCCGATTGCTTTCGGAGGCGATGGTGACCTGGTAGCTGCGGTTGCCGGCAAGATTCTGCTGCGATTCGCAGGAGGCATTGGTGGTTGTCGGGCAACCGCTTGCGCCCACCGTGCTGCCGGGCGGTGTGCTGGGGCAGAGGTCGTCCGCGTCCGAAACGCCATCGTCATCGCCATCGCGCTGGCTGGCGCCGCAGCCGCTTGCGTCCGGATCATCATTCGCGGGTGTGGCCGGGCAGGCATCCTTGAGGTTGCTCACACCATCGCCGTCACTGTCGGCCGTGGCCTGTTCCGCCGTGCAGCCATTGGCAGGGTCTACCGTCGCACCCGCCGGGGTGTTCGGGCAGCGGTCATTGCCATCGACCACGCCATCGCCATCGGCATCACTCTGCGTGCTGCCCTGCGGCACTGGCGGGCAGACCGCGCTATCGAACTCGACAGCAGTGACATCCACCAGCTGGCCGCCGGTGCGCAGGAAGTGCGCTTTCTGGCAGCGGCCGGAGACTTTCTTGGCCGAGTTGTCGTGCGGGTCGTCGCCTTCGCGGGGCGGATTGTTGCCGAGCGGCGGGATCAGCGTGCGCTTGTCGTCCCAGATTTGCAGCGCACCGCCAGCGGTCTGTGCGGGGTTGTTGAAATCCAGCGCGGTAAGGCCGAGGTAGGGCACCAGGTCAGGATGCCGTCTGGCTTGTCCCAGGTTGGCGGCGACGCGCGCGATGTGCGTCGTGGTCACCGGAACGCCCATGGTGCGGGCCATCACATCGGCGCTCCACATGGTCACCTGATGGTCGCCGAACTGCGGGTCGAGCTTGACGATCTTCGGCGCGCCGCCGAATGCCGAGTTGTCGGTGAGGTGGGCGGCGTAGCCGTTGTTCTCGCTGCGATCCCAGAGCATCTGGATCATCGAGAACAGCAGTTGCCGGTCGAGCGGGTCGGTATAGGCCGCGTACAGCGGCAAGGCATACGGATCGAAGTCGGTGCTGCGGGTGAGCAGCGTTGAATAGTTCATGCCCAGCGAGCCGAGCGCACCGCGCTGCACGTCCTTGCTGGCGGCCAGTACCACGCCGCCCAGGATGCCGCCCTGACTGTTGCCGTCGTAGAACACTTCGCTGCGATCAAACAGCGGACGGCCACCGGACTGGAATGCCGTGTGGGCAGCAAAGCCATTGGCATCGCGCAGCAGGCGGGCGAGAAAGGCAAAGTTGACGATGCCCTGCTGCGAGGCGTCGGGGATCACGCCGAAAGTCGACAGATCGAGCAGCGACGCTGCGACATTGGCGAGATCGCCGGTGGCAAAGCCGTAGAAGTCCACCGCACAGAACAGGTAGTTGTGCTCGCGCGACATTTCCGGCACGCCGTCGTAGGTGACGGCGACGCGCGAATCCAAGAGGCCGTGGCCGTAGATGCCGGCGCGCGCCGGTGCCTCGGGCGTGGCACGGTCAGGGATCTGGCAGATGTAGCGGGTGCTCATCGTGCCGTTGCGGTCGGGCAGACCATCGCCGTAGCGGGCCTGGTTGACGCAGTTGCTGCCTGGAATCTGCTCAGGGCTCAGGCCCGCACAGGAGTTGCTGCTGCCCGGCGTGTAGTTGAGGCGGTTGGGCGGCGTCGCAATGCCCTGGCCGATGCCGGTGACATCGCGGAAATCTGCACAGCCATCCTTGAACGGCTGCGGTGCGCTGGCAGGCAGATTGGCGCAGAGGGCATCGAGGCCTGCGGACAGGCGCGCGTCTTCCAGGGGTGCTGCGTCAGCTGGCACCAGATAGCTGGGCACGGTCAGCGTGCCTTCGATGCGACGGGCGATGCCGTTCTGCGGCGTTGTGGTGATCTTGTCGACGGTGAAGGTCGGGGCATTGCAGCTGCCGTCGTCGCGGGCCTTGCTGCAATCGCTGCCAGCGGTTTTCGCCAGCGAGGCAAAGGCGTCGTCGCGCATGTGGCGCAGGCGGCCGACCATGCCATTGGTGCTGGCGACGGTGAAGTCCCAGGCCAGGTACAGCGAGTCGTCGCGGGCAATGCCGGCAGCGTCGAGCACCGGGAACACATCGCGCTCCAGCGCCGCGCAGCGCGCCTGCACCGGCGGCAGCGAAGAGGCCGTCTTGTTGCGGCAGGTGGCGAAGGCGGCCTGTGCGGCAAGGGCGCCACCGGCGGCATTTTTCAGGCCACGCAGCACCACCACATAACGGCGGCCTTCCGCGAGGTTCTTTGCCGGGCGGATCAGCAGCGCGGCACGGCCATCATTGCCGGGGCGGCTGATCGGGTCGAAGGGCAGTTCGCCAGCCTCCGGTGCCTGGTTCGGCAGCAGCAGATTGGCGTTGCTGTCGATCTCGGCCCAGGCCAGGTGCTTGCGCGGTGCGTTTGCTTCCGGCGCTTGCGGTACTTCCAGCAGCAGCACGGGCGCATCGGCCTGCAAGGACAGGCCAAGATTGGCGACGCCAATCTGGTTCAGTGGCAGGCCATAGGTTTTTTCCAGCGACAGCATCGGCACATAGGTGGTGATCAGCGCGCCGGGCGAGAAGCCGTCGTTGCGGTTCCAGTCTTCCGGGTCTACCGGCTTGCCGGCGCTGTTGCGCGGGGTGGCGGCAAGGCTGAAGTTGACGCGCAGGCCGGTGCCGCCGCTGGCTGCCGCCTGCGGGCTGCCGGTGGAGGCCGGCACGGTGAAGAAGTTGTTGGGAAAGGGGTAGAGACAGTTGCTGGCATCGAGCAGATCGCAGCCGCGCAGCAGGCTGTCGAGGGCCGGCTGCAACAACGCCGCGTCGCCACCGGAAGATGGCGGCGTGCCGCTGCCCCCGCCGTTGCCGAACAACGCGCACAGGGCGGCGGGCGCACCGGCATCGAGGCAGGGTTGCGCCAGCGGGGTTTCGGCGACGGCGGTATCGCGCACCAGCACCGTCATTTCGTCACTGGCAGCCGCACCCTTGTCATCGGTGACGGTAAAGCGAAACACCAGACTGCTGTTGGTGGCAACTGCTGGTGCGGTGAAGCTGGCCGTGTTGGTGTTGGCATTGCTCAGCATCACGACGGGGCCGGAAACCTGAGTCCAGACCACGCTGGCAACGCTGCCATCGGGGTCGCTGGCGACACCGGGCAGGCTCACGGCTGCGCCTTCGTCGACCGCCTTGTCGCTCCCTGCATTGGCAAGCGGCAGCTGGTTGCTGGCGGCGATGTTCTGCACCCGCACCTCCACCGCATCGCTGCCGCTTGCACCATTGTTGTCGGTGACGGTGAGGCTGAAGCGGAGCGTGGTCAGCGCATCGACTTGCGGGGCGGTGAAGCTGGGGGTAGCGGTGGCAGCACCGGCCAGCGTCACGGCAGGGCCGGCGGTCTGGGTCCAGGCAAAACTGGCAATGCTGCCGTCGGGGTCGCTGCCGCTGCCGCTCAAGCTGACTGCTGCACCTTCGTCAAGCGTCTGATCGGGGCCCGCATTCGCCACTGGCGGCTGGTTGGAGGTGACCAGATTGCGTACGGTGACGCTGCTGCGATCCGCGGGTGAGCGCGCGCCCTTGTCGTCCGTCACCACCAGTTCGAACACCAGCTCGCTGTCGGCGGTGACTTGCGGCGCTGTGAAGCCGGGGCGTTCGGCAGCGGCATCGGACAGCGTCACCGCCGGTCCTGCGACCTGGGTCCAGGCATAGCTTGCAATGCGGCCGTCTTCGTCCTGACCGGAGCCGAGCAGCGTGACGCTGCTGCCTTCATTGACATTCTGATCCGGCCCTGCATCGGCGACAGGCACGCGGTTGGACGCGGGCTTGTCCTGCACCTGTACGTTCACCGTGTCACTGGCGCTGCCGCCGGCGTTATCGGTGGCGGTGAAGCTGAAGCTGAGCACCGTGGCGGCATCGACCGCCGGGGCGGTAAAGCTCGGGCTGCTGGTGTCGGCCCCGGTCAGCGCCACAC